>NZ_JBEOVB010000026.1:0-127017 GCF_040295245.1 Streptomyces sp. NPDC002884 | reverse complement strand
TTCGTCGTCGAGCGGACCTTCGCCACCGTGTTGAAGATCGAACCGTGCGTCATGCGCAGGATGTTGGCGAAGTCGACGTCGAACTGCTTGCCCTGATCGGCCTTGAGGGTGTTGACGAACCCTTCCTGCTGTGGACTGGCCACGTTGGGCAGGGTGACGTTCAGCATCGGCGCGATCTTGAGGCAGGTGGTGTCGAGCGCCGCGTGGCCGTCGATGAGGTGCTGGCTGGCGGTGATGACGCCCTTGCTCTGCCCCTTCTGGAGCCCGATCTGCCCGACCGGGTACTCCCACAGACCGGCCGCGCGCACCGCCACGACGAAGGCGCGGTCGCTTTCCGTCAGCGGACCCCACTGGGTGTTGGCGATGATCCGGTCGCCCGAAGACGACACGGTGTCAAGTCCGAGCATCGATGGGTAGGCCAGTGCGCTGAGTGTCAGGGTCAGCGCACCGCCGACGAACAGGGTTCCCATCATGTTTCGCGAAATTGGCACCGTGCCTCCTGCCCGGTCGGGGGTACCGCCGATATGTCGATGTGCCGTGCCCGTGGAGGACGGCACACAGGAGTACGGACGCGGGGTCCGACGTGCTCACCGTCCTGAGTGAAAAGTTCATGGACCAGGCATCCGGGCCGGGTTAAGTTCCCACAGGGAACTTACTCGGGCCCGTACGGACCGTGGGCGGGAAAGGGTACGACGGTCTCGTACCGGCGCTGATGACGGACTGACGAGGGGGCGTGGGGATGACGGTCGGGCGGTTGGTCGGGATCACGTACTACCCGGTGAAGGGATGCGCGGGCACGGAGCTCTCGGCGGCGGAGCTGACGACAACCGGTCTGCGGCACGACCGCACGTACGCCGTCGCCGACGAGAAGGGCGAGCTGCGCTGGCAGTGGGGCGACCCCGGGCTGGCCCTGATCACACCGGAACTGACCGGGGGCGAACTGACGTTGCGGGCACCCGGCCGAGACCCGGTGCGGGCGGACGGCACGGACGTGCACGACTGGCTCACGGACCTACTGGGCACCCCGAGCACCCTGGTCCGGACCCCCGCCGGCAACAGCGGCCGCCTGCACCTCGTCTCCCGGGCCAGCCTGGACGCCCTGAACCGCAGGATCACCGAACGCGGAGCCGACCCCCTCCCGATGAACCGCTTCCGGCCCAACCTGGTCGTGGACGGCTGGGACATCCCCCACACGGAGGACGGCGCCGCCCGCCTCACCATCGCCGGCACGGAACTGGCCTTCACCGAGGACACGATCCGCTGCGCCATCACGATGGTCGACCAGCGCACCGGCCGCCGCTCCGGCCCGGAACCGCTGCGCACCCTCGCGGACTACCGGCGGGCGGACGGCGGCGGAGTCTCCTTCGGCGCCTACTTCGAGGTACGGCGAGCGGGGAAGGTGTCGGTCGGCGACGAGGTGGTGGTGACCTCGGACGCGACCTCGGATGCGACTCCGGGTGCGGCTTCGAGAGAGACACCCCGCCACAGCGCGCGCACGGCGGAGGCGCCGTCGTCGGACAGGTGATCGTCCGGCACGGCCCAGACCCGCACCGTCGTGCCGTCGTCGGTGACCGCGGGCCACCCCGGGTCACCGCAGGCGGCGAAGTCGGCCCAGGCGCGGAGCATGCGCCGGGACAGTGCCCGGTCCTGTGCGTCGGGGGTGCCGCCGATGAGGAAGTCGGCGCCCGCCGCGTCCAGATTGCCGAACGCGAAGGGGATGTCGGCGGTGTGCCAGGGCCGGGTCCCGCCACCCGGGCGCGCGCGCCTGCGGGCGAACCGCGACAGATACGCCCGGCCGCCGGCCCGCGCGTGCTGTTCGGCGAGCCGGCTGCTGTACTCGCCGAACACCGCGTCGCCGAAGAGTGCCAGATAGCGGTCCAGCACCGGAGCGTCCGGCATCAGCGCGCGGTATCCGGCGACCAGCCGGGCGGGCAGGGCGAGGGCTTCGGCGAAGCCCGCGAGTTCCGGCTCCGAGGAGACCTCCCGCACCGCGCCGACCTCGTGCAGGAACCAGTACTCCTCCAGGGTGTGGCACACCAGGAGGTCCACATCGCGGGCGATGCCGGAAGCGAGCGCGCGGAGCGGGTCGCCGGGCAGCACCTCGCCGTCGATCACCGGCTGGAAGACGACCGGATCGAATGCCTGGACCGGTGTCACGGGATCGGTCCCGCACGCTCCGGCGACCTTGTCGGCGGCGGCCACCAGGGCCTGCGGAGAAGCGGAGAGCAGTCCGGCGGCCGTCGCGGGCACCCCGGCCTCCGCCGCGATCCTCGACGTGATCGCGGCGGCGGCCTCGACGCCGAAGAAACCGTGGGGCACGCTGTGGGCGACGGCCCTGCGGAACAGCCCGCGGGCCTCTTCCATGACCATCAGACAGGCGGCGGAACCCGCTCCGGCCGAGTGCCCGGCGACCGTGATGTTGCCGGGATCGCCGGCGAACGCGGCGATGTTCTCCCGGACCCAGTGCAGCGCGGCCACCTGGTCGAGCAGCCCGCGGTTGGCGGGAAAGCCCGGCACATGGCCGAACCCCTCGAAACCGACCCGGTAGTTGCAACTGACCACGACCACTCCGGCACGGGCGAGCGCGGCGCCGTCGAAGTCGGGCTGGGCGGAGGAGCCGAAGGTGTAGGCGCCGCCGTGGATCCAGAGGAGCACCGGCAGCGGGCCGCCGTCCGGCGGGGGCCGTACCCACACGTTGACGGTGAGCACCTCCTCGTCCCCCGGACGCCACACCGGCGAACCGGGCAGCTCCGCGGACTGCGGCGCGACGGGTCCGAACGCCGTGCAGTCCCGGGTCGCGCTCCAGCCGGCGGCGGGCCGCGGCGCGCGGAAGCGGTGCGCGCCGAAGGGCGCGGCGGCGTACGGGATGCCGAGCACGGCGGTGACGCCGTCGGCCGATCGCCTGCCGCGGACCGTGCCACCGGTCGTCCGGAACTCGGTCTCCGCCCACGGCTGTTCCCCCATGCGCCGGAAGCCTGTCACCAGCGGCCCACCTGATCCACCGGATATCCGCGGCCCCGGAGGCGGCCCCGGAGGCTGTCCCTGAGGCAGACCCCCGAGGCCGGTCGCGCGGCCGGTCGCGCGGCGGGCCCCGAGGCCGGTCAGAGCGCGCGCAGGAAGTCCGCGACGACGGCCGTGAACTCCTCGGGCTTCTCCATGTTGAGGTAGTGCCCGGTGCCCTCAATCAGCACGGACCGGCCGTCGCGGACGCTGTCGGCGAGGCGCTGTGCCGCGGCGATCACGTCGGGGGTGTCCAGGGCGCCGTTCACGGTGAGCACGGGGACGTCGATCCCGGGCAGCCGCGACCAGGTGTCGGTCACCCGGACGTGCCAGTCCTTCTCCCCGGGCGAGTGCTTGGAGAGGGTGTTCAGGGCCATCTCGCCCAGTCGGCGCGTGATGTCCGGGTCCACCTCGTCGAGGGTGCGGTGCGGGCCGGGCACATAGTTCAGGAACGCCTTCAGCCAGCCCTCGATGTCACCGGCGGCCAGGGCGCGGGCCGTCTCGGCCTGGATCGCCCGGTGCCAGGGGTCGGAGTCCTGGAACTCGCCGGTGGAGGCGCCGCACACGACGGCCGCGCGGACCAGCTCCGGATGTTCGAGCAGGGTGTCGCTGACGATCAGGCCGCCCATCGAGACGCCGATCAGCACCGCGGGGCCCGCGTCGAGGTGGTGCAGCAGCGCGGCGAGGTCGTCGGCCCAGCGGAAGGGCCGGGTCGCGTTGGCGGAGGCGCCGTGGCCCCGCACGTCCGCCGCGATCACCCGGTGCGTGGAGGCGAGCGCCGGGACCACCGCGTCGAAGACACGGTGATCGACGAATCCGGAGTGGAGCAGGACCACGAGTTCCCCGGCGCCGGCCTCGCGGTAGGCGAGGTCCCCGTCGGCGGAGGCGAAGTACTTCATGTCCGAAGCGGCATTCATGACAACCAAGGTGTCATCCAGTCCGACTTTTGGCAACCAAGGTGTCATTATTTCCGGGTGCATCATGTGGGGGTGAACGACACCGACCCGACTCTCCCCGCCGGCGCCCCGCTCCCGCCCGACGAACTCGGCCACCGGCTCACCGAGGTCTTCGACCTGGTAGGCCCCCTCTACCGCCGCGCCCTGCGCAAGGTCGAACAGGGCGAGGCCGTCGAGGGAGCCTCCGTCGGGGTGCGCTCCGTGCTCGATCTGCTGCGCCGCAAGGGAGACCTGACGGTCCCGCAGCTCAGCCGGATCCAGGCGCTGAGCCGGCAGTTCGTGCAGCGCATGGTGAACGACGCGGTGGCGCACGGGTGGGCGGAGACCCTCCCCAACCCCGCGCACCAGCGCTCGTCCCTGATCCGGATCACCGAGGAGGGCCGGAGCCTGATCACCACGGTCCTGGGCCGCGAGCACATGCTGAACCGCCAGGTCGGGGGTGAACTCACCGACGCCGAGGTGCGGGCCTGCGTACGGGTGCTGACGGAGATGCTGAGGACGTTCGACCACGTCGACGTCGACGACTGAGCGGCTGCCCTGCTCGTCCTGGCGCCCCGGCCGGCCCGGATGCCCTAGATGCCCTCGATGCGCTTCATGCCCTCCATGGCCTTCGCCTGGCGGCGGGTCTGGAGGGCGCGCCTGATCGTGTGGATGCGGACGGCGGTGAACACGGCGACGGCGAGGCCGAGCGCGGCCCCGATCCATTCCTGGTCCCGGATGGCCGCGTAGAAGAGAAGGACGCTGAAGGGCACGCCGACGACGACGAGCAGGGGTTCGCGCACCCAGAACGGGAGAACGCGGAGTACGAGACCGATCATCCGGTCACTTCAGCAGGCGCGGCCCGCGCGGGCTGTGATGGAGGCCACAATTCCGGGGGTCCCTGTGCGTATGGCGTGCAGAAACCGGGCGAGCGGGACCGGTGCGGTGGTGAGCACGGCACCGGGGGCGTCGGACTCACGGAGGTGCAGCGCGACGGGGGTGGCGGCCAGCTCGACGCAGTCGTTGCCGTCACCGCCGTCGGAGTACGTCGACTTCTGCCAATTCGCGGGAATCACAGCGCGCCTCACAGCTCCTTCAGCAGGGTGTGGATGAAGTCACGCGACCGTTCCGGTTCGAGTGACGCAGCCTCCACCTTAAGGAAGCGCGTACGGCATTCGGCGAGTTGAGCCTCGGAATCGACCAGGGCGGCACCGTGAGGAGCGTCGCGGATCACCGTGTCCAGCCTGGTCACCGGGCCGCCCAGGTAGGTCATGCTGCTGCCGCCCCTGGAGAAGCCGTCAAGGTCGAGCGGGATGACACGGACGCTGATGTGATCCGCCTCGGAGAGTTCCAGGACTCGTGTGAGCTGGACTCGTGATGCGGCACGGTCGCTGACCCTGATGCGCAACGCCGCCTCGTGAATCACCGCCTCCAGGCTGATGGGTGCCACGCGTTCGATGACCACGCGGCGCGCGACGCGGTGCTGGACACGCAACTCAAGCTCATCTGCGCTGAGTTCAGGGATCCTGTTGGAGAACACGGCGCGGGCGTACTCCTCCGTCTGTAGCAGGCCCGGCACGAACAGAACGGCCACATTGGCCTGGTACCGACAGTGGTGCTCCAATTCCGACAGGTCCAGGAACGACGCCGGCAGCAGCCCCCGGTACTCCTCCCACCAGCCGTGCGTCCGGTCCGTGGCCATGGTCACCAGGGCGTCGATGAACTCGTCGTCCGTGCAGGAGTAGTGGGACGCGAGGCGACGGAGCCGTTTCTCGCTCACACCTGCGAGTCCGGACTCGATGTGAGTGATCTGGGCGGGGCTGACGCCGAGCAGTGCCGCCGCCTGGCGGGCGTTGAGGTCCGCGGCCTCTCGAAGCCTGCGCAGTTCGGTTGCCACGCGCGTCTGACGTGCCGTTGCTTCGCGCCTCAAGGCTCGGCCGCTCCTAGGTTCAACGCGCCTGCATGCGCGACTCGTTCGGCGTCAGATTACGCGATCGGCTTGCCGCATCTCTAGATTTAGATCTACCGTCGGTGACGCAACGCACACGCTACGGAAGTGCACCGCTCCGTCCTGCCATGACGGCTGAGGCATGCCACCGCACGCGCATTCCTGCATCCTCACCCCCCACCTGTGGAGCTGACGCATGTCCGAAACCGTCGCCACCCCCGACGCCTGGGAGTACTCCCTGTACATCCCCAGCGACCCGAGATCCGTCACCGTCTGCCGCCGCACCCTGCGCCTGATCCTGACCCTCCACGGCCTGATGCACCTCACCGACACGGCGGAGCTGCTCGCCTCGGAGCTGGTCTCCAACGCCGTACTCCACACCAAGGGCCCCGCCTGCCTGCGCCTCCGCTTCCGGGACGGCGTGCTCCAGATCGGTGCCTGGGACGCGGACCCCGAACCACCCGAGCCCCCGGCCCGGCTGGAGGACCTGACCGACGCCGAGAACGGCCGAGGCATGGCGTTGGTCCGGGCCTGCGCCGACCTCTGGCACTGGCAACCGCTCTCCCGGATGGGCCACCGGGGCAAGCTCGTGTGGTGCGAACTGAACGCGGCGTAGCTCGTTGATCACGTCGTACAGAAAGGAGAGCCGATGGTCGGCTCGTCGCACGAGGCGCTGCACCGGATCTTCCAGAAGGAACCCGGACTCCTGACCAGTGCCCTGCAACAGGTGTTGTCCGTGCCCTTCCCCACGCCCCACGACTTCGCTGCCATGAACGTCGACCTCACCGAGATCGAGCCCATCGAGCGGCGCGTGGACACGCTGCTCCGGGCCGAGACCGACGAGGGAAGCTACCTCTTGGTCGTCGAGTCGCAGGGCAAGCCCGACGAGAGGAAGCGCGGCAGCTGGCCGTACTACCTCAGCTATCTCTACGAGAAGTACCGCTGCGAACCCGTGCTCGTCGTCGTCACCCAGAGCAGTGCCACGGCCCGCTGGGCGGCGGAGCCGATCCATCTCGGTGTGCGGGGGATGCCCTCGCTGACCGTGCGGCCTTTCGTGCTCGGCCCGGACAACGTTCCCGTCATTGCCACCCGGCAGGAGGCGGAGCGGGACGTACCTCTTGCGGTGCTTTCCGCGATGACACACGGCCGGGGACGGCAGGCCCCCGCCATACTGGAATCGCTGGCAGCCGCCCTGCGGACCATCGACCGGGACAGCGCCGCGGCGCTCGTGCAGTTCGTCGACTCATGCCTGACAGACCCTCAGGCACAACGGATGTGGAGGGACCTCATGACCGCGATGCAGTACTTCTGGCGACACCCCCTCGCGGAGGAGGTACGCGAACAGGGCCGTGAGGAAGGACGCGAAGAGGGCCGTGAGGAAGGTCGCGAAGAGGGCCGAGTCGCGGACCGGGCCGATATGACGCTGCGCATCCTGGAATGGCGTGGCATCCCCGTGCCGGACGCCGTCCGTGAGCGGGTCGAGTCCTGCACCGACCTCGGTCGGCTCACCACGTGGTCGCAGCGTGCCGTCCACGCCACCACCGCCGAGGACCTGTTCGCGGATCCGGAGGGGTGACGCCGGGGCCTTCCCGGTTGGTGAACCGTTGACCGGCTCGACGAAACGTTGACCACTTCGCGGCGGAGTGCGGACGAACGGGAGGGCGAGTCATGAGGATGCCCCGACCTAGATTCGCTTCATGTTCATGCCACAGCGGCCCCACCAGCCCGCGAGGGCTGCCGCCACGCTCCCCGTGCTTCCCTACCGCAAGCCCACCAAGGGACGCGACTACTGGGTGATCGACGACGTCTTCCCCGAGGCCGACATCACCGCGATCCGTGACCGGTGTCTCGCCAAGGACGACTGGGTCGAGGGGTATCCGTACACCTCCGAGAGCTGGCCCGGACTGCGCACCATGCCGGGGCTGGACGCCGGTGAACTCGGGCGGGTGGAACGGCTGGTGAGGAAGGCGACGGGGGCCGGGAAGCTGTGGGTGCAGACGGCGCCCGGCGGCGGGACCCTCAACCACAACTGCATCCAGGTGGTGGGGGAGGGCGAGAGCACCCCCCGGCCGCACTCCGACTCACGGGCGCTGTGCCGGTACGCGGCCGTGCTGTATCTCAACCCGGCCGTCCCCAAGGACTGCGGCACCAGCTTCTACCGGCAGTCCCTGCCCGGCGGGCGCCTCGGAGGCAACGTCGTCCAGGCCCCGCACAACAACCTCGTCGAGGCGCTCGGCACCCGGTTCGTCGCGCCGGACGCCTTCGAGGAGGACGTACGGGTCCCCCACAAGCACAACCGGCTGCTCCTCTACAACGCCAACCTCGTGCACAGCGCGACCGGTTACTCCGGTACGACGCTGGAGACGAAGCGGATGACGGCCGTCTTCTTCTGGATGGCGTGAGGCCGTCGGGCACGGGCTGAGACGGCCGTTCAGACGACGTCGTCCCGTCGGCCGGCGAGTGCCGCGCCGGTCACCAGACCGATCGCGATCGCCGTGACGATCGTGACCAGTTTCAGCAGGTCGGTGAAGCCCGCGACGACAGCCCGCCCGCGAGGGTGGTCGGTCCGCGCAGGGGGCCGCCGCCGGGGTCGGCGTCTTCGGCGGCCGGTGGCCCGTCACCCGGACGGCCCACCCGCTCTGCGCCCGTCGCCGCCTCCCGACACGCTGGGCCCATCGGTCACCGCACCCCGGGAGGGCACATGGCCTCGATGGACGTTCCCGTCGACCCGCCGAGACAGGCGGTGCGCACGCAGTCGAGATCCGCGGCCCCGCCCAGGCTCACCTGGCTCACCCTCGCCCTCATGACGACCGCGTCGGTGGCGAGTCTGCGGGCCGCCCCGACGATGGCCGTGTACGGCCTGGCCTGCGTGTTCCTCTACCTCGTCCCGGCGATCGTGTTCCTGCTGCCGACCGCGCTGGTGTCGGCGGAGCTGGCGTCGGGCTGGAACGGAGGCGTCTACCGGTGGGTCAGCGAGGGCCTGTCCAAGCCGCTCGGGTTCCTCGCCGTGTGGTGCCAGTTCGCGATGACGATCTTCTACTACCCGAGCCTGCTGGCCTTCGTGGCGAGCACCATCGCGTACATCATCGATCCGTCCCTCGCCTCCAGCGGCCTCTACACCGCGATCGTGATCATGGTCCTGTACTGGACGGGTGTGTGGGTGTCCTCGCGCGGCACCAAGGCCCTTGCCGGACTGTCCAGCTGGGGCCTGGTCATCGGCACCCTCGTGCCCGGCACGATCCTCGTCGTGCTCGGCATGGTCTTCCTCGCCCAGGGCAACCCCTCGGCCGCGCCCATGACGGCCAGTCACCTGCTCCCGCAGTGGACCGGCCTGGCCAGCCTGGTGCTGATCGTCAACAACTTCCTCTCGTACTCCGGCATGGAGATGAACGCCGTCCACGTGTCCTCGCTGAAGAACCCGGCGAAGGAGTACCCGAAGTCGATGTTCCTGGCCATGGGACTCGTGCTGCTGATCTTCATCCTGCCCGCGCTGGCCATCAGCTGGGTGGTGCCGGCCGACCAGACCAGCCTCACCGCCGGGGTGATGCAGGCCTTCGACGCGTTCTTCTCGTACTTCGACATCGGCTGGATGACGCCGATCGCGGCCGTCATGCTGATCTCCGCGTCGCTGGCCGGGATGCTGACCTGGCTCGCCGGACCGTCCAAGGGCCTGCTGGAGATCTCCCGCAGCGAGGGCTATCTGCCGCCGTTCCTCCAGCAGTTGAACCGGTACGGCGTCCAGCAGAACATCCTGGTGACGCAGGGCGTGGTGACCACGGTGATCGCGCTGGGGTACGCGTTCATCCCCAACGTCTCCAACGTGTACTGGATCTTCTCGACGATCACCACGCAGGTGTATCTCATCGTCTACCTGCTGATGTTCGTCGCGGCGATGCGCCTGCGGAAGAACCAGCCCGATCACCCGCGCGGCTACCGCGTCCCCGCCCTCAACGTGCTGTGCGTGGTCGGTCTGCTGGCCTCGGCCGCGGCCATGGTCATCGGCTTCGTGCCGCCCTCGCAGTTCGGCGGCGGCAGCGTGTGGTCGTACGTCCTCATCATCGGCTGCGGGCTGGGCATCCTCGGCCTGCTGATCCCGTGGGCCTTCCTGAGGTTCCGCAAGCCGGACTGGCGGACGGACGCCGCCCGCGAGGAGGAGGGGTCATGAGTCCCACCCGGTTCGCATCCGAACACAAGTGGATCTACATCGGCGCGATCATCGTGCTGCTCGTGCTCGTCGTCATCGGACTCATCCGCTACGCGACCATCGCGACCAGCAGCAGGGCGGCGACCAAGGCCAACGAACTCGCCGACGCCGCCGAAGCGGCCGGCCTTCCCCGCCCCGACACCTCGCAGATCGCAGATCTCCTGGGCACCGACGGCGGCCTGGTCTGCGACGACCCCGCGAGCGCCCTCAAGTCGGCGCTGTGGAAGATCAACGTGTCCAACGGGGCCGCGTTCGTCGGCCAGCGGCCCGTCATCGGCGACAGCAGGGCGCTCCGGGCGGAGGCCACGATCCTGGAGATCTACTGCCCGGAGAAGCTGGACAGGATCCAGGACAAGCTCGACGACCTGAAGACCGATGACACGGTGAGGCGGTGACCATGACCGAACTCGCCGAGAGAATCGCCGGGTTGATGGGACGCGCCAGGACGGACCTGGCCGAGCTGGTCGCCATCCCGTCCGTCGCCGACCCCCGCCAGTACCCGCCCGAGGAGTGCCACCGCGCCGCCCGGTGGGTCGCCGACGCGTTCACGGACGCCGGCCTGCGGGACGTCCACCTCGCCGAGACCCCGGACGGCAGCCACGCCGTCCTCGGTCACCGGCCGCCGCCGCCCGGCGCGCCCACCGTCCTGCTGTACTGCCACTACGACGTGCAGCCCCCGCTCGACGACGCCGCCTGGAACTCCCCGCCGTTCACGCTCACCGAGCGCGAGGACGGCCGCTGGTACGGGCGCGGCACCGCCGACTGCAAGGGCAACATCGTCATGCACCTCACCGCGCTGCGGGCCCTCGGCGAGGACGTCCCGGTGGGGCTGAAGTTCGTCGCGGAGGGCTCCGAGGAACAGGGCACCGGCGGGCTGGAGGCGTACGTCCGTCAGCATCCGGAGCTGTTCCTGGCCGACGCCCTGCTGGTGTGCGACACCGGTAACGCGGAGGTCGGCACGGGCACCGCGACCGTCACCCTGCGCGGTCTCGCCAACCTCGTCGTCACCGTCCGCACCCTCGAGGGCGAAGTGCACTCCGGCATGTTCGGCGGCCCGGCCCCCGACGCGCTCGCGGCTCTGATCCAGATGCTCTCCACCCTGCGCGACCCGGTCACCGGTTCGACCCGCGTCAACGGCCTGGTCTGCGACGGGACCTGGGAGGGCGCCGGTTACCCGGAGGACCGGTTCCGCGCCGACGCCGGCGTCCTGGACGGCGTGCTGCTCACCGGCACCGGCACGGTCGCCGACCGGCTGTGGGCAAGGCCCGCCGTCACCGTCCTCGGCATCGACTGCCCGCCGGTCGTCGGCTCCGCGGCAGCCGTCCCGCCCACCGCCCGCGCCCGGGTCAGCCTCCGTGTCCCGCCCGGCACCGACGCGGACCTCGCCCGCGAGGCCCTCACCCGGCACCTCACCGAGGCCGCGCCCTGGGGCGCGCGGGTCACCGTCGAGCCGGAGGGCACCGGATCGCCCTTCCGCGCCGCCACCGACGGTCCCGCGTACACCGCCCTCGGCACGGCCATGCGGGAGGTCTACGGCAGACCCCTCGCCTTTCTCGGCCAGGGCGGGTCCATCCCGCTGTGCAATGTCCTCGCCGGCGCCTTCCCTCGCGCCGAGATCGTCCTCATGGGCGTGGAGGAACCCCGCTGCCTCATCCACGCGCCCGACGAGAGCGTCGACCCGACGGAGATCGAGCACATGGCCCATGTGGAGGCGCTCTTCCTGCGGGAGTTCGCGAGCACGAGGGGCTAGCCCTGCCACCGGTTCAGTGCGGGTCCGGGTCGCCGCGGCGGCTGCCCCGCCCCCGGTGCCGCCGCCACACCCACACCGCTCCCGTGCCCACCGACGCGGCCGTCAGCACGATGCCCAGGACCGGCCAGTTGCCGCCCGCGATGCGCAGGTCGGCGACGAGTACGCCGATGGTCAGCGCCACCGGTACCAGCAGGGACAGCAGCGCGCGGCCCGCGCCGGCGAGCGCGGCCGGGTCGGGGCGGCGGCGGGGGCGGGGCGGGGTCGCGATGTCGTCGTCCGCCCCGGTCAGCGGGAAGTAGAAGCGGACGGCCCGGTCGTTGAGCCGGGTGGTGGCGCGGTCGTAGGAGTTCGCCATGTAGGGCAGCCAGACGAGCGGGGCGGCCAGTCCGACGAGGATCACGGCGGCGAGCAGCAGCCAGCGCGCGGCCTGCGCCGCCCGGCGGGGACGGCCGCCGGGTCCGGTCGGCGTGAGGAGGCCGAGCAGTCGGGCCATGCGCAGGGTGAGCGCCCACAGGACGGCCGGGCGGCTGCGCCGGCCTGAGTGGCCGGAGGAGCCGGGTGGGTCGGCTGTGGTGTGGGCCGTCAGGCCGGTACGGGCCGCGGGGACGTCGTCGTACACCCCTTGCAGGACGAGGAGTTCGGCCGCGCGGTCCCGTTCCGTCGGGTTCCGGCCGGTCAGCGCGGCCAGTTCCAGGATCGTGCGGGTCTGGCGGAGCAGGGCGGCGCAGAACGCGACCGGGATGAGCACGAGGAACGGGCCGCCCACGAACGCGCCCTCGGTGACCGTGGCGCGGCGGCCCCGGGAGAGCAACTGGGCTCGGGTGGGCGGCGGTTCGGTCGACGTCGTGCGGTACGCCACCGGACCCAGGTGGCGTACCGCGAACAGGGCCAGATGCTCGGGGAGGCGGTGTGGGTCGGTGACGATCTCCCGCAGCAGCCGGCCCGCGACGGACGTCTCCGCGGTCCGCGTCAGTACCGCACCGCCCGGGCCACCTCCGCCTTCACCTGGCCGGACAGCGTGCGGTTGCTGTGGGCCGTCTGCTTGCCGGTCTTGCCCGCGGCCACGTCGGAGACGGTGGTGACGACCGTGTCGAGCCGGTTGCCGGAGGAGTCGGTGAAGTCGACCTGGACGGCGAAGGACTTCGACGCGTCGGTGGTGTTGGAGACGGTGACCTCGACGGTCGCCCGGCCGTCCTGGTCGGTGCCCGGGGTGCCGAGTTTCACGTCGGACTTCACGTCGACGCCGTCCTTGATCTCGTCCAGCTCGCGGCTCGCCGACGCCGACGCCGACGCGAACGCCGACGACGCCTCGGAGGCGAAGCCGGAAGCGAGGGAGGACGCGGCCGCGGTGGCTTCCCTGCCCAGCGACTCGGCCGCCGAGGCGGCCTTGCTGGCGGCGGACGACACCGACGAGGGGGTGTCTTCGTCCGAGCAGCCGGTGAGCACGGTGGCGCAGCAGATCGCTGCCGCCGTCAGCAGCACGCCCTTGGTGCGTCGCATCTTGTCTCCTCCTGAGGGGTCCGCGGGCCTTCCTCCAGTGAAGGGGCGGTCCCGCCGGTCCGCATGCCGGGTCACCCGTACGGCGCACCCCCGTGGTGGCGGCCCCCGTCCGGACGGAGGGTCGGTGCAGAACGCCGACGACCGGATAACGCCGACGACCGGTGAACGCCGACGACCGGTGAACGCCGACGACCGGCGAACGCCCACGACCCGGCGAACGCCGACGAACCGACGAACATCCGCACAGAGACGGGACAGCGCCATGAGTGATCAGCCGCACTCCAAGCCGTCGCAGGGGCCCCGGGTGTGGGACCCGTCCCACCAGGGCACCGGTACGCCGAGCCGGACCCCGCCCCCGTCGGAGTGGAGCGGACTGGCCGCCGGAGGGGTCGTGTTCGGGGGCGTGCTCATGTTCGTGAGCGGTGTCCTCGCCGTCTTCCAGGGCATCGCCGCGATCGCCAACGACGACGTCTACTCCCGCGTCGGCAGCTACGTCTACGAGATGAACCTCACCGGCTGGGGCTGGGTCCTGCTGATCGTGGGCATCGTGGCCGCGGTGACCGGCTACGGGCTGCTCAGCGGGAGCGAGTGGGCAGGATGGGCCCGGATCAGCGGCATCGCGCTGGCCTCCCTGAGCCTGATCCTGCAGTTCCTGTTCCTGCCGTACGCGCCGTTCTGGGCGGTCATCCAGATCGCCATCGACGTGTTCGTGATCTGGGCCCTGGCCGCCTACCGCCCCCAGCAGGCGTAGTACTTCCCGGCGCCACCCGGCCACCGCCCGCGATCAGGGCAGCGCGGGCGCCCCGGAGACCTGGACGGCCTTCCGGCGCAGCCAGGGCAGCGGCGGTACCGCGGATCCGACGTACGGGGTGATCCGCACCTCGAAGTGCAGGTGCGGGCCGGTGACGTTGCCGGTCGCGCCGGACAGGCCGATGCGCTGGCCGGCCGTCACATGCCCGCCCTTGCGCACATCGATGCGCGACAGATGGGCGTACTGCGTGAAGTAGCCGTCGCGGTGGCGGATCACGACCTGGTTGCCGAAGCCGTCGCCGCAGGTCGTGGCGCGGACGGTGCCGGAGCCGACGGCGTACACGGGGGTGCCGGAGTCCACGGCGAAGTCCTGGCCGGTGTGCCGGTGGGCCCAGCGGGAGCCCTTGGCGGCGTAGCCCGCGGAGAGCCAGTAGCGGCGGGTCGGGGCCGTCCAGGTCCGGGCGCGCCGCTCCGGCGGGCGGCTCCGGTCGCCGAACGGACAGCGGCTGTCCCGTCCGGACGGATCGACGGCGACCGGGTCGCCGGAGCTTCTCCCGGTGGACCACAGCAGGTCCCACAGCCCGGCGCGGACGGCTCTGCGACGGCGTTCGGCGTCCTTGACCTCGGTGGGAGAGGCGTCGGAGTCGCGCAGCCGGTCCACCTGCGCGCGAGCGCGTTCGTGCGCGCGGACGGCACGGGCGGCCTCCTTGCGGAACCCGTCGCCGCCGGCTCCCGCGGGCACGGCGGCGAGCGCGAGCAGGAGGAGTACGAGCAGCAGGAGCGCGAGCGGTGCGGCCCCGGTCGCGCCCCCGGTCGCGGTACGGGGGCGCGCCCGCGTGTGTGTTCGCGTGTGCGGGAGACGCGCGTGGTGTTCTCGTCCCATCGTGTGATCATCGGACCGGTGGCCCGGCCGGGAACGGCACGCGGCCCGCGTGGCGGCCGGGTTCAGCCGAACGGCCCCCCGACCAGCGAGCGGTACACGGCCGACGACCGTGGATTGCCGGAGCACCGCCACACACCGTGCGGGCAGTAGTCGCTGATGGTCTGGTACAGCGGCCGGTGCTCGGCGAACCAGGTGAGCATGCCCCGCACGTACTCCGGGTTGTCGCCGTTGCGGTACAGCCCCCACTCGGGATACGAGACCGGCTTGCCGTGCGCCCGCGCGAACCGCACATGCGCGGCGAGCCCGTACGGCTCGGCGACCTGCTCCTCGAAGGACACACCGTGCGGCTGGTCGTAGGCGTCCATGCCGATGACGTCGACGTACCGGTCACCGGGATAGCACGCGGACCAGGGGACGGCGTCCAGCCCGCGACTGGGCGTGAACTCGAACCGGAACCGCTGCCCGCCGTCCACGGACCGCATGGCGTCGACGATCCGCGCCCAGTACCGCTTCCAGGCCTGCGGGTCGGGGCCGCACCGATGGGTGTAGGTGATCCCGTTCATCTCCCACCCCACCACCAGCACGGCATCGGGCACCCCGAGCGCGACGAGCCGCCGGGCCAGCACCCGGAAGTGCCGGTCGTACTCCCCGCGCGCCCCTCTGCGCAGCTCGTCCCGCACGACCTGGTCGGGCACATGCTCCTCCGTGCCCTCCAGCATCGGCACGTTGAGCACGAACATCCGGTCGGCGCGCTCCTGCCGCCACCGCGCCCAGTACTCCAGATAGCCGGGCGCCCCCTCGATGTTGCTCCACCGGTCGCCCGGCAGATACGCGTGCCCGACCCGGGGCGTGGCCGCCCCGAGCCATCCGTCGAGCGCCGCGATCCGCCGCACACCGGCGTCGTCGTACCCCACGTACGCCCCGAAGGCCCCGGGCGGCGCGCCGACCCCCCGCCCGACGGGGACGGAGGCGGGCCCGGCGAGCAGGGCGCAGGCGACGAGAAGCGCGGTCAGCGGAGCCCGAACGGCGCGAAGGGTGCGAAGGGCGCGAAGGGCGCGAAGGAAGCGAAGGGAGCGAAACACCGGCTCATGATGGAGCCGCCGCCCCCTCCCCCACCCCGAACCCGTCACGGAACCACCCGGACCGGGGACGGGAAAGGGGTCGGCGACCGGGCTCGCGCACCAGGAACACGTCCACGGCGTCCTCGTGTTCGAACGTGAAGCCGTGCCGCTCGTAGAGGCGGCGGGCCGCACTGCCCCGCAGGACGTCGAGGCGCAGCCGGAGCGCCGAACGGTCGGCCGCTTCGACCAGCTCCCGCAGGACGGCGGTCCCGATCCCGCGTCCCTGGGCGTGCGGCGCGAGGTAGAAGTGCTCCAGCCAGTGCGCGTCGTCCGCCGGACGCAGGGCCACACAGCCGACGAGGACGCCGTCGAGCTCGATGATCCGGGTGTGCGCGGGCACGAACCCGTCGCGCAGCCGCTGCCGTACCCGGTGCTCGTCGTAGCGCCCGAGCCGCTCCAGATCGGCCCGCATCGCCACCGCCCGCACCTCCGCCACGGCCTCGACGTCGTCCGCCGCGGCCGGCCGGGTCACCCAGTCCGCCATGGCGCAGATGCTACGGCCGGAGAGCGGCAACCCGTTGCGGCCCCGGCGGCGACCAATGACCGAACGACCGCAGAAGCACGTGAATCCCGTTCCCCACACGAGGAGTTCACCATGCGCAAACCCCCCGCACGGCACCCGGCACGGCACCCCGCACGTCATCCCGCAAGGCCCCTCGCCCGACTGCTCACCGTCCTCGCGGCACTGACCGCCCTCCTCTTCCACGCGACCGGCGTCGCGGCCCCCCGAGCCGCGGCCGCCGACGAGTGGAACCCGCCGAGCAACCTGGTCCAGCCCCTGAACGAGGTCTGGAACCACGTCTCGACGACCTACCCCGACCTCTACGGCTTCCGCAACTACGGCTGGGACCAGGTCATGGCCAACAAGGGCAGCATCAACTACTGCGTCCGCTGGGAGTCCGACGCCCCCGTCAGCACCACCCTGCGCGACCAGATCCACGCGGCCCTGAAGAAGCAGTTCGCCAAGTGGATGGCGGCGCAGGTGGAGAACGGCCGGGCCTACAACAACTGGCCGTACACCACCGTCCCGGTCAACATCGTCGGCTGGGCGGTGAAGAACCGCTCCACCCTCCAGTGGACCGACAACTCCGTCGACATCTACTCCGGCGTCCTCGACGGCGCCGGCGCCCCGCAGTGCGCCCCCGACTGCGGCCGCTTCTTCCACCAGGACGCCAACTACTCCAAGTGCCCCGGCGGCACCGCCCGCCACTACGACCAGTCCCTCTGGCTCACCAAGGGCTTCCAGGGCGGCGCCGGCGGCGACTGGGGCCAGCGCGTCGGCCAGGAGTACTTCACCGGCGTCCTCAACCAGGAGAACATCCACATCTACCTGCACGAAGTCGGCCACACCTTCGGCCTCGACGACTTCTACGACTGGACCCCGACCGGCCAGTGCTGCTTCCTGATGAACGCGGGCAGCGCCACCCAGATCACCGACTTCGACAAGTGGATGCTCCGAGACTTCTGGCGCCACCTGAAGCCCCGCTACAACCTCTGACGCTCCGCTCGCCGGGCCACCGGCTCCCATCCCGCACGGCGACGGCCTCCCCGGCCGTCACCGTGCGGATTTCCGGCGGATCGCCCCGAGATTCACCCTCCTGGCACTAGAGTCCCACCGTGCGTCACATGTGGCGCGCGTCACATCAGTGCGGTCGCTAGGGGGGCTAGTGCACGAGATGGTCAAGGGCGCCAACGTGGGTTTGGCGGCTCTGAGCGAGAACACGGACGCGGTGGTCGTGAGCCTGGGGTGGGCCAGTCCGACCGGCGAAGGCGACGCGGATGTCTCCGTACTCCTGCTCGACGCGAAGGGGAAGGTGCGCAGCGACGCCGACTTCTACTTCTACAACCACCCGGTCGCCCCGGACGGCAGCGTGCAGCTCCTGGGCAAGGTGCCCTCGGGTGAGGGCAGCGAGGACCGGATCGGATTCGACCTGACGGCGATTCCGGCCGAGGTGGACCGGATCGTCGTCGCCGCCAGTCGGTACGAGGGCGCCCGCTTCGGTGAACTGGAGGAACTCCGGGTCACGTTGGCCGACGGGGCGGGTGAGGAGCTGCTGCGGTTCGCCATCGAGGACGCCGGCTCGGTGAGCGCGTTCATCTTCGGCGAGCTGTACCGGCGCGGGGAGGAGTGGAAGTTCCGGGCGGTCGGGCAGGGATACGACACCGGTCTGGCCGGCCTCGCGATGGACTTCGGCGTCGACATCGACGACGACGCCGGCGACGAGGCGGACGCCTCCCACCCCGACGCCCTCTCCGCCGTCGGCTACGAGTCCGAGCCCGAGTCCGAGACGGAATCCGAGGCCGAATCCGCTTCGGAGTCCGGCACCGGCGTCTTGGGCACCGACTCGGGAGGGGCCGACGGCTCCGCGCCGGTCGACCCCGGCCGTCGTCCGTCCGACCCGCTCCCGTCCGACCCGCTCCCGTCCGACCCGCTCCCGGCCGTACCCGCCCCACGCCAGGCCGCCGACGACGCCGAGCCGGACAGGGCCACCGCACGGCCCCGCACCGCCAAGAAGAAGGTCACCCTGCCGAGGACGCCGAAGAAGTCCCTCGCGGAGAACGAGTCGTGGAGGGGCGCCCGGCTCTTCCCGGTCTCCGCGCTCAAGAGCGACCGCGACCGGGAGACCCGGGCCACCTCGGTACTGCTGTCGGTGATGGCGCAGGTCCCGGAGTTCGGGCGGCGGCTCACGGCCGCCTTCGGCGCACCGGCCGGCCGCATGGAGACCTTCACCGAGGTGTCCCTGCCGCACGGCGAGACCCCGCGGCGTCCGGACGGCGTCATCCGCGTCGAACGCGCCGGCAAGCTGTGGACCGCGCTGGTCGAGACCAAGACCAACGGCAACGCGCTGCGGCCCGAGCAGGTGCAGGCCTACATGGACATCGCCACGCGGCGGGGCTACGAGGCCGTCATCACCATCTCCAACGACGTCGCGCTCGAGGGCAGTCCGCTCGTCGACGTCAAGATCGACGGCCGGCGCAAGCACAAGGTGGCCCTCCGCCACCTGTCCTGGGCCGAGGTGGCCCACCAGGCCCAGCTGCTCATCCGGCACGAGGGCGTCGGCAACAGCGCGCACGCCTGGCTGCTCCAGGAACTCCTGCACTACCTCCAGCACGACAACTCGGGCTGCCACGGCTTCCAGAACATGGGCGCGGCCTGGGTTCCCGTACGCAAGGGCATCGACGACGAGACGCTGTGCCCGGGCGACGCGCGGGCCCTGGAGGTCGTGGAGAGCTGGGAGCGGCTCATCCGGCAGGTGTGTCTGGGGCTCGGCGGCGAGCTCGGGCAGAAGGTGCTGCCCGTCCAGCGCGCCCGGCGGGGAACCGACCCCGGTGCGAGAAGGGCGCGGATGGCCGACGAGCTGTGCGCGGAGGGGAAGGTGCGGGCGGAGCTGCGGATCGAGGGGACGCCCGGGGTGCTGGCGGTCGGCGCCGACCTGCGCACCGGCCGGCTGCGTACGTCCGTGGAGATCCCCGTGCCCGACCAGGGCTATCCGCTGACCTGGGTCAAGCGGCTCCTCCGGCGACTGGCGGAGGCGCCGGCCGACCTGCACGTGGAGGCCCTGGTCGAGGACGGAGCGGGCGGGCCGCGCGGCACCCTGGAGCGGCTCCGCCCGGAACCGGCGGATCTGCTGCCCAAGGACGGGGCGCAGATCACCGGTTTCCGGCTCACCCTCGTGAAGGGCATGGGCAGCGGTCGCGGCAACGCCGAGTCCGGTTTCATCCGCAGCGTCGACGACGCCGTGCAGCGCTTCCACTCCACCGTCGTCGTTCATCTGGAACAACCGGCACCGCGCCGTCCCGCGGCCGGGGCGGTGGCCGCTCACCCGGGCGGGTGAAGCCCGCCGCCGGGCGGCGCTCCTTCCCCGGGTTCTTTCACCGATTCTCCGCAACAGGCAACCCAGGAAGGTCATTTGGGGCTCTCACAGGGTGCTCACAGTTCCGGCCGGGGCGCGTGGGGTGCGTCTGCAGAGCCGGTCGGGTCGTGGGCTGTCCAGTCCGATGCCACTGACCATGGCACTCGCAGACGAGGAACCGATGACCAGATCGCAACATCACAAGGGCCCGAAGCGCGCGGCGTTCGCCGCGGGGGCCGCGCTCACCGTCGTGGCCGCCGTCGCCGGGTCCGCTCCCGGCGCGGGGGCCGCGCCCGCGAGCCCGGCCGGGACGCCGAAGCTCAAGCTCGTCGCCGCGTCGAAGGCCGTGACCGCCGACCGGTACGAGGGGAACTCCGGGGTCTACCTCGACCTCGGTACGTACGTCACGGTCGACAACGCTCCGCTGGAGCTGAAGGTGACCCGTAAGTCGTACAAGGACCCGATCGTCGCCCAGCAGATCCTGCGCAACGGGACGAAGGTGACGACGAAGACGCTGCCCGCCGGGCTCGTCAAGGACTTCAGCGGCTTCCCGGACTTCCTGGAGGTCTCCATCAAGAACGCGGCCGGGGTGGAGGTACAGAAGAGCAAGAGCAACTTCTGTCCGAACAACGCCTCCGGCCGACTGCGTCCGGACGCCCCGGCCACCTCGCACTATCCGCAGAGCTGCTCCACCAATCCCTTCACGCTCGGCTCGGTCTGGGGCGTCGAGAAGGGCTGGGCGGCCAACACGTCCGCCTTCGACTACGACAGGCCGCTCGACCTGGCCGCGGGTGAGTACACCGTCAAGGTGGCGGTGGCGAAGAAGTACCGCGACCTGTTCGGGATCCCCGACGACCGGCCGACCATCGCGCTGACCGTCCGGGAGATCCGCGACGGCGGGGAAGGCGGAGGCGGAGGCGGGGCCGGTCTTACCGCCCACAGTGCCACCGGCGGCAGCCACGGCGCCTCGCACGACATGGCGGGCATGGCCGGCATGGAGGGCATGGAGGGTATGGAAGGCATGGGGCATCACTACGGGCCCCGTGGCGCCGACGCCCCCACTCCGGCCGCGCTCTCGCACGCCCTGGAGGCCCGCGGTCTCGCCCATCACCTGGGTGACGGCGCCGGTCACACCGACGGCTCCCGGATCGCGCCCGCCCTGAAGGCGGCCACCAAGCGGCCCACCGGCCGGGCGGGCGTGCCGGCCAACGTGCCCAAGCCGGACCTGCGTTCGCTGCCGGCCTGGGACATCGCGGTCACCGACGGCGAGGACGGCGACGTGGCCGGCAAGGACTACCTCGCCTTCAGCGCCAACGTCTGGAACGCCGGCCCCGCGCCGCTCGTCGTGGACGGCTTCCGCAAGCCGGGCGCGGACCTGATGGACTCGTACCAGTACTTCTACGACGCCAAGGGCAAGCAGGTCGGCTACGCGCCCGCCGGCACCATGGAGTGGGACCCGCGCATCGGCCACGAGCACTGGCACTTCACCGACTTCGCCAGCTACCGGCTGCTCGCCGCCGACCAGAAGGAGATCGTCAAGAGCGGCAAGGAGGCGTTCTGCCTCGCCAACACCGACGCCATCGACTACACGGTGAAGAACGCCAACTGGCACCCGTACAACACCGATCTGTCGACGGCCTGCGGCCAGCAGAACTCGATCTCCGTACGGGAGGTCCTCGACGTCGGCTCCGGTGACACGTACACCCAGTACCGTCCCGGCCAGTCCTTCGACATCACCGGCCTGCCGAACGGCACCTACTACATCCAGGTCATCGCCAACCCGGCGAACCGCCTCCAGGAGACCGACACCAAGAACAACGTCTCCCTGCGCAAGGTCGTCCTCGGTGGCACCGAGGGTGCCCGCACGGTCTCGGTCCCGCCGGTCGGCCTGATCAACGCCCCTTAATCCAAGGGAACGTTGGCGGTGCACATGCCAGGATGAGGGGCGTCATGCGCCCCTCATCCGCACCCCCGGGTGCCGCCGCCGACGCCTACGACCGGCCGCCGTACCGCGTCCCCCCTGCCCCGGCCCGCCCGAGCGGGCCGGGTGCTCGGGCGGTCGTCGACGTGCTGCTGCCCTGGCGGCTCGCCCGCCGGATCTACGGCCCGTTCGCGATGTTCCGGTTCAGCGCGGCCGACGCGGTCGGGCTCGGCGGATTCGGGCAGCCGCCGGTGGCGGCCGCCCTCGTCGAGCCGGCCGCCGACCCGCTCATCGAACGCCTGCTGCTTCCCCGCGCGCTGCTGGGACTGGGCATCCTGGTGTTCGCCATCGGCCTGTTCACGGACGGCGACCTCTTCGGGCCGCTGGAACAGGGCTTCACCGACGCGGTGTTGATGCTCGCGACCGGACCGGTGGCACTGCTCCTGGCCTGCGTCCCGCTGGTCGCCCTGGCCCGCCCCGGCACCCGGGGGACGGTGGCCCGGCTGTGCGCCCGCCCGCTCCTCACCGCGCTGATCACGACCCTCTTCTGCGGACTGTTCGTGCTCTGGGCGATCCACGGCTACGACTACGAGCCCGACAGCGCCGCCTGGTTGCTCCTGCTGGTGGTCCTCGGCCCCTGGCTCACGGTGTTCTTCGGGTCCGTCCTCTTCCTCGTCCACCGCAACGCCTTCGGGGTCGGCGGGCACCCCCTCGTCCGCCCTCTGGCGAGCGTCCCGCTCGTCTGGCTGACGGCGCTCGCGCACTACGTCCTCGTCGACACCGTCGAGGCCCTGCCCGGCGCGCACCCGACCTCGGCCTACTGGTCGGCCCTGTTCGCGGGTCCGGCCGGTGTCACCGTCACCGCCGTCGTGGAGGTCGTCCTCCTGCGCCGCCGTCACGGGGTCGGCTTCCGGGGCCCGCTGCCCGACCGGCGGCCCCCGCCGCCCCGGGTCGGGGAGGTCCCGGCGGCCCTCGTCGAGCAGCTGCGCGCCGATGTGGCCCGTGGCGCCGCCGTCCACTGGCCGCACTGGACCGACCGCGACGGCGTCGTCTGGGCGGCGACTCCCGCGACGCACACCGGCGCACAGGTCATGTGGCCGTACGTGCCCGCCTTCACGGCACGGCACCGGCCCACGCCGAGACCGGAGGTCGAACGGACGGCGGGACCCCTCCGCCCCCGGTGACCGCGCCGACGGCCGGGAACGCTCCGCCCCCGGTCGCCACGCCGCGCCGGCGGCCGGGAACGCCCCGCTTTCACCTGCCCTTTCGGGGCAACCCTTGGGTGGCTCTGTGAGTCTCCTGAGTCATCTGTGCTTTTAAGACGTATTCCTGCACGCGTGTAGGGTTCCGACGTTCGGCGGTGACCAACGCCGACGATCCGAGCACGGTGTACGGGGTGAAACAGCCGAGGCGGAGGGGCGAGCGCCGGTGAGCGGGACGAGGAGGCGTGGGCGTACTCCGGTGGAGGCGGCCGGCCGAGGCGGCAGGGACAGGACGGGCGGACCCGGTGGCAGGACGGGCGGACCCGGCAGGACGCGACTCACCCGGCGGGGGCGGATCCTCGCGTGGGGCGCGGGCGTGACGTCCCTGGTCGTCCTCGGGGTGGGCGGTGTCGGGGCCTGGGTCTACAACGACCTGAACAACAACATCAACTCCGCCGACGTGGACGACAAGCTGGGCGAGAACCGGCCCGAGAACCTCAGTCCCGGCTCGAAGAACATCATGATCGTCGGATCCGACAGCCGTGACGGCGCCAACGCCAAGTACGGCAAGGACCTGACCACCATGCAGTCCGACACGCTGATGGTGCTGCACATCCCGGCCGACCGTAAGTGGGCCTCGGTGGTCTCCTTCCCGCGCGACTCGTGGGTGGAGATACCCAGTTGCGAGAAGGGCGACGGCAGTTCGTCCTCCCCGCACCACTTCAAGATCAACGAGGCGTTCGCGCTCGGCGGCAGCAACGGCAAGGTCGGCGAGGCCGCCGCCTGCAGCATCAAGACCGTCGAGGCCAACACCGGTCTGCGCATCGACCACTTCATGTCGGTCGACTTCTCCGGCTTCAAGGGCATGGTCGACGCGCTGGACGGCATCGAGGTCTGCCCGAAGCAGGCCATCCACGACACCAAGGCCCACCTGGACATGAAGGCCGGCTGCCAGACCGTCGCGGGCGAGAAGGCGCTGGGCTACGTCCGGGTCCGCTACGGCGTCGGCGACGGTTCCGACATCGGACGCATCGGACGCCAGCAGGAGTTCATGGACGCTCTCGCCAAGAAGGCCAAGTCCAAGCTCACGAGCCCCGACGCCATGTACGGCTTCCTCCAGTCGATCACCAAGTCGCTCACCACCGACCCCGACATGGCGGGCATCAAGCCGCTGTACGGGCTCGCCGACGAGCTCAAGGGGATACCGAGCGACCGTCTGAGCTTCCTCACCGTGCCCAACTACGGGCGGGAGGCCGACCAGCCCACCGACAAGGCCAACGTGGTCTGGCAGTACCCGCAGGCCGCCGACCTGTTCACCTCCCTGGCCAAGGACAAGGAGGTCACCAAGCCGCAGTTGGAGGCGGCGAAGAAGAACGTGGTGTACGCCTCCAGCGTGCGGGTCCAGGTCCTCAACGGCACCGGGGTCTCCGGGCGCGCCGCCGCCGTCGCGGAGAAGCTGAAGGACGCCGGCTACACCGTCACCGGCACGGGCAACGCCCCCAAGACGGTGGCCAGAACGACGGTCACCTATCCGACGGGCCTCGACGGCCAGGCCGCCGTCCTCGCCTCCCGGCTGCCGGGCCGGTCGGCCACCGCCGACGCCTCGGCCGCCCCGGGCGTCATCACCCTCGTCGTGGGACCCGAGTTGAAGGTCGGCGACGTCGCCTGACGAGGTTTTGGGCCTGACGATGTACATGGTCAAGAGCACCCCGGAGATGCGGTAAGCTTGATCTTGAGCCGGTCACCGGAAAGAAAAACGGTGAACGACCTCTGCGTTGGTGGTCCAAGGAAAGACGCCCCGCTTCCTGCGGGGAAATGCAGGTGCAAGGCCTGCCCGGCGCTCCATGTCGAACGAGTCCCATCCCGTGTCAGGCGGGGTGGGACTCGTTCGTTCTCCGTGCGCACAGGGGCAGTTCGGCGACTACCTCGAAGCCGCCGCCGGGCCGATGCCCCGTACGGACCCGGCCGTCCGCCGAGCGGGCCCGCTCCCGCATGCCGATGAGGCCGTATCCGCCGCCGCCCCCGGAGGCGGGGACCCTCGGATGCGCGCCGCCGTCGTCGGTGACCGCGACCGTCAGCTGATCCTCCGTGTAGACGAGCCGTACGGCCGCCGTACGGGCCCCCGCGTGCTTCGTGACGTTGGTGAGGGCCTCCTGCACGATCCGGTACGCCGTGAGTTCCGCGCCGGCGGTGATCGGGCCGGGCTCGCCCTCGGTGTGGAGTGTGACCCCGAGGCCCGCGCCCGCGAAGGAGGCCGCCAGCTGCGGCAGTTGAGCAAGCCCGGGGGTGGACCCCACGGACCCCGCGGCCCCCACGGATCCCGCAGACGCGGCGGACCCCAGGAGCCCAACCGACCCCACGGGCCCGGCGTGCTCCCCGTGCTCCTCTTGCTCCCCGTGCATCCCGTGTTCTCCTTGCTCGCCGGGATTCCTCGGCTCGTCGGCTTCGCTCGTGTCCGCCCGGCGCAACAGGCCGACGGTGGACTTGAGTTCGCGCAGGGCCGAGGCGGTGGTGCCGGTCAGCTCGGCGGTGAGGCGCGCGGCCTCCTCGGGGCGGGCGGGGAGGTGCCGGGCCACCGCACCGGCCTGGAGTCCGGCCAGGACCAGGTGGTGGGCGACGACGTCGTGCAGGTCACGGGCGATCCGCATCCGCTCCTCGGTGACCCGGCGGCGGGTCTCCTCCTCCCGGGTGCGTTCGACGTGCTCGGCGCGGGCCCGGACGGCGTCCAGACAGGCGGCGCGCAGCCGGGTCACCGTCCCCAGCGCGGTGGGCAGCAGCAGCCAGGCGGCGGGGCCGAGCAGCTTGAGGACCAGCGGTTCGCCCGCCGGCCCCGACGGCAGACCGACGCCGACCAGCAGGACGATGCCGGTGAAGGCGAAGGTGTTGGCGGTCCTGCGCTCGGTGGACGCGGCGAGGGAGTACAGCGCGGCCATCAGGGGCGCCAGCAGCAGCACCGTGAGCAGGTACCCGAGCGCGGAGGCGGCCACGGCGCAGGCGAGGGTCACGACGACGGTGCCGCGCGGGCGGTCGCGGCGCCGGACCAGCGCCGCGCAGGAGACGCCGGCCAGCACCACACCCGGCCACCAGGGGACGCCCAGGTCCTGGCCGGGGAAGGTGATCACGCTGCCCGGGAACGAACAGGCGAAGAGGGCGGCGGCGAGAACCGCGTCGGAGGACCGGGGGTGGCCACCGGCGAACGGCGGGCTCGGGGGACCGACGGCTCCGGCGGGCGGCGAGAGAGGCTGCGAGAGAGGCTGCGAGAGGGCCTGAGCCTGGGACTGGGACTGGGACTGGGCCTGGGAGGAGGCGGGGGGCTGGGAGCGCATGGGGAGGGGTTCCTGTTGCGAGTGGGGGTGGCGGGTCAGCCGGTGCGGTGGCCCCAGCCGTGCCAGGCGGTGACCAGCGCGGAGGTGCCGACCGCGACGGCGAGGAGCAGGAGGAGGAACGCCGGATGAGCGGTCACGGACGGGCTCCCGCCGTGGTCACGGCGCCGCCGGGAAGGAGCGCCTGCCAGAGCGGCAGGACGCTCCGGGCGGGGGCAGAGGCAGGGGCGGGGGCAGAGGCAGCGGCAAGGGCAGGGGCAGCGGCGTAGGCGTAGGCAGGGGTGGGGCGTACGGTGCCGGCACCGGCACCGGCGCGGTCGAGCGCCGGGCGGCGGACGCGGTGCTTCCGGGCGGGGGCGATGGTGGCGTGCGGCATGAGAGACGCTCCGGCGGATCGAGGGGGCTCGTGCGTGGTGCTCTTAGTTGCTTGAGTTAGGCAACCATGATGATTTACTTAAGTCAAGCAATTGATTGTCCATCTTGCTTGAGTTAGGCAACTATCTGTACGGTGAACGGATGCCGATACCGTCGCCCGCAACGCCCGTCCCCGAAGATGTGATCGCCGTGGAGCGGGTGCTCACCCGCATCACCTACCTGGCGACCCGTGCCCGTCGGCACGACCGGCTGATGGCGCTCGCCGGAATCCCGCTGGACCGGGCCGCCGTGGCGATCCTCCGGCATCTCGCCGAGAGCGAGCCGCTGCGCCCCGGGATGCTCGCCGTGCGGCTGTCCGTGGAGGCCTCTCATGTCACCCGGCAGCTGAGGCAGTTGGAGACGTCCGGCTTCGTGGTCCGCTTTCCCGACCCGGAGGGCCGGCGGGCCCAGCTCATCCAGCTCACCGACGCGGGCCGGGTCGCGTTCGGCCGCGTACGGGACGTCGGCCGCCGGGGTATGAGCCTCGCCCTGGCCGACTGGGCGCCGGACGACCTGCGGCTGCTCGCCACCCTCTTCCACCGCCTCGTCGACGACTTCGTCGCCCACACGGAGGCGGCGCTGGACGAGCCGGGGGACATGGGGGCGCGGGGCGGTCCGCCCGGCGCGTGAGGTCCCCGGACGTTCGCCCGGTGCGGATGTCACAGGCGGAGGCCGCTGTCTCGTCCTAGGGGGTGCGGAAGGAACAAGCCTTCGATCAAGGAGTGGACGATGGACCTCGCGCTGTGGATCGCCGCCGGACTGCTGGCCGCCGTAGCCCTGGCCGGTGGCGTCACCAAGACGTTCGTGCCCAAGGAGACGCTGGCCGCCGCCCACGGCGGGGGATGGACCGCCGACGTGGGCGTCCCCTTCGTCAAGACCCTCGGCATCCTGGAGCTGCTGGCCGCGGCAGGCCTGATCCTGCCTGCCGCGCTCGGTATCGCGCCGATTCTGGTGCCGGTGACCGCCGTCTGCTGGATCTTGCTGATGGTCGGCGCGATGATGACCCACGGCCGCCTCGGCGAGTCCGGGTTGGTGGCACTGAACCTGGTCTATCTCGCCTGCGCGGCATTCATCGCCTGGGGCCGCTTCGGCCTCTGACCGCGGGGTGATTGCACGGAGGAGCCGGCATGGGCAGGACCGAGGAGTTCCAGGAGCTGCGCCCGCTGCTGTTCTCGATCGCCTACCGGATCCTCGGCAGTGTCGGTGAGGCCGAGGACGCCGTCCAGGAGACCTGGCTGCGCTTCGAGACCACCTCGGCCGCGCCCGCGTCGGCCAAGGCCTTCCTCTCGGCCGTGGTGACCCGGCTCTCGATCGACGTGCTGCGTTCGGCCCGCGTGCGGCGGGAGGAGTACGTCGGGCAGTGGCTCCCGGAGCCGCTGCTCAGCGACCCCTACGAGGATCCGGCGCGGTCGGCGGAACTGGCGGACTCGGTGTCGGTGGCGGCCCTGCTGCTGCTCGAGCGGCTCAGCCCGCTCGAGCGGGCGGTGTTCGTGCTGCGGGAGGTGTTCGCGTTCGGGTTCCCCGAGGTCGCGGCGGCCGTGGGGCGTTCGGAGGCGGCGTGCCGCCAGCTCGTGGTGCGGGCCAGGCGTCACATGGCCGAGGGCCGGCCCCGCTTCGCGGCGGACCGCAGAGAGCGGGAGGAACTGGCGTCCGGGTTCTTCGACGCCCTCCGTGAAGGCGATGTCGCCGGCCTTCAGAAGCTGCTCGCCGCCGACGTGGCGATGGTCGGCGACGGCGGCGGCCGGGCACCGCAGCTGGCCAGGTCCGTCGTCGGCGCCGAGAACGTGGCCCGGCTGCTCGCCACCGCCTTCGACCTGGTGACCCGGATCGACGTGACGTTCGAGCCGCACGAGATCAACGGCCAGCCCGGCGCGATCTTCCGCGACCGGGACGGCAGGGTGCTCCACACCTTGGCGCTCGACGTGCTCGACGGGCGGATCCGGGCGATCAGCCTGGTGATCAACCCCGACAAGCTCGGGCACCTGGGCCCGGTGGCGGACGCCTGGGCGGTCGACCGCGAAGCGCGGAGGGTACGCCGGCCTGCGGGGTGAGGGCGTGAGCACCCGCACGACCCGTGAGACCCGCGCGGCCCGCGCCTCGGTCAGCTCGGGCTGAGGGCCGCCGTCAGTCCGGCGGCGGGGGCGGGCTGACGGCGGGGGCGGGTGATCGTCGTGACCTTGGCCGGCCCGGCCGGCCTGTTCGCCCCGGTCGGCACGTTCGCGCCGTTCGCCCTCGTCGTCTCGTCGTCGGTGCCGGTCACGTCGGCACCCGTGGTGTCGGTGGCTGTCGCGAAGACGAACAGGCGCAGGATCACGAAGCGGACGATGCCCGCGAGGCCCGAAGCCGAGAGGTAGACGAGCTGCTCGGTGAGCATGCCGGGGGTGGGCTGGATCGCGTGGAGGGCGAGTACGGCCACGGAGGTCGCCGCGTAGGCGGCGGCCGCCGAGCCCGCCGACTGCCAGTGCCGGCGCAGGCCCGCGCGGCGGCCGGTGCGGAAGGTGTAACGGGCGTGCAGCTCGGTGCACAGGACGGTCGAGGCGATGGTGATCAGCGCGTTCGACAGGGTCCACGGCATCAGCACCGCCAGCAGCGGCACGGCCAGGCTGGAGAGGACTCCGGTACCGCCGCCGAAGGCCACGAAGCGGGCGAAGGAGGTCAGCGACTTCACGGTGGTTCCTTCCGCGGCGGTGAACTAGCTTGCTTAACTCAGGCAACTATAAATAGCTTGCTTGACTTACGCAAGTACACGTTCGAAAGGAAGGGCCCCGGGTGATCGGGGGAGGCTTCCCTCCCGATCACCCAGGGCCCTGAACCACCAGGTCAGGCCGTCTGACCGCCGGACCGCCGGACCGTCACGTCGAGTTGGCGCTCGACCTGCCGAAGAACTCGATCTCGGCTATCGACACCTGCTTGCTCCCGGAGGCCATGTACGACGACTCGATCGTGAAGCGGACCTTGGTGACCTCGCCCACGCGGAAGGCGCGGCGCTGGCCCCCCGAGCTCTGGTCCAGGGTGATCTGCCGGGTCGTCGTCTTGCCGTTCTTGAGGGTGATCGTCGCCTTGATGCGGTGCGGGAGGGCCGACTGGCTGAGCTGGTCGGGGCGGACCGACGTGCCCGAGGTGATGATCAGGTCCAGCAGGCGGGTCGGCTCGTCGAAGCGGGCCTCGATCCACTCGCCCTCGCCCGACTGTGAGACACCGGGGCCCCACCAGCTGTTGTTGATCTTGTCGAAGGCCAGTTCCGGCTTGTGTCCCGGGTAGGAACGCGAGGCCGCGAACGAGTCCGGGGCGACCGGGGCGCGCTTGGCGAAGTGGTCGCGGGTGGCCTGGATCGCGGCCGGCGTGTTCACTCCCGCGATGATCACGAGGGTGATGACGACCGCCGCGACCACCCAGCTGAGGATGCGGTCGAACGTACGGCGCAGACGCGGGCGGTCGCCGGCCCAGGGGGTCACGCCGTTGCGGTTGAACAGGCGGCGCCACCACGGGAGGCGGACGGAGGAGCGGTCCTCCAGCGTCATCGGCATCGCGCAGCGGACGCAGAAGTGCCGGTCGGGGTTGTTGGGGGTGGCGCACCAGGGGCACGCGACGCCGTACTGCTCGCCCTGGACGGGGCCGGGCGCGCGTACCTGCGGCCGGTCGGCGATCGGCCTGCCCGGCAGGACCGGGGCCACGGACGGAGGTGCGGCCGGCCGGGGCTCCGCGTCGGCCACGGGGACCAGGAGGGAGCGGGCCCGGGCGGCCATCGTGTCGCCGAGTACGGGAGCGGGGGCGGCCGCCGCCGGTACGGGCGTGGTGGGGGCGGTCTGGTCGGGGGCGGGAGCGTGCGCGGGGGCCGGTGCTGGGCCTGACGGAGCGGCGGTGCCGTCCTCCGGCGGGATGACCGGCAGGGGAGTTTCCGTGGTGTCCTCGTCGTCCGGGTCGTAGTCGTCGTTGTCGGCGGCCGGGGCGGCGGCCTGGGTCGTGGGCTCGGGCGCGGGGTGCGGCGGGGCGGGTGCCGGCGCGTTCGTCACCGCCGTACCGGAGACGGCGGCGGGAGCGGTGCCGGCGGGAGCGGGAGCGGTGGCGGCGGGTGCGGTGGTGGAAGCCGTACGGGAGACCGCGCCGGCCTCCGGTGCCGCGGCGCCCGACGGCTCGCGCGTGCTCTCCGCGGAGCGGTACCCGGCTCCGGAGCCGCCGCCCACACCCCCGGCGTCGGCACCGGCCGCCGACCCGGACCCGTACGCCGAGGCCGAGCCGGGTCCGGAGACCGAGCCGGAGCCGCCGGACCCGTGAGCCGATCCTGCCCCTGCCCCTGCCCCTGCCCCGGGGCCGTACGTGGATCCGGCTGCTGCCCCGGACCCGTAGGCCGAGCCCGTCCCGGAGCCGTCACCCGTCGCGGACCCGGCACCGGCACCGGAACCTGTCCCGAAGGCGGAGCCCGTTCCCGCGCCGGAGCCCGTCCCGGGCCCGGCATCCGGCCCGGATCCGGTGCCGGGGGTCGAGCCGGAGCCCGCCCCGGAGCCTGACCCGGTGGCCGTGCCGGGGCGGGCCGCGGGGCGGTCCGTCCAGCTCAGTACGGCGCCGCAGGCGTCACAGAACGACTGGCCGGGCTCGGCCCGCGTGCCGCACTCGGCGCAGTTCTGGGTGGTCATCTCTCCGGGGTCCTTTCGGCGGCGGTCACCTTGACCGTGTACGGCATGTGGGCGGGGCGGGCGGCGGCCACGAGGGTGTCCAGGCGGTGTTCGTCCGCCGGGCCGGGGTCGGGCAGGCGGACCGTGACGTGCAGGTGCGGCCGGGGTTCGCCGGGGACGGGACCGAGCGGCCGGGCGCTCCAGTCGGCGCCGCCGCTCTCGGAGATCTCCGGCTCCACGCCGAAGGCCAGCCGGACCGCCTCCGACAGACCGCGCCGGGTACCGCGGACCCGGTGCAGGTACGCGGCCGCCGCGACCGCGGCCCGCAGCCTCGGTTCCGGTTCCGTGCCGTCGGTCTCCGCGCCGACCCAGCTCGCCAGCCAACGGGTGAAGTCGACCGGGGCGAGGGCCGGGTCGAAGTAGGCGGGAAGGCAGTCAAGGACGTTGAGGATGGGGGCCATCACCTCGTCCAGGCCCTCGACGAAGCGCTGTGCCAGGTCGTCGTCGGCGAAGACGGCCGGCAGCATCGCGCCGATCGGGACGGAGGAGCCGAGTCCGTCCACCGAGCCCCTCAACGCCCCGTTCCCTTCCGTGAGTTCGTGCCGCTCATGCGCCGTCCCCGATCACTCGCACCCGGTGGTCGTAGGAGAACACCAGGGCCGGTGCGGCCAGGTCGATGCGGTCGGTCGCCTCGCCGCGCTTGCCCGTCAGCGGGTCGGCGGGGTGCAGCATGACCTGGTCGACGAGCTCCACTCCCGGGACGCGTTGGAGGACGGCGAAGACCTCGCCCGACTGCACCGGGCGGCCGAAGGGCCAGCCCTTGCCGTCCGCGCCGCCGATCAGCGGGTCGAGGTGGCGGTAGAGGGCGTCGTGGGCCTGGCGGCGGACGCGGTCCGTGTCGACGCCCCGGAAGGCGTGGACCGTCGCCACCACCGTCACGCCCTGGTAGTACGGCGGGCCGACGGCCAGCCTGGTGCCGATCAGGCGGCGTTCGTCGAGGTGCCGGGTGATGCGGTCCAGCAGGGAGTCGCCGGGCACCAGTTGCTCGAAGCGGAGGCGTCCGCCGGGGTCCGGCACGGCCTGCGGGACCACCAGCACCCGTACCGCGTAGGAGCCGTGCTCGTCGGGCTGACCCTCCAGGCAGGTGATGCGGGCGGTCTCGGGGGCGGCGCGGCGGGCGAGTTCCTCGTAGTCGCGCAGGGTCACGGCCCGCTCCTGGGCGCGCAGGGTGATCGGCGCGCGGAGTTTCGCCTCCTGCACCGTCTCGCCGTCGACCCCGCCGCGCGCGGCCTCCCGGTTGACGACCTCCGAGACGTACGGGACGGAGGTGCGCAGCACCTGGACCGCGCCCCGGGCCACGTTGCCGGCGCGGCCGCCGCCCGTGCGGTAGCGGCGGGCGCGGATGACCGAGCCCTTGGGGGCGACGGCTCCGTACTGGCGGAGTTTGCCGTCGGGTTCGCGGACGGACGGGCCGAAGGCGATCTCGCCGGTGGCCGCGTCGAGGGTGACATGGCGGTCGTCGTGGCCGGAGGCGGCGAAGTGCGGGACGACCTGCCAGTCGGACCAGCCCTCGTGCTCGGCGGTCTGCAGCAGCAGCGGCGGGTCGTCGCCGACGACGGGGGAGTGCGCGAGACCGACGTGCTGGCCGGGCAGGCCGGTGGACTCGCCGAGGGCCTCGTCGTAGACGGTCTCGGCGTGCACGGCGGGGGCGGTGCCGCCGACCGTGAAGACCTCGGCGGAGCGCACGGTCGGGGAGGTCGTGTAGAAGGGCTGGCCGGGGAGGGGCTCGGTGACGCGGCAGCGCAGCCAGCCGGCCTCCTGGCCGCCGGAGCGGGACAGGACGTGGCCGCCGGTGATGTGCAGGACGACCTCGCCGGGGCGGTTGAGGCCGCCGGTGCCGTCGCGGTCGATCTCGCACTCCTGCCAGCCGTCCTCCGTCCACGCCTCCCAGACGAGCGGGGGCTGGCGCGGGTCGACGCCGACGCCGTCGACGCGGCTGTCCAGTTCCAGGACCACCGCGCAGTGCGGGACGGCCGCGCTCAGACCGAACAGCATGCAGTCGCCGGGCTGCGGCGCCTCGGCGAAGCAGAGCAGGTCCTTGCCCTCGGTGAGGTCGCTGGTCCTGTCGGTGACCGGCTCGCCCCGGTGCTGCACGACGAGGTGGTTCAACTGGCTCGGCACGACGGTGAGTTCGCGTTCCGTCGCGAAGACGACCGCTTCCTCGCTCTCCGTGCGGACCGTCGCCACCTCGGTGCCCACCGGCAGCAGGACCGGCTCGTCCTGCGGCGCGGACAGCCAGAAGGTGACCTCCGTGCGGGCTGCGGACGGCGGGAAGAGACGGATGCCGACCAGGTCCAGGAAGGCGAGGTGGTTCTTGTCGGGGACACGGTTGAGGCGGTAGACGATCTGGTCGGCCATGTGGGCGACCGTCTCGACGAGCGTCACGCCCGGGTCGGAGACGTTGTGGTCGGTCCACTCCGGTGCGCGCTGCTGGATGTAGCGCTTGGCGTCGTCGACGAACTGCTGGAAGCGGCGGTCGTCCAGGTTCGGGGAGGGCAGGGCCATCAGCGGTCGCTTTCGGAAGCCGTACCGGACGGACCGGGGAGACCCGGCTCGTCGTGGGACGGAATGACGTAGAAGGGGAAGACGAGACTGCGCGGATTGTTGGTGCCGCGGATCGCGTACTGGACGTCGATGAAGAGCACGCCCTGTTCGGCGCCGGCGGTGACCTCGACGTCGGTGACCTCGATGCGCGGCTCCCAGCGGTCCAGGCTGGTGTACACCTCGTGCTGGATGCGCCCGGCGGTCGCCTCGTTGACCGGGGCGAAGACCAGGTCGTGGATGGCGCAGCCGTACTCCGGGCGCATGGGACGTTCGCCCGGCGCGGTGGCGAGGATCAGCCGGATGGCCTCCTCGATCTCGCGCTCCCCGCTGACCAGGGCGATGCCCCCGGTGGGGCCGATGCGGAGCGGGAACGCCCAGCCCGATCCGACGAATTGCTCGGCCATCAGAGGGCCACCTGCCTTTTCCTGATTCTCACGGCGTGCCGTCCGCGCGTCACGGCAGCGGGTACGGCTTGGCGTTGACCATGACCATGCCCTGGAGCATGAGGGTGGCGGCCCGGATGCCCACGTTGGCCGTGGAGTTGATCTGGACGGTGGCGCCCGCGCTGAACGTGGCGGCGCCGCCCGACTTGAGGTTGAGCAGGCCCGCCGCGTCGACCGACACCATGCCCGTCATCGACCTGATGTTGATCAGGTTGCCCCTCAGGGTGATGGAGCCGCCGCTCCTGATGGCGATGTTGCGGCTCGCGGTGAGGGTGAGGTCGGTGCCCGCCTTGACGGTCACCGCGCGGCTGCCCGTGATGCTGACGGTGCCCTTGCTGTCCACGGTGATCTCGGTCTGCGCCCGGTCCAGGTTGATGACGAGTTTGTCGTCGCCGCTGGTCAGCCGTACGCCCTGCTTGCCGCCTGTGCGCTGGCTGAGCAGGTCCAACCGGTTGCCCTCACGGTCGGACAGGGTGTGCCGGGAGGCCCGCTGCCGGGCGCCGTCGTGCAGGGGCACGTCCTTGACGGGGGTCGGCTTGTCCTTGCCGTTGTAGAGGCCGCCGATGACGTACGGGTGGTCCAGGGCGCCCCGGTCGAAGGCGACCAGCACCTCGTCGCCGACGTCGAGCGGGAAGATCGAGCCGCCGCGCTTGCCGCCCCACTGGACCACGCGCGTCCAGTCGCTGACGTAGGCGTCGTCGAGCCAGGGGAACTGGAGCTTGACGCGGCCCTGCTTGAGCGGGTCGCCGGCGTCGGTCACCAGGGCGTTGGCGGTGCCGGGGAGGTTCAGGCCGTTGCCCGCGTTGCCGCCCCCGGAGGAGAGCCCGTACAGCGACCGCCACTGCCGGCCGCTGACCGTCACCCAGGCCTCGTAGTGCTTGCCGTCGCCGAAGACGTGCCGTACGGAGGTGGCGGTGTACTTGCCCTCGAAGGGAGCGCCGACGTCGGCGAGGGTGACGGGCAGACCGGGCCGGAGCTTCGGGGTGCCGCGCGCGATGACCTCCAGCTCGGCGAAGGAGCCGGTGACGTCGTCGGCGAGGGCCTCGGCAGCGAACTTCACCTCCGACTGCCGGTCGTAGGGCGTCTGCGCGTCGACCAGCTTGGCCGGCTTGAACTTGGCGGCGGCGTCGCCGGGGGTCGTGCCGATGCTGATGCCGGGATTGGTCTTGGCGGGCGCGGTCGCGGTGAGCTTCTTCTTCGTCGTCACGTCCCAGCCGCGCGCCTCGACGGTCGCGACCTGCTCGGCGGCGGTGACGGCGGCCCGCAGCCGGAGGATGTCCGTGCCGGCCTCGAGGACGAAGGGGCTCTTGTCGCCGGGGGTGGACGTGGGCGGCGCACCGGACGCCGGGTCGGGCTTGACGAACTGGAACTTGCCCTTGGCGTCCACCGACATGACCATCTCGTTCTCGTCGGCCAGGCGGGCCAGGAAGTCCCAGTCGGTGACGTTGGCCTGGCTGATGAACTCGTAGACGGTCTTGGTGGACTGGATCTTCCCGACCGGGACGCCGTCCTGGGCGGCCAGCTTGCGGGCGATGTCGGAGGCGCTCTGGTTGCGGTAGGCCGCGACGCGGCGCTGGCGCATCAGACGGTGGCCGAAGTCGTAGCCCCGGATGACGGTGAAGGTGCCGGTGCCGTCGTAGTCGGCCTCCAGGCCGCAGACCTCGCCGGTGAAGAGCGGGTCGGAGGCGCCCTTGCCGTCGGCGACCGGGGCGAGGACGACGGGAGTGCCGAACTTGACGCCCAGCTTGCCGAGCACCAGCCGGCCGGGATCGCGGAAGGTGAGCCGGAACGCGGCGGGCACCCCGAGACCCTGGTCGACCCAGCCGTCGACGAGGAGCGGCGCGATGTCGACGGGAAGGGGACCGCCACCGAGGGTGACCTGGATGACGCTGGAGAACGCGGACTGGACCACTAGTGACGCACCTCCTCGGCGGCCGGCAGGACCAGCTCGATGCCGGTCGGCAGCCGGGAGGGGTCGTCGATGCCGTTGATCTCGGCGATGGACCGCCAGGCGGAGGCGTCGCCGTACTCGCGCCAGGCCAGGGACTGCAGGGAGTCGCCGGCGACGACCCGGTGCACCCGCTGCGCGGTGAGGGCGCCGGAGGTCGGGTTCTGGCCCTTCGTCTTACTGGGGATCTCGTGCAGGCGCACCTGGCAGGTGGCGCGGATCGGGACGCCGGTCGTGCCGAAGAGCGAGTACGTGACGTCGATGCTGCTGACGTAGGAGGTGAAGCGGGCCGTGGAGAACGAACCCCACTGGAACACCACCCACGGCGGCGAGGGCTGCTTGGCGGCGATGCTCTTGGTGGTGACCTCGCAGCACTCCAGCAGCGACTCGACCTTCTTCAGGACGGTGTTGCTGCCGGGCTGGTCCGAGGTGTCGAGGAAGATCTCGACGGTCATCTCGCGGGGCTCAGGACCCATGAACTCCGGTACGGAGCCGTCCCGGACGGCCGCCGTGGGGGTGACCTTCCACTGGGCCCGGCGGCCGAGCTGGAGCTGTGCCGGGTTGAAGTCGAACCCGAAGGATTTGATCAGCCCGCCGGGGGTCGTGCTCGTGCCCACCGGCGGTTCGTGGATCGCGAGGGTGGCACGGACCAGGCTCTTGCCGGCGCCGCCTTTGCTTCCCTTGGCCATGGCTTGTCTCCCTGCCTAGTCCTAGCTGGTCCCGGTCCCGCTGCTCAGTCCGTGAAGCCGTGGTGGGTGATCTCGAGGACCTCCGTGGCCACTCCCGGGCTGTCCGGGCTGAGGGACGGCCCCTGCCAGCTGACCGGCAGTACGTCGATGAGCCCCCACCGGGCGACCTCCGAACCGTCCGCGCGCAGCGCCGCGATCTGCGCGGTCGGCCGGGTCACCCCCGTGGTGACCGACGAGATCCACTTGGCGACCTTGGTGGTGTCCGGGGTGAGCGGACGGGTCAGCCGGATCGTGGAGAACGTGACCCGGGAGGGCAGCTGCCAGACGAAGCCGTTGTTGCCGCCCTCCTGGCGGTGCTCGATCTCCACCTGCGACGAGAGCCCCTCGCACCCGTTGAAGAAGCCGAGGCTCTCGCCGTCGATGGTCAGGGTGAAGAAGATGGTGGAGCCCGGGTCGAGATCGGAGGGCATCGGGGCCTGGCCTTTCTGGGAGAGGGGGCGTCGGGGGGCGGTGCCGGGGTGCGTCAGTGGCGGGGGTCGCGGAGTCTGCCGATGCGTTCACGGTCGAGCCGCAGTTCGGTGCGGAGCAGACGCGTGATGCGGCCGGTCAGGCGGTGCGTCAGCTCGTCGAGCTGGAAGTCGGTGAGCGCGCGGGGGTCGAAACCGGGACGCGCCTTCGCGGGAGCGGCGGCCTGGCCCGTCGCACCCTGGTCGCCGCCGGGCGCGAGTCCGCCGGCCGTGCGCGGCGGCGCGGGAGGCGGCGGGACGGCGCGCCGCTGGACCACGGGAGCGGGTGGCGTGGGAGCCGCGGGCAGCGGCCGTGGGGCGGGCGCCGGCAGCGGGACGGGCGACGCCGGAGCCGGTGGCACGGGCGGCGCGGGCGCTGTCGCGGGGCGTACGGGCGCGGTGGCCGCCGATACCGGGGCGGACAGCGTCCGGCGCTGTACGACCGGGGCCGGCGGGGCCGGTCGGGTCGGCTGGGCCGCGGGCGTGGGCGGAAGGCCGGAGGTGGGGTACGGGTGCGCCACGGGCAGGCCTGCGGCGGCACCGGGCGCGGTCCGGCGCAACGGCACGGGCGCCTTGACGGCGCGGCGCTGCACGGGCGCCGGGGACGCGGGGGACCCGCCGGTGACGGAGACCGGGCGTACGGGGTGGACGGGGTGGTGCTGTCCGGTCGCCGTCGTGGGAACCGTGCGCGGAAGGGCGCCCGTGGGGGCGTCGGGGGTGGCGCCGGGGCCCTGCGGCAGCGCGGCCGGACGGTGCGTCGGCGTGCCGGTGCCGGCCCCGTGGGCGGACGTGGACGTGGACGCGGAGGTGGACAGCGGGAGTCCGGGGGCGCCGGGCGCCGCGGTGCTGCGCTGCACGAAGGGCGGCGTGAGCGGGGCGTGCGCCGACGAGACGGCTCCGGGGAGACCGGTCACCGTGCCGGGAGCGTCGGCCCGGGGCGCGACGGGGGTGCCGATCGGCGCGTTCAGTGGTGCGGTGTCGGCCGGGCGGGTGGAGAGGGGGGCACCCAGCGCGGGGCGCGCGGACGCGGGGCGCGAGGGCTGCGTGGCGGTGGAGACCGGCACGGCGGCGCGCTGCACGGGTGCGCCGAGGGGGGTGGAGCGCCGCAGCGGGGGAAGCGGTTCCGTCCGCCCGCCCGGGGTGTCGTGACGGTGGGCGGACGCGGCGGCGGGGGTCGTGCCGACGGGGGCCGGAGTCACGGGAGGCGTCGATGAGGCGGCGGGTGCGTGGGGCGTGTGAGGGGTCTGGGACGTGTGGGAGGTGTCGGGCCGGGTCGCCGGGCCGGGTCGGTCCGAGGGAAGGCTCGTGGGGGCACCGAGGCCCGCGCGACGCAGGGGGGCGGCCGCACCGGACGCGGCCCGCTGGACACTCGTCGCGGACCGGGTCGCGGGGGCGGGAGCCGGTGCGGACACGGGTACGGAACCTGCGGCGGGCGCCGGGGAGTTGACGGCAGAGTGCGCCGGAAGCGCCGGACCGGTGTGTGCCGGCGCCGAACCGCTCATGTCGCCCACGGGCCGAGCGGGGCCGATCGCGGCGGGCGTGACGGGTCGCGCGGGCGGCGTGACCGGGACGGCGGCCGACACGGCACGTTGCACCTCGGCGGGCGCCGTACGACGACCGGCGGGCACGGGTGGGGTCGTCGGCGTGGACGGCGTCGGGGCCGGTGCCTCCGCGGCGCGTTGCGCACTCGGGGTCGATGCGCGGCCACCGTCGCCGGCACCCGAGGCGGGACCGGGTACCGAGGAGGGGCTCGAGCCGGGGCCGCCGGAAGCCGGGGCCGGTGCCGTCACGGCCCGTTGCACGCTCGGGGCCGGCGTGCGGCCACCGTCGATCGAGGACGCGGCGGGGCCTGGCATCGCGGCGGGGCCCGCACCGGAGGCCGCGCCCGACCCGCGAACGGGACCGTGGCCGGGACCGTGGCCGGACCCGGATCCGGGGTGGGAGGCCGAAGCCGAGGTCGGTGCCGTCGCGGCGCGCTGCACGCTCGGGGCCGAGGTACGGCCACCGTCACCCGGGGACGCGGTGGCCCTCGCGGCCGAGTCCGGTGTCGTTGCCGCTGTCGTTGCCGCCCGTTGCACGCCGGGGGACGTACGGCCACCGCCACCGGGGGCCGAGCCGGGACGCGCGGGTGAACCGGAGCCGGAGCCCAGCGCTGGACCGGAGCCTCGCGCAGGGCCGGAAGTCGAGGTCGAGCCGGCGCCGGAACCGGAGCCGGAATCAGAACCGGAGCCCGAACCGCGGGCTGCCGACGACCCGGTGGGGGCGTCGGCGCCGGGAGCGGGGCTCGCGTGGGTGGTGAGGCGTCTGCTCACGGAAACCGGCGTGCCCGCGCCCGAACGCGGAGGGGCCGGGACGGCCGCGGCGGTCGCCGAGGGCGCACCCGGGGTGGACGTCGGCGAGGGGCCGCGTTCTGTTCCGCCCGGCCGAGGCGCGGCGGGGCCGCTGCCCGCGGAGCCTGGGCCGGCGCCCCCGGGTGTCCCACCGGGGGCGGACGGCGCCGTACGCGACGGAACGGCACGCTGCACGCTGTTGCCGGCGCTCGCCGAAGGGGACCCGGTGGACGCGGAGGAGCCGGCCGACGGAGTCGCCGCCGCCCCCGACGCGCCCGCGGAGGCCGAACGAGCCGACGCGACCGGCGACTTCACCGACGGCGGCGCGGTCGAACCGGTCCGCACGGCGGGCGCGGCACCGCCCACCGCCGACGGACCGGGGACAGACGGACCGGAGACAGAGGGACCGGGGACAGCCGGACCGGCGTCACCCGCGCCCGGCACCGCCCGCTGTACTCGCACCGGGGCGCCGCTGGGCGCCGAGCCCTCGTGGAGGGGCACCGCCCGCTGGAGCCCGACGGGCGGGAGCGCTGCCGTACGGGCCTCCCCGGGACCGGAGTTGCCCGCCGCCGGTGAACTCGGGACAGCGGCCGGTCGGGGGCCTGGAGCGGGTTCCTTGCCGGTCGCCGGGCCTGCGCCGTCGGCGCCCGCACCCCGGCCGGAGGCCCGGCCGGACGCCTGAGCGGATCCGCTGCCGGCAGCCGGGGCCGGGGCAGAGGCAGTGGTCCGAGCAGGTGCAGGTGCAGGTGCCGGTGAGACGGCCGGGGACGCCGGCCGGGCGGGCAGGCTGCGCCGCTGTACCGGCGCCGACATGGACCTCGTCAACGGGGCCGGTCCCGTCGAGGGGGCCGGGCTCGCCGGGGACACCCGGATGCCCCGCGCCGGCGAGGCGGCGGGAGCAGACGGCTCCGTAGGCCGCGACGGCACGACGGGCACCGCCTGGGGAGCCGGTGCCGCAGGCGGCGCGGAAGCCGTCGAATACCCGGCAGCGGCCGACCCGGACGGGCGCGGCGCCGCACCCGAAGCACCCGGACCGGCCGTCGAGCCCGGACCGGCGGCAGCCGGACGGGGCGCGAGCGCCGGGGAGGCGGGAACGGCACGCTGAAGGGGCGTCGGGCGGGGCGGCGCGGCCACCCGCTCGGGTTCGGCGACCGGTGGAGCCGCCCGCAGGCTGCTCATCCGGCCGCCCGGCGCCGCGTCCAGCACCGCGTGGAAGCCGGTGCCGGTGAAGGAGGGGTTCTGCCAGGTGGCCAGCCGGCCGCCGAACCCGGCGTCGGCGACCCCCGAGGTGCCGCCGGCCGCCGCCCGCTGGATGGGCGGAAGCGTCGGCCAGGCGGCCGCGACGACCCGCGGCGCCGGGCCGGCGTCGCTCGCGGGGGCGGTGCCGCTCGCGGGAGCGACGCCGTCGCTCGGCGCCGGCGCAGCGCTCTCGGCGGCCGGCGACATGCCCGGGCCGCCCGCGCGCCCGCTCCCGCGGCCGCCCCGGAAACGTTCCAGGAACCCCATGCCTCAGCCCTCCGCCCCGCCCCGGGTCACCAGGGACGCGATCTGGTCGGCGTAGCGGCGCCGGTCGTGGTGTTCCAGGTCCAGGATCTCGTCCTGGCCCCAGTGGAAGTGGTAGGCGACGTACGCGATCTCCTCGTGCAGCCGGTCGGTCGCGTACGTCACGATTCCCCCAGGCGGCTCCCGCCGAGTTCCACCTCGAAGGGCTCCGAGCAGTGGGGGCACTGCACCGAGGCGCGGGTGTGCCCCTCGGCGTTGACCTGGCGGTAGAAGTCCTGGAGGAACGCCAGGTCGGAGGCGAACATGTTCTCCACAACCCCGTCGTGGACCAGCGGGAGGCTGCCGAGCCGGGTGATGACCCGGCCCAGCAGCACCACCGACAGGTACGCCGGGTTCTCCTGGACACGGATGTCGCGGAGCGGGACCAGTTCGTCCCGCGCCGTCGCCAGCCGCATCACGCCGTCGCGGTGGACCGTGCCCGCGTCGTCGACGTAGCCGCGCGGCAGCTCGAAGGGGAACTCCGTCTGGAGCCGGTACGGCGCCGGGGCCGGGGTGGCGGCCGCGCCCGGCGCCGAGAACGCGGACGCGGCGCCGGACAGGGATTCGGACTCGGGCACGGCGGTGGCCGGGAGCGCCTCCTGCGGCTCCCCGCTCGCCGCCGCCGCCCGGACAGCCGTGCGCCGCATTACTCGATGACCAGTTCTTCGAACGTGATCGTCACGGTCTCGGTCAGCGCGGAGGCCTCGCCGGCCTTGACCGAGCTGGTGTCGATCTTGCTGCACCAGGCGTTGCGCATGTTGTACCGCTTGACCGGGTTGTTCTGGTAGTCCATCACCATGATCGTGGCGTTCTTGCGGGCGGTGCCCATCACGCCGTTGATCGACTCGGTGATCCACTGGTTGAACGCCGCGGACTGGGTCATACCGCGCACGACCGTGCAGGTGCCCGCCTTCTTCACGCCGGGCAGCTTCTTGGTGACGGGCTTGCCCTGCGCGGAGACCTGCTGGTACTCGATGACGTCCTGTTCGAGGCTGAGGCCGCTGACCTCGGCGAGGTACTCGACCATCACGCCGTCGATCTGGAGGCCGAAATTATGTGAAGTAAGGGCGTCACCCGGCTGGAGACTCATCTGGCTTTCCTTCTAAGTGTGGTGAGGACTGCGGTACGACGGCGGAGGGCCTGCTCCGGGCCTACTCCTCCAGCTCTCCGTTGCCGCTGGAGAACTGGGCCAGCCGGAAGATCACGAACTCGGCGGGCTTGACCGGCGCGATGCCGATCTCGCAGATCACGCGGCCGAGGTCGACCGACTCCGGCGGGTTGGACTCCTCGTCACACTTGACGTAGAACGCCTCCTCGGGCCGGCCGCCGAACAGCGCGCCCCCGCGCCACTCGTTCACGAGGAACGCCGAGACGTTGCGCCGGATCCGGGCCCACAGGGCGTGGTCGTTCGGCTCGAACACCACCCACTGGGTGCCGATCAGGATCGACTCCTCCAGGTAGTTGAAGTACCGGCGGACGTTCAGGTAGCGCCAGGCCGGGTCGGAGGAGAGGGTGCGGGCGCCCCAGATGCGGATGCCCCGGCCCGGGAACGCCCGGATGCAGTTCACGCCGATCGGGTTCAGCAGGTCCTGCTCGCCGCGGGTGATCTGGATCTCCAGGTCCACCGCGCCGCGCACGACCTCGTTCGCGGGGGCCTTGTGGACGCCGCGCTCGGAGTCGTTGCGGGCCCACACGCCGGCCACGTGGCCGCTCGGCGGGATCAGCCGGGCCTTGCCGGCGGACGGGTCGAAGGACTTGATCCACGGGTAGTACAGGGCCGCGTACTTGGAGTCGTAGCCGGCCGTCTCCTGGCGCCACACCCGGATCTGGCGGGCGTTCAGGCCGGGCGGCGGGTCGATGATGGCGACGCGGTCGCCCATCAGCTCGCAGTGCGCGATCAGGCCCAGCTGGACGGCCTTGACCGACTCCAGGTCGATCGCGCCGCGCTGGTAGGCGGCCATCAGGTCGGGCACCGCGACCATGGACACCTCGTCGACGGCCTCCAGGCCGCCGAAGCCGGTGCGGTCGGAGCTGTCGCCCAGGTACTGCGCGGGGCCGACGGGCTGCGCGGCCTCGACCGCACCGGCCGGCGCGCCGGCGGGCGGTGCGACCAGCGCGACCGTCTGGTTGTCCGGGCGGACCAGCTGCGCGGCGGGCGCGGCCTCGGCCACGGTGATGAGCTTGGAGCGCTCCTTGACCTGCGTGACGACGTAGGAGCGGTTGCCCTTCTTCGCCGACACGTCGAACGTCTCGACGGGCTTGTCGCCGTCCTTGACGATCAGCTTGAAGCGCTCGGCGGGGCCTTCGCCCTCCGCGTCCGCGACCTCCACGCTCAGGGGGCCGCCGCTCTCGCCCGGCGCCACGGCCGTCACCGTGAACGTGCCGAGCTGCTTGGGCTCACCGGCGGGCAGGGCGGCCGGCGCGGGGCCGGAACCGGCGACGGCGGCGGGCGACTTGGCGTCTCCGGCGGCACCCGCCGAGGTCCCGCCGACACGGACGACGTACGCCGCCGAGCCACCGTTGTTGAAGAAGCCGTAGACGGAGTGCGCCAGGTAGTAGCCGTCGGTGAAGTCACCGAACGCGGCCACGTACTGGGTCCAGTTGGTCACCAGGGTCGGCTCGTTGAGGGGGCCGGTCGGGGCGAGCCCGACGAAGGCCGCCACCGAGGTGCCCACCCCTTCGATCGGGCGGGAGCCGCTGGCCACCTCCTCGACGTATACGCCGGGCGACAGGTAGGACGGCATGCTGTGCTCTCCTCGGGGTACGCGTCAGGACGTCTTTCACCGTCACGCGCGAAGCGCGTCCGTCGAAACGGCTTCCGGTGCACGGTCCGGGGCACGGCTGTTGCCCTCGGGGGCAGTACGGGCCTCCTGGACCCCTCCGCGCCGCCCTCGTCGCCCCCGGTGCGACGGGCTCCCCGGCGGCGGTGCGGCGGGAGCACAGCGGCAGCACGGGGGCGGATCCGGGGGCGTCGCCGGGCCGTGGGGTCCCCCAGGGCAGCCGGTCGCGGCCCGGCAGGGCACGCACCCTGCCCCCTCGCCTCTGACCCCGCCCGGCGTCCTCCCCGTAGCGTCGGCGCGTGAGCCTGTGGACTTCCCTCGAACCCGCCTCCGTCACCGTCGACCCCGGCAGCCGTGCGACCGTCCGGCTGCGCGTGCGCAACACCGGTGACGTCGTCGACGAGTACCGCTTCGAGCCGGTCGGCCCGACCGCGCCCTGGACGGCGGTGGAGCCGCAGACCCTGCGGTTGTATCCGGGCACGACGGGCACGGTCGAGCTGACCTTCGCCCCGCCGCGCACCTCGGACGCGACAGCGGGGCCCAACCCCTACGCGGTACGCATCACGCCGACCGAGCATCCGGAGGCGGTGACCGTCCCCGAGGGGAACCTGACGATCACCCCGTTCACCGAGGTGCGGGCGGAACTCGTGCCGCCGACCGTGAAGGGGCGGTTCCGGGGCCGGCCGCGGCTCGCCATCGACAACATCGGCAACACCAAACTCACCGCCTCGCTGAGCGGCAGCGACAACGGTGACCGGCTCGCGTACGAGCTCCAGCCGGCCAACGTGCAGATCGAGCCGGGGCGGGCGGTGTTCGTGAACACGACGCTGCGCCCGCGCCAGATCATCTGGTTCGGCTCGAAGGAGGAGCAGCGCTACAGCCTGGCGGTGCGCCGGTCGGGCGCGCAGGCGCTGGAGGTGGAGGGCACCTTCGTGCAGCGCGGGTTCCTGCCACGCTGGCTGGCGACGGCCCTCAGTCTGACGGTGGCCCTGGCGATCGCGTTCGTGATGATCTGGCTGACGTACAAGCCGCAGGTCAACACCAGCGCCAACGAGAAGCTCGCGGAGGCCGGCGTCAGCACCCTGGCGCCCAGCCCGTCGGCCGAGCCCAGCGCCCCGGCCCTGGTGCCCACCCCGACGGCCCCCGTCGTGGTCGAGGCGCCCGCCACCAGCCAGGCCCCGGCCGACAGCGGCAGCGGCGGGGGCGGGGGCGGCGGGACCGAGACGAAGGCCCCCGTGAAGCCCAAGCAGGAGACGGCGGCCGACGCCGTGAACAAGCTCGCGGCACGCAGTGACGGGCGGCACATCTGCTACATGGTCTACATCGAGGACAAGGGATGGCAGGACCCGGTCTGCGACGGCGCCATCGCCGGCACGACCGGCAAGGACCTGCCCATCAAGGCCCTCAACATCGCCACGGCGCGGACCGGCGGTGTCACGGGCAACGCCGCCCATGTGGACGGGGGCTGGCTGACCGGCGACAAGTGGTCGAAGGCGACCGACGGTGTCAACATGTGGATGGGCTCCAGCAAGCCGGCCGTCGCCGTGATGGAGGGGTTCACGATCAAGACCATCGAGGGCTCCGTCTGCCAGAACGCGCACGTCAAGGATCGGGGCTGGCTGGGGAACGGCTGCACCAAGGCCGGTGACTGGATCTACGGCGGCAGCCCCATGGAACAGAAGCTCCAGCTGGAAGCCGTCCGCTTCACCGTCTGACGCGGGCCAAACCGTGTGCACGGGCACGACCGCTCGTCCCTTTCGGGCAGCGGTCGTGCCCCGAGGCTTCCTGACGGGCCCTCGCCCCGCGGCATAGCGTCGACAGGTGACTCTGTGGACTTCTCTGGAACCGGCCGCGGCGACAGTCGATCCCGGCGGCACTACGACCGTACGGCTGCGGGTGCGCAACACCGGTGACGTCGTCGACGAGTACCGCTTCGAGCCGGTGGGCGCGGTGGCGCCCTGGACGGCGGTGGAGCCGCAGACCCTGCGGTTGTATCCGGGCACGACGGGCACGGTCGAGCTGACCTTCGCCCCGCCGCGCACCTCGGACGCGACAGCGGGGCCCAATCCCTACGCGGTGCGCATCACGCCGACCGAGCATCCGGAGGCGGTGACCGTCCCCGAGGGGAATCTGACGATCACGCCGTTCACCGAGGTGCGGGCCGAGCTGGTGCCGCCGACCGTGAAGGGGCGGTTCCGGGGCCGGCCGCGCCTGGCGATCGACAACATCGGCAACACCCGCCTGACGGCGTCCGTCTCGGGCGCCGACATGGGTGACCACCTCGGGTACGAGTTCCGGCCGGGCAGTGTGCAGATCGAGCCGGGGCGGGCGGTGTTCGTCGACATGACGCTGCGCCCCCGTCAGATCATCTGGTTCGGCTCGAAGGAGCAGCGGCCGTACGCGCTGAACGTGCAGCGGTCGGGAGCGGTGCCGCTCTCGGTGGACGGCACCTTCGTGCAGCGCGGGTTCCTGCCGCGCTGGCTGGCGACCGCGCTCAGTCTGACGGTGGCCCTGGCGATCGCGTTCGTGATGATCTGGCTGACGTACAAGCCGCAGGTCAACACCAGTGCCAGCGAGAAGCTCGCGGAGGCCGGCAGCACCGCGCTGCCCAGCCCGTCCGTCTCCGCGCCGTCCGCGCCCAAGGTGGACGCCTCCGCCGCACCGCTGCCCGAGCAGCAGACGCCCTCCGCCCCCGCCAAGGAGGAGGACGGCAGCGGCGGTTCCGGGTCCGGCGGTTCCACGGGGTCGGGCGGCGGCAGCGGGAGCGGATCCGGCGGTTCGGGCGACACGAAGACGACGGCCCCGGTACCCGGCGCCGTGATCATCGGCCAGGCCTCGGACCGGTGCATCGACATCACCGGCGCCCAGAACGGCAAGGGCAAGGACGGCACCCCGCTCCAGCTGTGGGACTGCGCCGGGTCGGCCAACCAGAAGTGGGTGTTCAAGAGCGACGGCACCGTGCGCGCGCTCGGCCTGTGCATGGACGTCGCCTGGGGGTCGAAGGACGACGGCGCGGTCATCCAGGTGGCCAACTGCTCCGGCAACCCCGCCCAGCAGTGGGTGCTGAGCCAGGCCGGTGACCTGGTCAACCCGCAGGCCGACAAGTGCATCGACGCCAAGGACAACGGCACCGGCAACGGCACCAAGCTCCAGCTGTGGACGTGCTCGGGGACGCCCAACCAGAAGTGGCGCGCGGAGTAGACCCGGCGCGCGGAGTGGACCCGGCGGGGGGTGAGCCCCGCCCGGGGCTCACCAGTTGGCTTCGCCCGGCACCAGACGGCCCGCCTTGCGGTACTCGCGGCGGGCCCCCTCCAGCAGGTCGTCGTCGTTGACCGGCTCGTCGCGCCCGGCGGCGAGGTAGGCGGCGGTGACGACCGCGCTGCGGATCGAACCGCCGGCCAGCTCGAAGTCCTTGGCCGGCGACCCGGGATCGATGTCCGGGGCGCACGGCACATGGCGCAGCCCGTGCCACCACAGCGCGAGCCGTTGCCCGGCGTCGGGGAACGGGAAGTCGACCACCAGGTCCAGGCGCCGGGTGAACGCCTCGTCGATGTTGGCGCGCAGGTTGGTGGTGAGCAGCGCGATGCCGTCGAAGGACTCCAGCCGCTGGAGCAGGTAGGCGCTCTCCATGTTGGCGTACTTGTCGTGCGCGTCCTTGACCTCCGACCGCTTGCCGAAGACGGCGTCGGCCTCGTCGAAGAGCAGCACGGCGTCGGTGCGGTCGGCCTCGGAGAAGATGCGCTCCAGGTTCTTCTCGGTCTCGCCGACGTACTTGTCGACGACCGAGGACAGCTGGACGACGTACATGTCGAGGCCGAGTTCGGCGGCGACGACCTCGGCGGAGAGCGTCTTGCCGGTGCCGGACTCGCCCGCGAACAGTCCGAGGACCCCTCGGCCGCGTCCGCCGCCCGCGCTGAGCCGCCAGTCGCCCAGCACCCGGTCGCGGTGCCGGGCGCGCAGGGCGAGCTCGCGCAGCTGGGTCAGCGGCCGCTCGGGCAGCACGAGGTCCTCCCAGCCGACGTCCGGCCGGATCCGCCGCGCGTGCCGCTCCAGCCCGGACGCCGACTGCTGCCGCGCGGCCAGCCGCAGATGGTCGGCGCCGAGCGGCCCGCCCTCGAAGGCGGCCAGGACGGAGGCGGCCCGTGCGGCCCGGGCGACCCGCTCGCCGCCGAGGCGGTAGGGGGCGACGGTGGCGGCGAGGTCGAAGCCGAGGGCGGTGGCGGGGGTGTCGGCGGAGTCCAGGGCGGCCGCCCAGGCGGCCGTTCCGCCGGCCCGGCGGCGCGGTGCGTCGAGGACCAGCGGATCGTGGGTGGACCAGTGCGGGTCGTAGGGGCGCGGGTCCGTGAGGAGGACGGTGACGTCCGCGGCGTCGGCCAGCGCGCCGATCAGCGGCCCCGGTTGCTCCGGCAGCCCGGACAGGACGACCGCCCGGCCGCCGAGCCGTGCCTCGCGCAGCAGGCCGGGCAGGCGGTCGTCGGGCCCGGTGAAGCGCAGGGCGTCGAATCCGGCGGTGCGCAGGGCGGAGGTGATCGCGGCGAGTCCGTCGCCCTCGCGGTGTTCGCGCAGATAGGCGATGAGCGGGCCGCCCCGCATCCGGTGTGCCAGCCGCCGGTCGAACGCCTCGTCGTCGGTGGGCAGCGGCGGGGGCAGCGGGTGCAGATGTCCGTGCAGGGCGGCGTCCGGGGTGTCGTCGCCGAGCAGGTGGCCGAGCAGCCGGTCCGGTACGCGCAACGAGCGGGACAGGAAGGGCCGTTCGGGGTCCTCGACGTCCAGCAGCCCGTACGCGCGCAGCGGCGCGGAGGAGTGGAAGCGGGCGCGGGCCGCGGCCCGGTGGGCGGGCGCCCCGCACAGTTCGAGGGCGAGGCCCACGGTGGCCCGCCGCCTGCTCACGTCGTCGTTGAGGTAGCCGTAGAGCGGCTCGAAGCCACGGTCCAGATCGGGCGCGAGGGCGATGAGGAGGATCGCGGCGTCGAGTTCGGTGAGCCGGAGCCGGCCGGCGAGGGCGCTGAGCGAGTCGGCGGAGTCCCGGTCCGTGTCCCGGTCCCGGTCCCGGTCCTGGTCCGGGTTGGAGGCGGGGGCGCCGGCCGGCCCACCGGCGAGCAGGTGCCGTACCGCCTCCTCGGAGAGGTACAGGCCGCGCAGCGGATCGGCGGCCGTCGGATCGACGGCGGCCCGCCGGTCGACCAGAGCGCCGACCCGATCCCGCAGAGCACCGAGCCGAACGAGCAACGCGCCGGCCCCGTCCAGGTGACCGTGCCGGTCGTGCCCCACGTGCCCCACGTGCCCCTCGTGACCCTCGCGACCCACGGGGCCGCCCACGGTCGGGTCGGCGTCGCCCGTGTCGGTGTCGCCCGCGGCGGCGTCGCTGCCGACGGCGGCCGGGTCGGTGTCGGCGGCGAACGTGTCGGCGCCGGGGGCGGGTGTCTCGACGTCGGCTGCGGACGACCCGGTGTACGCGCCGGTCACCGCTGGTCCGGGCGGGGGGTGCCGGCCTCGCGGGCGGCGCGGGCCGCGGCCACCTGGTGCGGGCGGTGGGCGCGTTCGCCGGACTCCGGGGGGTCGCCGTCCATCCCGCGCAGGCGGACCGCCGCGCCCTCGGTGACCGGCGGCCCGGCGTCGTACTCGGGGTACGCCGGGAAGGGCGCCGTGACCACCAGGTCGAGCGACGGCTTGAGCTCACCGCCCAGGGCGGACCAGATCTCGGCGAGGGAACGCGACTCGGTCTGGATGCCGGCCACCGTGACCGGCATGGCCAGCCCCAACGCGCGCAGGGAGCCCGGAAGTTCGTCGGCCGCCAGCATCTCGCGCGGCAGCAGAGTCGCCAACACGGCCGACAGCAGGCGGTGTTCGTCCTGCGGGGTCCGCGTCCAGGCGGTCACCAGGTACGACAGCCGGAACCAGCGCGGTGGTTGACGGCGCTTGACGACGATGTCCCGCTCGTCCCGCACCGCCATCTGGCCGCGCTGCCGACGGGTCACGTCCTCACGGATGTCGTACAAGTAGGTGTTGATCACGGGGGCGTTGCGCCGGGCCGCCCAGTCCCGGGTCGGAGCCTCGAAGGAGACGTCGATGCCGGAGCCCGTGAGCGCGCCGCCCGAGAGCAGCTCTTTGAGGACCTCGTCCACCTCGTGGATCACCGTCGTGCTCCTCAACTTGCCTTGCCGCACCCACTGTCCGACGATCGTGCCCCGGACGGGCCCGGATCCGCAGGCACGACAGGGTCGGCGGCCGGGCAGGGCATCGTGCCCGCGTGTCCGCCTTCGATTGCCCGTTCGGTCAGATGTAGCCTTCCCGCAGGGCATATGCCACCGCGTGCGCCCGGTTGCGCAGATGCAACCGCGTCGTGAGTCCGTGCATGACGTTCTTGACGGTTCGTTCGGAGTAGGACAGCTTGCTGGCGATCTCTCCGGTGTCCAGGCCCTCGGCGACCAGCCGCAGGACGTCCACCTCCCGTGGCGCGAGTCCCAGGGAGGGGGCGCCGGGCCGGCCCGCCGCACCGCGGTGCAGCGTGCCCACCTGGCTGATGAGCCGGCCGAGCAGGTCGGCGGGCAGGTCGCCGTCACCGCGGTGGGCGGCCACCACCGCCTGCACCAGCCGGTGCGCGGTGGCCTCGCGGCGCCAGACGATGGCCCCGACCCCGCACTCGATGACGTCCAGGAGTTCCGTCTCGCGGATGGTGCCCACGACCAGCACGGCCCGCGCGCCCTCGCTGCGCACGATCCGCCGCAGCCGGCCCAGCGCACCCTCGTCGAGGGTGTCCTCGATCAGCAGCGCCACCGTGCCGGCGGCGGCCGAGACCTCCTCGCGGACCTCGACCTCGGGGCGCCCGCGCAACTGGCTGACGGCGCCCTCGCGGGAGATCGGGTCCGGTGCCTGGACGGCCACGGGAATCCGCCGCCGGGTGCCGAGGGCGGTGCCTGGAACGGCGGCGCCCGGCGCGGCGATACCCGCGACGCCGGTCTCTGGTGTCCGTGGTGAGCTGAGCAACCGTTTCCCCCAAGTTCACGGGCCCGCCGTCCGGAGGGGACCGGCGACGGGTGGGTCCGGTCCAGACTTCTGTGACCTCCGGGGCACGCGCAATCGTGGAGCACCACGAGGCGGACCACGAGAGCAAGCCCTCCGGTACCACGGTTCGCCTGCATCGCCGCAGGTCAGAGCGATTTCGGCCGGAGTGCTCCACGTCATCGTGAGCCTCGCCACAACGGCCGCGCGCACCCGTACCGAACCGCACGACCTCTACGTGTACATGGACAAGTCCGATGTGCCCGACAGCAGGAGGCAGGGATGACCGGACCGTTGCGGGAACGCGAGGACGCGCACGCGCTGCTCGCGGCAGAGGCGGAGCGGGCACGGGCGGGCGCAGGCCGGCTCGTCCTGCTGCGCGGGGCCTCGGGCACCGGCCGGTCCGCCGTCCTGGAAGCCGCCGCCGCGCACGCCGCCCACCTGGGCATGCGGGTGCTGCGCGCCCGCTGCTCGCCCGACGACATCGCGCTGCCGTTCTCCTCGGTGCTCCATCTCCTCGGATCCGTACCGGAGTTCGCGGACGTCGGGCCGGGCGACGACGACCGGGGCAGCGCGGCACGGCTGTGGCGGCTGCTGCGTTCCTACGCGGACGAGACGCCGCTCATGGTGGCCGTGGACGACGTCCACCTCGCCGACGAGGCCTCGCGCCGCTGGTTCGTGGAGGCGGCCCGCCGTATCGACCGATTACCGGTACTCCTGGTGGCCACCGAGCGCAGTCAGTACGACATCGACCCGCGGCCCGCCGGTCTCACCCACGCCCTGTCCCCGTCCGTGGTCCGCACCCACACCCTCGCCCCGCTCACCGACAACGCCTCGGCCGATCTGGTCCGGGCGGCCTTCCCGGCTGCCTCCGACCGGTGGACGGCGGACTGTGTGCGGGCCGGCGCGGGCAGTCCGCTGCTCCTGCGCGCCCTTCTCGACGACCTCGACGGCGCCCCGCCGCCGGCAACCGTCCCGAGGACGTGCGCCGCGCTGTACCCGGGTTCCTACCCGGCGGCCGTCTCCTGGTGGCTGGACAGCGCCGGCCCGGCGACGGCGGAGGTCGCCCGGACCCTCGCGGCACTGGAACAGGCGGAACGAACAGAACAGACGGAACGAACGGAACGAACGAAGCGGGAGGAACAGGCCGAGCGGGAGGAACAGGCCGAGCGGGCCGAGTGGACCGAGCGCCCGGAGGGCGCCGTCGGCCGGAAAGCCGTACCCGCTCCCGCTCCCGCCCCCGGCTCCCCCCACGAGGCCCTGCCCGCCACCGGCATCGCTGTCGGCACCGGCACCGCCCCCGGCACCGAGACCGAAGCCGCCGCCGAAGTCGCCGCCGGAACCGACATCGCCGCCCCGACCGAAACCGCGTCCGAAGCCGCCACCGACACCCTCGCCGTCCTCGTCGCCGACGCCTCCGGCGCCGACCCGGCCCGGGTCTCCGGATGGTTCACCGCGATGACGCGGCTCGGCGTACTGCGCCCGGACCCGTCCGGCCGCCCCCGCTACGCGCACCCGCTCCTGCGGGACGCCGTCCTCGGCGGCTGGTCCACCGCCCGCCGTCAGGACGCGCACCGGGCGGTCGCCCAGGCGATGCTGCGCCGGGGCGACCACCTCGACGCCGTGGCACGGCAGTTGCTGGGCAGCGCGCCCACCGGTCTGCCCTGGGCGCTGCGCGTGCTGCGCGACGCCGCCACCGTGGCCGCGCGCAAGGCCCGCTCCGGCGACGCCGTCCGCTACCTGCGCCGAGCCCTCCAGGAACCGCTGCCCGACGACCTGCGCCAGCGGCTGCTCACCGAACTCGGTTCCCTGGAGTACGCCTCCGCGGACACCCCGGCGGGCATCCCACGGCTGGCCGAGGCGCTCGACCTGCCCGCCGAACCCCGTGCCCAGGTCCGTACGGCCATCGCGCTGGGCACCGCGCTCGTGGGCCGCGGGGAGGTCCGTACGGCGGTGGAGGTGCTGCGCCGGCTGGAGGGCCGGCTGGCAGGCCACCCGGACCTGGCGCGTGCCCTTCAGACCGCGTCCGCGCTGCTCTCGGACCAGGACCAGACGGTCCGCCGGGAGGCTTACCGCTGGCTCACCGACACCGCCGAACGCTCCCCGGAACTCGTCGGCGCCTCCGGCCAGGCCCTGCTCGTGCGGTACGCGGCGACCGCGGGCGACCTCCCGGCGCAGGAGGCGATGCGACGGCTGCGCACCCTCCTGACGGAGCCCGCCGATCCGCTCGCCGAGCCGTTCCTGCTGGGCACGGCCGCGGCGGTGGCCCAGTGGGCCGACGAACTCGACGAGGCGGAGCGCCTGGTCGAGCGCGGTCTGGCCGGCCAGCACCCGTCCCTCCTGCACCCGATGGAACAGGCCCTGCTGGACACCAGGTGGGACATCGCGGCGGCGCGGGGCGAGTACGGCACCCTGCTCGCCGCGCTCCCCGAGGCGTCCCGTGCCCGGCGCACCGGCGGCGGCCCGGTCAACGCCGACGCGCACATCCTGCTCGCGCTGGTCGAGACGGGCCGTACGCCGCAGGCCCGCCGGCTGGCCGACACCTTCGACCTCCGTGACACCTCCGACTCCTGGGAGCTGAACCGTTTCCTGTACGCGCGGGGCGTACTGCGGTTCACCGAGGGGGATGTGGCGGGCGCTCTGCACGACTTCCTGGAGTGCGGCCGCCGTCAGTCCGCCCGCGCCGTCCTCAGCCCGGTCGTCACGCCGTGGCGGACGGCGGCCGCGGAGTGCCGGCTGGAGCTGGGCAACCCCCAGGAGGCACTGGCGCTGGCGACGGAGGAACTGCGACTGGCCCGGGTGTGGAACACCCCGCGCACGACGGGACGGGCGCTGCGTGTCCTGGGGCGGGCGACCCGGGGCCGGCGGGGCCTGGAACTGGGCGCGGAGGCGGTGGCCGTGCTCCGGGACTCCCCGGCCGAGGCGGAGCTCGTGGCCTCCCTCCTCGCCCACGGATGGCAGTTGACCGCCGCCGGTGAACGCGGGCGGGGCCGCGACCATCTGCGCGAGGGTGCCGAACGCGCCGAACGGCTGGGCAGCGTCCGTCTCCTGGCCCATGCCGAACAGGCCCTCCGCACCGCCGGCGGCCGCCGCACCACGCCCGCCCACACCGGTTCCGGGGCCCTCACCGGCAGCGAACGCCGCATCGCGGAACTCGCGGCGGAGGGCCGCACCAACACCGAGATAGCGGAGCTCCTGCACGTGGCGCGCCGTACCGTGGAAACACACCTGACCAGCGCCTACCGGAAGTTGGGGATCCGGCGGAGGGGCGAGTTGCGGGGCGTCCTGGACGACTGAGGCGGCTGCGCGGCACCGGGTCGCCGCGCGCCGCCGGACCTACGATGAGGGCATGGCCGTCGACCTCTTCGCAGGCATCCCCGTCAACGACTACGCAGCGGCCCTCGCCTGGTACGAGCGGCTGCTCGGCGCCCCGCCGGCGTTCCTCCCGAACGACGCGGAGGCCGTCTGGGAGCTCGCCGAACACCGCTACCTGTACATCGAGCACCGCCCGGGCCGCGCGGGCCACGCCCTGCACACCCTCTTCGTCGACGACCTCGACACCCGGGTCGCCGCCATCACCGACCGCGGTCTGACCCCGACCCACCGCGAGACCTACTCCAACGGCGTACGCAAGGTCACCTACCACGACCCGGACGGCAACGAGATCGGCTTCGGCGGCGCCTCGCTCTGAGGCCGGGCCCCGGTTCCCGGCGCGGTGAGGCCGCTGTGACAGGCCTGTGACCGCAGGAGTGGCTTCCGTCACAGCCCGCCCGGCCCCGCCCTGGTGTGGTGACCGGATGCGTACCGCACTCGCCGCACTGCGCGGCTGTCTGCCGCCGCTCCTGGTGCACCTGCTGATCGGGCTCCCGACGGCCGTCGTCGTGGTGTGCGCGCGCTGGTACCTCAGCTACGGCCACTGCACCTACGAGGACCTCGCCCGCCCCGACCTGGACCACTGCACGTACGACCAGATCGAGGGCAGCGGCTTCGCGCTGATCGTGCTCGTCTGGTTCGCCGTGTTCGTCGCGCTGCTGCTCGTCCTGTTCGACGTCCTGCGCCCCCTGCGGACGGGCCGCTCGCTCGGACCCCGCCTGCTGACCCTCCCGACGATCCTGCTGCCGTACGCCGTGTACGCCACGTACGCCGCGAACGTGGGGTGAGCCGCGGGCCGGTCCACGCGTCGGCCGGAGCCGGGCCGGTGACGCGGATCACTCTCCGGCGTCGGTCACTTCTCCCGCCGGCGTCGGTCGTAAGGACATGACCGAACCTGTGAAGGGCCCCGCGAGTTACTTTCCGTCGATAGAGAAGAAGTACGGACGTCCGATCGCCGAGTGGAAGACCCTGATCCGGGCCTCGCCGCTCACCCGGCACATGGAGCTCGTCTCCTGGCTGAAGACCGAGCACGGGCTGGGGCACGGCCACGCCAACGCGCTGGTCGCGCACACGCTGGCGGAGGACGCCGGCGTGTGAGCCCCCGTCGGCCCCCGGCCCGTCCTCAGCGGCCGTTCGAGGTGTTGCCGTTGCCCTTGGCGGGGGCGCGGCGACGGCCCTGGGAGGAGGTGGGTCGTCCGCCCTGGGAGGTGGGACGGCCGCCGCCCTGGGCCGCGGGCCGGCCACGGCGCGAGCGCGCGCCGGACGCCGAGCGCGCGGGACGCTCCTCGGCGGGCGGCGGGGTGAGGACGACCGGCACGCCGGAGGGCGCCTGCGCACCGGTGATACGGCTCAGCTCGGTCTCGCCGGACCGGACCCGGGTGGTCTGCGGGGTGATGCCGGCGTCGGCCATCAGCCGCGTCATCTCCCGGCGCTGATGGGGCAGGACCAGCGTGACGACGGTGCCGGACTCGCCGGCGCGGGCGGTGCGGCCACCGCGGTGCAGGTAGTCCTTGTGGTCGGCGGGCGGGTCGACGTTGACGACCAGGTCGAGGTTGTCGACGTGGATGCCGCGGGCCGCGACGTTGGTCGCCACCAGCACCGTGACATGGCCGTCCTTGAACTGGGCGAGCGTCCGGGTCCGCTGGTTCTGGGACTTGCCGCCGTGCAGGGACGCGGCGCGCACCCCGACCGCCAGCAGCTTCTTCGCCAGCCGGTCCGCCGCGTGCTTGGTGTCCAGGAACATGATCACGCGTCCGTCGCGGGCGGCGATCTCCGTCGTCGTGGCGTGCTTGTCCTCGTCCTCCACGTGCAGCACGTGGTGCTCCATCGTGGTGACGGCGCCCGCCGACGGGTCGACCGAGTGGACGACGGGGTCGTGCAGGTAGTTCCGCACCAGCCGGTCGACGTTACGGTCCAGGGTCGCCGAGAACAGCATGCGCTGGCCGTCGGGAAGAACCTGGTCCAGCAGCTGCGTGACCTGCGGCATGAAGCCCATGTCGGCCATCTGGTCGGCCTCGTCGAGGACGGTGATGGCGACCCGGTCCAGCCGGCAGTCGGCACGGTCGATGAGGTCCTTGAGACGGCCGGGCGTGGCCACGACGACCTCGGCCCCGCCGCGCAGGGCGCTCGCCTGGCGGCCGATCGACAGACCGCCGACCACCGTGGCGATCCGCAGCCGCAGCGCGCGGGCGTAGGGGGTGAGGGCATCGGTGACCTGCTGGGCCAGTTCCCGGGTGGGGACGAGGACCAGGGCCAGCGGCTGCCTGGGCTCGGCCCGCTGTCCGGCCGTGCGGGCCAGCATCGCGAGGCCGAAGGCGAGGGTCTTGCCGGAGCCCGTGCGGCCACGGCCCAGGACGTCCCGGCCGGCCAGCGAGTTCGGCAGCGTCGCTGCCTGGATCGGGAACGGGGTGGTCACACCCTCGGCACCGAGGGCGGTCAGCAGCCGCTCGGGCATGTCGAGTTCGGCGAACGACTCGACCGCCGGCAGCCCCGGGGTGAGGGTGACGGGCAGCGCGAATTCACCGCCGGACGCGGCGGGACGACTCCCGCGTCCACTCCGCCCGGGCTTGGCCGAACGGGAGGGGGCGCCTTGGCGCCGGTCCGTACGGGAGCGGACGGAGCTGTTGCGGTTCATCCGATACCTTCCTCGAAAGGGGAAAATGCCATGGGCCGGGGCCCGCACTCAGGGAGTACGGGCCCCGGCCACTGGTCCGCGTGATGCGCAGCCGATCGCGTCAGCGTCAGCGTCAGGCGGCGTCAGGCGGTTCAGGCGGGCTGGATGTTCTCCGCCTGCGGGCCCTTCTGGCCCTGAGTGACGTCGAAGGTAACCTTCTGGCCTTCCTGAAGCTCACGGAAGCCGGACGTGGCGATGTTCGAGTAGTGGGCGAACACGTCAGCGCCGCCACCGTCCTGCTCGATGAAGCCGAAGCCCTTTTCCGAGTTGAACCACTTCACGGTGCCAGATGCCATGTTGAATCTCCCTATGGGGCAATGCCCGGACTCCGCACCTTGCGGACCCGGGGGCGGCAGGATCGGGAAAGCCCCAAAAACAAAAAGAGTGCCCGTCGACGGAAGGTCGAAGAGCACTCAAAAGTCTCTGGTAACCGAAACTGCCACTTTTATCACGGTAGCACAGGTCCGGATGCGGGGCCGGGGAGCGAGCGGGCACGACTCAGGCGTGTTGAGGACGCCGTCCCCCGCATATGAGTACCCGTACTCAAGAGGATCACTCCCCCGCTCGGCAGGCTGATCGCACAACCGGTGCAGCCGTCGAGCCGCCCCGGCCGTCGAGCCGTGCAGAGGAGCCGACCGTGGGTATGACCAGGAGCCGAGTGGGAGTGGGCCGTGCTCTGGCCGGTGCGGCCGTGGCGGCCGCCGTGGCCGTCGCCACACTGACCGGCTGCTCCCTGCAGATCGAGGAGGCGAGCTGCGGCGGCGGTGAGTACCCGGTGCTGGCGGTGAACAGCGGCGGCAGCGACTGTGTGCCGGACGACGAGGAGCCGGCGCAGGGCTGGGCCCGCTATCCGGAGGGCAAGGTCCCCGAGAAGGTCGGCGACAAGTGGGACACCTACTGGAGCACCCGCACGCTCGACGAGAAGGGCGAGATCATCGAGCTCCCCGAGGGCGGGTGAGCACCCGGAATTCCCGGAACTCCCGCTGTATAACGGCATCATGATGTATCACGTCGTACCGCTCGACGACTGGAACACCGCCCCCGAGCGCCCTTACGAGCCCGCCTCGCTCGCGGAGGACGGCTTCGTGCACTGCTCGCCCGACGAGGCCACCACGCTCGCCGTCGTCAACGCGTTCTACCGGACCGGCCCCCGGCCGCTGCTGGCGCTCGTGCTCGACGAGGAGCGGCTCTCGGCGACCTGCGCGTGGGAGGCCGCCGCGCCCGCTCCGCCGCCCGGGGTCGCCGAAGGCACCCTGTTCCCGCATGTGTTCGGGCCGATCGACCGGGACGCCGTGACCCGCGTCCTGGAGGTCCGCTGGGACGAGCACGGCACGGCGACGGGCCTGACGGACTTCGGGGCCCGTCCCTGAGGCGGGTGGTGGTGCGGCGGAAGCCCTCGGGCCCTGCCGCACCACCACCCGGCCGGTCACGCGCTCAGAGGTCGAACTCGTGCGGCGGCAGGTCGAGGGTGAAGCACGCCTCCCGTACGACGGCCTGCTCGGTCTTGTCGAAGTCGCCGTCGGCGCCGCCGATGACGATGCCGATCTGGATGACGGCCCGTGCCTCGGCCGGCTTCTTCTTCGCCTTGGCGATCTCCTGGAGAACGCTGACCTTGCCGAAGTCGAAGTCGGTGGTCAGCTTGTTCAGGTTGTCGTCGAAGCGCCGCTGGAGATCCGTGGCGTCGAAGTTCTGCAGCACCTCGTTGCTCGCGATCAGCTGCGCCACCCGGCGCCGCTCGGCGGGGTCGATGGTGCCGTCCGCCGCCGCGACCAGGGCGCACATCGCCATGCTCGCGTCGCGGAAGGCGCCGCTCTTGAGGTCGTTCTTCTTCGACACGAGCTGGGTCTGCATCGTCGACGCGGACTCCTTGATGCGGTCCCACAGGGCCATGAGAACTCCAGAAGGTCGGGGCGGAGTAAGTGACTGCACAAGATCTACAGCAACGTAGAAACTAACAGCCGCCCCGATAAGTTCCCCCGGTCTCCCCGGTCTCCCCGGTCTCCCTGCTCCCTCTGGTCTTTCCGGCTTCTCTGCTCCCTCCTGTTCCTCTGCCCCCTCCTGTCTCCCCGGTTCCTTCAGTCCTCCGTGCCCCGGGGACGGTCGCCGCGCAACGTGATGCGGTGCATGACGCGGTGCCGGTCGCCGTAGTCGCGGTTGGCGTAGTGGGCCGTGCTGCGGTTGTCCCACAGGGCCACGTCCCCCGGCCGCCACCGGTGGCGCACCAGATGCTCGGGCTTGGTCAGATGCGCGTACAGGATGTCGAGCAGGCCCCGGCTCTCGTACTCCGAGACGCCGACGATGTGCGAGGTGAACCCCGGGTTCACGAACAGTCCCCGCCGGCCGCTCTCGGGGTGCACCCGCACCACCGGGTGCTCGACCGGGGTCAGTTCGGTGACCACCTCACCCTCCCAGCGGTTTCCGCGGCCCTGCCGGCGCTGGGCCAGGTAGTAGCCGAACGCGCGGTTGCCGTCGTGCACCGCGGTGAGGGAGTCGGCCAGCGTCCGCAGGCCCGGCGACAGCGACTCGTAGGCGAGCTGGCTGTCGGCCCAGGTCGTGTCCCCGCCGTTCGGCGGCAGGACGACGGCCCGCAGCACGGAGATCGCCGGCGGCCGCGGGACGAAGGTCACGTCCGTGTGCCACACATCGGAGAAACCGCCGTCCTGGCTGTCCAGGGCGTACACCTCGGGCGGCACGCCGGCCCCGGAGTCGTGGACCGGATGCCCGGCCGTGACCTCGCCGAGCCGTCGGCCGAACTCGATCTGCGTGGCGTCGTCCAGTCCGTCCTGGCCGCGCACGAACAGCACCTTGTACTCCACCAGCGCGGTCCGCAGCGCGGCGACCTCCGTGTCGGTCGCGCGGGCGAGGTCGATGCCGTGGATCTCGGCGCCGAAGCTCGGGCCGAGGGGGGTGAGGGGGAGCCGGGACGGGGCGCTCACCTGGGTTTCGAGGGTCACCTGGGCTTCCTTCCTTTCGTACCGGTACGGCGGTCAGGCCGCGGCGGCGGACTTGACGGCGTGGGCGACCTGCGCGCGCAGGTCGGCGAACTCGCGGGACTCGCGCAGTTCGTCGGCGTCGACGCCGGCCCGCGGCAGGGTGATCGGCAGATCGAGGGCGACGGTCCCCGGGCTCCTGGTCAGCACGACGATGCGGGAGCCGAGGAACACCGCCTCGTCCGCCGAGTGGGTCACGAAGACCGTGGTCCGGCCGGTCTGGGCGGTCACCTGCCGGACGTCCTCCTGGAGGCGTTCGCGGGTCAGCGCGTCCAGTGCGGCGAACGGCTCGTCGAGCAGGAACAGCGGGTTCTCGGCGGCCAGGGCGCGGGCGATCGCCACCCGCTGCTGCTGGCCACCGGAGATCTCCCAGACACGGCGCCTCTCCGTGCCCTCGAGGCCGACCCGGGCCAGCAACTCGGCCCGCCGCTGGGGCCATTGGGCCCGGCCGACCCGCGCGTACCGCAGTGCGAGGTCGATGTTGCCGCCGACCGTCCGCCAGGGGAACAGCCGGGGCGTCTGGAACACCACCCCGGCCGTCTGCCCGGGACGGGCCGCGCTGCCGGAGATCCGGACCGCACCCTGGGTGGGCTGCTCGAAACCGGCGATCAGCCGGAGCAGCGTGCTCTTGCCGCAGCCGGAGGCGCCGACGAGCACGAGGAACTCGCCCGCCGGCACGGTGAGATCGACGGGCCCCACGGCGGTGACGGGGCCGTACCGGTGGGTGACGTTGTCGAGTCGGACGGACCCGGTGTGGCCGTCGTCCGCCTCTACTCCCTTGGTGGCGGTCTCACTTGAGGACATCGGGCAGCCCCTTCAGATAGAACGCCTTGCCGACGACGTCCTCCGAGGGTGCGCCCTCGATCTGCTTCTGTCCCGCCAGGAACGCGCCCGTGTCGGTGATGTACGTCAGCAGCTTGCCGGGGCTGCCGTCCGTGCCCAGCCAGTCGGCGGAGGCGACCTCCTCCGGGGTGAGGAACACCCCTTGCGCGAGCTGGGCCTTGGCGTCGGCGGCGCTGATGTTCAGCTCCGCGGAGACGGCCTTGACCGCGCCGTCCGGGTCGGACTTGATCAGCCGCAGGGCCTCCGCCTCCACCTTGCGCCAGGCGTCGATCGCCGTCGGGTCCTTCGCGATCAGCTCGTCCGAGACGACCGCCAGGTCCAGGGTCGGCTTGCCCGCGGCGCCTATCTCCTTGCTGCTGGTGAGCTGGGTGCCGGTCTTGCGCAGTTCGTCGAGGGTCGGCAGCCATACGTAGGCGGCGTCGATGTCCCCGCGCTGCCAGGCGGCGATGATCGGCTGCGGCTGAAGGTCGACGAGCTTGACGTCGGAGGTCTTCAACCCGGCCTCCTCCAGGGCCGCGAGCAGGCTGTAGTGCGAGGTCGAGGCGAAAGGAGTGGCGATGGTCCTGCCCTTGAGACCGGCGACATCCGTGATGCCGCTGTCCTTGCGGGCGACGAGGGCCTCGTTCTCGCCGGCGACGTCCAGGATCCAGGCGACCTTGTACGGGATCGGCGAGCTCCCGGAGATCCCCCGGGCGAACGGGCTCGAGCCGAGCGCGGCGATGTCCAGGGACTTCCCGAGGAACGCCTGGTTGACGCTGGCACCGGAGTCGAACTTGATCCAGGTGATCTCGTAGTCGGGGAGCGCCTTCTCCAGCAGTTTCCGGTTTTTCACGATCAGGTCGCCGCTGGGAAAGGCGAAGTAACCGATACGCAGCCGCTTCGCTCCGCCGGACGACGACGCCGAACTGTCCGAGGAGCAGCCGGTGACGGCGGCGGTGACGGCGGCCAGGGCACCGGCGAACAGCAGCCGACGGGACGGGCCTTGAGCAACACGGGTCATGGCTGGCCGTTCCTTTACAGGGGAGGGGAAGAGAGGGGAGAGGGGAGAAAGAAGAGGGGAGAGGGAAGAGGGAAGAGGGAGGAGAAGTAGCGAGAAGTGGCGAGAAGTCGCGAGAAGTGGCGAGAAGTCGCGAGAAGTGGCGAAAGGAAGCGGGCCGGACAGGGGCCGAACAGGGGCGGGCCGGGGCGGGTCGGGGTGGGTTACACGCGCCCGCGCCAGGGCACGACGGCCCGCTCCAGCCGCAGCAACAGACCGTCGATGAACAGGCCGGAGACCCCGATGGCGATGATGCCGACGAGTACCACGGGGGTGTTGTTGTAGTTGGCGGCGTCCTTGACCATGCCGCCGATGCCGGGCAGCCCGTTGACCAGTTCGGCCGCGACGAGCGAGGAGTAGGCCACGCCCACGGCCAGCCGGACACCGGTGAGCGTCTCGGGCAGCGCGGACGGCACGACGACGTCCCTGACGACGTCCCAGCGTGACCCGCCCAGGGCCCGCGCCGCCTCGACGAGGCTCTGCGGCACGGCCGAGACGGCCGTCGTGGTGGACACCGCGACCGGCGGGAAGGCGGCCACGGCCAGCAGCGTGATCTTGGGCTCCTCGTTGATGCCCAGCCAGATGATGAGCAGCGAGAAGTACGCCAGCGGCGGCAGCGTCCGCAGGAAGGTGATCCAGGGCTCGAACAGCGAGCGCACCCAGCCGACGGTGCCCATGACCAGCCCGAACAGCACGCCGAGGGCGATGCCGATACCGGCGCCGAGCGCGATGCGCCGCAGGCTGATGCCGAGGTGCTCGATGAGGGTGGTGCCGTTGTAGCCCCGTACGCCGTCGTGCGTCGTGGACACATCGATGAACGCGTCCCACACCTTGGCCGGCGGCGGAACCAGGGTCTCGCTCCAGGTCCCGCTCACCGCCAGCAGCTGCCACAGGGCGAGGAACAGCAGGAGCGAGCCGAAGGGCAGCGCGAAGTGGCGCAGACGCGCCCAAGCAGGGGAAGGGGCGGCCGGGTCGGCGGCCGTGAGGGAGGGATCGGCCTTCGAGAACGGGCGTGTTGCGGACACGGGCGGCCTCCAAGGGGCGCCGGGATACCGGGAAGAGACCCGCCGGGTCGTACGACCGCACGGCGGGTGGAGAGAATCAGTGACCCGGGATCAACAACACGCAGCCGGGCGTCGGCACAGGTCGATGACCAGGCGTCGCACCAAAGGCTCGTGAATCATGGGGCCCATTTCTACCGGAGCCGGGTCCCGCTACCAAGAGGCGTCTTACTTCCTGGAACGGGACCCGTCGCGCGTGCGCCCGCAGTGGGCCCGGGCACACGTCCGTGAGCTGGGGTCGAGCCCGCCCGACCCCCTCAGCTGAGGCAGATCAGGCCCAGCAGGCAGATGTCCGAAGGCGAGGTTCCCGCGGGCGCGGTGCTCGACGAAGAGGACGAGGACGAGGACGAAGAAGACGAAGAAGAAGACGAAGAAGAAGACGACGAGGACGACGAACTGGACGATCCCGAGCCGGAGTTCGATCCCGAGGCGGACGACTCCGTATCGCCGGCGGCGCTGGGAGCGGACGACGGCTGCTCGCTCGTGCCCGTCCCACCGGAGGTGCTCGTCCCGCCGGAGGTGGCCGTCGTGCCCGTCGTGCCGTCGGATGCGGTGGACGTTCCCTTGTAGGACGAGGTGCCGTTCCGCTGTCCGGGGACCGACGGCGCCGTGGCGGGGGAAGAGGCCAGCGAGTCCGGGTGGGTGTTCGCCGACGGCCCCGAAGGCCCCGACGCGTCGCCCGGCGAGGGCGGGGTCCGGTGCGCGTCGGAGCGGGTCACCGTCGGGCGGGTGTGCTCCAGGGTCGGTTCCTCGCCGCCCGTCGTGGTCGGGGTCTCCGGCGCCGTGGCGGCCTGGGCCTGGTCGCCGGTCTGCCGGTCCAGCGCCGCGAAGGTCAGCCCGCCGCCGACGAGGGCGACGGCTGTCGCGACCACGGCTCGGCGCTGGCTCTTCCTCCAGCGGGCCAGCTGCCGTCGCCGGGCCGCCCGCCCCTGAGGCGCGTACGGGACGGACGGCGCGGGTGGCGCGGACGGCACGCTCGCGGAGTCGGGGGACGGGGCGGCCGGCGGGGCGGCCGACCACGCCGTGTCCGCGTGCACCGTCGACGGAAACGCCCTCGTCGCGGGCGTCGGCGCCGGAGGCGGTATCCGCGTCGACCTCGCGACCTGGGCGGGGGCGATGCCGCGGTCGACCGTGACCGGCGCGATGTCCGGAGCGTAGGCGCCGCATCCAGGGCACACCAGGGCGCCGTTGAGATGCCGGCGACACGTGGAGCAGTAGTCCATCTGCGGTCTTCCTACGCGGGGGTCCGATGGCCGGCAACGCTAACGAGTCGTTCGAAAGACTGTGTGCAGTCTGTGTGACGCTCCTGCACGGATCCCTGGAGGGGATGGACACACCCGGGCACACACAACGCCTCCGTCCATGAATGTGAACGGTGAACAGGTACGCGTCCCTTGACGTGCTCACTCCACGCCCCTAACTTCCGGGAGAAAGCGCTTTCTGGTCCGGCCGACCCGCACTCGTTCCGTTCCTGGAGATGAATCATGCAGCTGAGATCCGTCATGGCCTGCGTCAGCCTGGTGGCGGGCGCGCTCGTCGCGCTGTCCGGCACCACGGCCCAGGCGGCCACCACGACCCGCTACGAGGCCGAGACCTCCCCGGCGGTCTGCACCGGCACCATCGACTCCGACTGGACCGGCTACTCCGGCAGCGGATTCTGCAACGGCACCAACGCGACCAGCGGATACGCCCAGTTCACCGTCAACGCGGCCACGGCGGGGACGGCGACGCTGAACGTCCGCTTCGCCAACGGCACCACCACGGCCCGCGCGGCCTCCCTGGTCGTCAACGGTGCCACCGTGCAGACACCGTCCTTCGAGGCCACCGGCGCCTGGTCGACCTGGGTCACCAAGACGCTCACCGTGTCCCTGAACGCGGGCAGCAACACCGTCCGGCTCACCCCCACCGCCGCGGACGGCCTGCCCAACGTCGACTACCTGGAGGCGACGACGGCGGACAGCACCACACCTCCGACGACCGGCGCGCTCTACGTCTCACCGAGCGGCACGGACGGCGCGGCCGGCACCCAGTCCGCCCCGACCACCCTCACCTCGGCGATCAGCCGCGTCACCGCGGGCGGCACGATCTACCTGCGCGGGGGGACGTACGCCCAGGCGTCGACGGTCACCGTCCCGGCGACCACCAGCGGCTCGGCGAGCGCGCTCACCACCCTGTCCGCCTACCCGGGCGAGACACCGGTCCTCAACTTCTCCGCGCAGAGCGAGAGTTCGTCGAACCGCGGACTCCAGCTGTTCGGCTCGTACTGGCATGTCTACGGCATCGTCGTCGAACACGCCGGTGACAACGGGATCTACGTCGGCGGCAGCGACAACGTCATCGAGCGCACCATCACCCGCTACAACCACGACACCGGGCTCCAGCTCGGCCGGATCGCCTCCACCACGCCCACCGCGCAGTGGCCGTCCGACAACCTGATCCTCTCCGCCGAGTCGCACGACAACGCCGACTCCGACGGGGAGGACGCCGACGGCTTCGCCGCGAAGCTCACCACCGGGACCGGCAACGTCTTCCGGTACGCCGTCTCGCACAACAACATCGACGACGGCTGGGACCTCTACACCAAGCCGGACACCGGCGCCATCGGCCCGGTGACCATCGAGGACTCCCTCTCCTACAACAACGGCACACTCTCCGACGGCACCGTGAACTCCAACGGCGACCGCAACGGCTACAAGCTCGGCGGCGACGACATCGCCGTCAACCACGTCGTACGGCGCAGCATCGCCTACCACAACGGCAAGCACGGGTTCACGTACAACAGCAACCCGGGCTCCATGGCGGTGTCGAACAACCTCAGCATCGACAACGCCACGCGGAACTACTCGTGGGACGCGGGGACCTCGGTGTTCCGTACCAACACGTCCTGCCGCTACAACGTGAGCGGCTCCAACGACAAGACCGTCGGTGACGCCGACAGCACCAACCAGTTCTGGACCGGCACCAACGGCTCCCGGTGCGCCTCGTCCTACGGCGGCGCGCTCGCCTGGTCCTTCGCCGCGAACGGCCAGCTGGTGGTGACGCTGGGCGGCACCAAGGTGACGCTGTAGCAGCTGTAGCAAGAGACCGGTACGGGTGCGAGGGGGCCTCCCCTGGCACCCGTACGCGGTGTCCCGCCGAGTCCCGCCGAGTCCAGCTGAGTCCAGCCGAGTCCGGCCGTGTCTCAGCCGTCGATGTCGAGAGCCGTCCCGTACAGCCGGTCCACCTTCAGCCGGACGACCACCCGGCGTTCGGCGACCAACTGCTCCAGGAACGCGTCCTCGTCCTCGGGCCGCGCGTCCGCCGGGATCATCCCGAGCAGCTCCCGTCCGACCGCGTCACCGGGGACGGTCGTGACCCCGGAGACCTCGGCCTCGCCCTCGGCGACGGCGAACGACCACACGTCGTCACCCGGTACGTGCAGGGCGGCGTGCGGGTCGCGGCGCAGGTGCTGGACCTTGACGCGGTCGGCCGTCGTCGAGAACCGCACGACGCGGGCGTCGGCGTCCCAGCTGTAGGCCATGGTGGTCAGGTGCGGGTGACCGGTACGCCGGACGCTGGCGAGCGTGCCGAACCGCTGCCGGCCGAGCAGCTCGGAGAGCGCTTCGTCGGACAACGTGCGAGGTGCGGGACCTTGAGTCATGCCGTGACCAACTCCCTTGAGGGCGAAGGTATTTCGTTCCGCGGGCCGGCGAACCGAGCCGGTCAGTTCGGCGGCGGGCCGGTCAGGGCGGCGAGTTCGGATGTGAACAGCCGGGTGGGGTCGAAGCCCATTCCGGTGAAGTGGCCCGCCAGTTCGAGGGACAGGACGCCGTGCAGGCGGGTCCAGCAGGTCAGGGCGCGCTGGAGGGCGGCGGGCGGGGCGGGGTGGCCGTTCGTCCAGCGGTCGCCGAGGCCTTCGAGGTGCGCGGCGAGCGGGGTCGCCGGACCGTCGGCGGGCAGGCCGGCGCAGGCGTCGAGCAGGGCCGTCATGATCTCGGACGCGATCATGGTGACGTCGTCGGGCGCGTGGTAGCCCGGGACGGGGGTGCCGTAGACCAGGAAGTACCGCTGGGGATCGGCCAGGGCCCAGTCGCGCAGGGTGTGCGCCAGTCCGGGCAGGCCGGTGCCGGCGGCCGAGGTGGCGCGGAAGGCGTCGGCGAGGCTCCGGTACGCGTCCCGGACGAGCTCGGTGATCAGCTCGTCGCGGCCGGCGAAGTACCGGTACAGCGCGGGCCCGCTCATCCCCATCTGCTTGGCGATCGCGTTGAGGGAGAGCGCGGACGCTCCCGCCGTGGCGATCTGCTCCCACGCGTGCTCCTTGACCTCCGCTCGCACCTGGGCGCGATAGCGCTCGCGCGGGGTCGTCGTGCCCGTCTCCGCCATGGCCTGCCGCCACCTCTCCGCTCGCCCGCACGCATGTCTACAGTCTCAAGATTTAGTTAGAGGCTATCACGAAGGTTATTGACACCTCCTTTCGATCTGCGTTACAACTTCTAACGAACGCAAGCGCAAGTAACGCTCACTGGAGGTCATCATGAACGCCGAAGGACTCGTCGAGGTCGTCCTGCCGGGCAAGGTCGAGCCGGAAGGGCTGCGGATCCGGCACGGAGCCGTCCCCACCCCGGGCGCAGGGCAGGTACTGATCCGGATGGAGGCGACCGGCGTCTCCTTCGCCGAGCAGCAGATGCGCCGCGGCCGCTACTACGACCAGCCGCCGTTCCCCTTCGTCCCCGGCTACGACCTGGTCGGCACGGTGCTGACGACCGGCGAGGGCGTCGAGCCCGGCCTGGCCGGCACCCGGGTGGCCGCCCTGCTCAAGGTCGGCGGCTGGGCCAGCCATGTCCTCGTCGACGCCGCCGACGTGGTGCCGGTGCCCGCCGGGATCGACCCGGCGGAGGCGGAGACCCTGGTGGTCAACGGCATCACCGCCTGGCAGATGCTGCACCGCAGGGCTCGGATCCGCGCGGGCGGGACCGTCGTCGTGCACGGCGCCAACGGTGGCGTCGGCTCGGTCCTGGTCCAGCTGGCCCGCGCCGCCGGCGTCCGGGTGATCGGCACGGCGTCCCCCCGCCACCACGACGCCCTGCGGCAACAGGGAGTCACCCCCGTCGACTACCGCACCGGCGACCTGGCCGCGCGGATCCGCGAACTCGCCCCCGGCGGCGTCGACGCCGTCTTCGACCACGTTGGCGGCCGGGGCATCGTCGACTCCTGGCGCCTCCTCGCCCCCGGCGGCACGCTCGTCTCGTACGGCACCGCCTCCACGCGGGACGACGAGGGATCCAAGCAGTGGCCCGTGCTGAAGCTGCTCGGCCGGCTGTGGCTGTGGAACGCGCTGCCCAACCGCCGCCGCGCCTGCTTCTTCAACGTCTGGGCCGGCCGCGCCCTGGCCAAGAACCGCTTCCGGGCCCGCCTGCGGACCGACCTCACCGAGCTCTTCGCCGCCCTCCAGCGCGGTGACGTGACGCCCCGGATCGCCGCCCGGCTCCCGCTCGCCGACGTCGCCGACGCCCTCCGCCTGGCCGAGTCCGGAACGGTCGCGGGCAAGGTCGTCCTCCACCCGTAGGCGCCCCCACCCCGTACGAACCCCCCCCCACTCGTACTCCGTACTCCGTACTCCTCGCTCCTCACTCCTCGCAGCCCCGCCCACCGGTCCACCGGGCCGGCAGACCAAGGGAAACCTCATGACCACCAGGACGCTGACGTTCGCGCTCCCGCTCGCGCTCGCCGTCGTCGGCACCCTCGCCACCACCACCCCGGCAGCCCGGGCCGCGCCCGCCCCGGCCGCCGCCCAGCACAGCCGTGCGTCCCAGTGCCGGGGGCAGGGCGTGGACGCCTCCGCCCGCATCCGCTACCACTCCGACGTGGTGATCAAGGCGCCGCTGAGCACCGTCTGGAAGCTCCAGACCGACGTCGAACGCTGGCCGTCCTGGCAGCCGCCCGTCCTCACCGCCGAACGCCTCGACGCCGGCCGGCTGAGGAAGGGCTCGGGGTTCCGCTGGACCACGCCGGCCCCCGCCACGCCCAGCACCCCCGCCACCACCCTCGAGATCACCTCCACCGTCCGGCAGCTTCGGCACGAGGCCTGCGTCCTGTGGAGCGGACCCGCGATCGGCCAGGGCCTGCGTGTCGACGAGGGCGTCCACCTGTGGACCTTCACCCAGGTCAAGGGCGGTGTCCGGGTCCACACCGAGGAGACCTGGACCGGCGCCCAGGTCGAGGCCGACGTCCCCACCGCGACTGCGGCGCTCGGCGCGGGCCTCGAAGCCTGGCTCCACGACCTGAAGACCACCGCCGAACACCGCCGGAGGTGACGGCGGCCCCGTGCGAACCTCTACGCCGGGACCCGGCACGAGCCGGTGGGGCGAGCGGAGAGAGGCGAGGGGCGGGTGTGGCGCAGGTCACGGGAAGTCGGCGTCGAGTGCCGGACAGCTCATTGAGGTGAGCACTCATATGCGTACCCGGGTACGGGCCGGGGAGTCGAGCGCGTTCGCGGAGTTGTTCGACGACTACGCCCGCGCCGTCTACAACCATGCCTTCCGGCTGACCGCGGACTGGTCGACGGCCGAGGACGTGATGGCCGCGACCTTCATGGAGGCCTGGCGGCTGCGCGACCGGATCGACCCCGAGGGCGGCTCCTTGCGGCCCTGGCTGCTGGGCATCGCCACCAACACCGCCCGCAACCAGCACCGCAGCAACCGGCGGTACCGGGCGGCGGCCGGGGTCGCCGCGGCGGCCGAACTGTCCGTGCCCGACCACGCCGACGAGGTCGCCGACCGGATCGACGACCGGCGGCGGCTCGCGACGGCACTCACCGCCCTGGCCACCCTGCGCAGACCGGAGCGCGAGGTCGTGGCGCTCTGCCTGGGGGAGGGCCTGGACTACGAGGCCGCGGCCGAAGCCCTGGGCATCCCGGTCGGCACCGTCGCCTCCCGCCTCTCCCGGGCCCGCAAGAAACTGCGCGCGCTCGCCGAGGACGAACCGGCCCGCCGCCCGGCTGCCGACCGGACGCCCGACCGGACGACTGAGAAAGTCCGCGGAAATCGGGAAGGCGGCCGCACCGGCCGACAGGTAAGAGGCGATCACGCAAACGTGGTCCGGCCCGCGCAGGGAGGAAACCGATGAACGCGAACACGTCCCGGCAGAGTCCGGCCGAGGGGCAGGAGAGCGCACAGCTCTTCGCCCGGACGGCGCGTGACCTGCCGACGGGCCGTCACCAGTTCCACAAGGAGCGTCTGATGGCCCAGATCCACGAAGAGCGACAGGAAGAGCGCACGGCGGCGGCGGCCCCGGGCGGTACCCGGCGGCTGCGGCTGCCGCGCCCGGCGATCACGTTGCCCCTGCTGGCCGCCGCGCTGGCCGGGGTGGTCGTCGCCGGGGTGGCGACGACCGGGGGCGAGGGGGTCAGGGACGGCGGTGTCGCCACCGGACCGGCCCTGACCACGACCGTCGGCGTCGCCACCACCAAGGGCCTGCCCCAGCTGCTGGACCAGATCTCGCTGGCGGCGGCCGAGGTGACCCACCCGGTCGTCGAGCCCGGCCAGTACATCTACATCGAGTCCAAGTCGGCCGACAGCTTCCTGAAGACCGTCGGCGACAGGACCACCCTGGCCAGTCACGAGCTGCACACCCGTCAGCTGTGGGAATCCCCGGACGGCACCAAGGGCTGGCTGATCGACCCCGCCGTCAACGACAGCCCCGAGGGCGAGACCCTGAGCCTCCCCGACGAGCAGGGCAACACCCCGAAGGCGCACCTGGGCGCTCCGTCGTACGACTACCTGACCAAGCTGAGCACCGACCCCGACGAGCTGCTCGCCAAGATCTACAAGGAGACCAAGGGCCAGGGGAACACCCCGGACCAGCAGGCTTTCACCACCATCGGTGACCTGCTCACCGAGAGCTACCCGCCGGCGGAGCTGTACTCGGCGCTGTTCAAGACCGCCGCGAGGATCCCCGGTGTCGTGGTCGTGAACGACGCGGTGGACGCGGTCGGCCGGCACGGGGTGGCGGTGGCCCGCCTGGACGAGACGAGCGGGCAGCGCGAAGAGTGGATCTTCGACACGAAGAGCCACGTCTTCCTCGGTCAGCGCTCGGTCCAGGTGAAGCAACTCAGCGGGACGGACGCCCTGATCAAGCCCGGCACGGTCACCTACACCAGCGCCATCCTGACCCGGTCGATCGTCGACGGCATCAAGCAGACGCCGTCCCAGGCCGGCTGACCCGGGCCGGCTGACCACCGCAGGCAGGGCTCCACTCCACCCCAGGTAAGAGAACGAAATCCGCCTCCAGCGGGAGGGAGGCCCGCTCACCCGCGGCCTAGCCTGGACCGGCCATGAACCGAACCGACGACCGGCTGCTCCCGGTCCTGCTGATCTGCGCCCAGGCCGCCGTGTGGCCGGGCGCGGAGCTGGTGCGCGGTGCCGTTCCGCCCGCGTCCGCCCTGTTCGTGGCGGCCCTGGTGGCCGGCACGGTGACGGCCGCGCTCGCCCTGCGCCGCACCCGCCCGGTGGCGGCACTCGTCGTGGTCGCCGCGGCCTGCGCGCTGGGCGCGGGGCCGCTGCCGGTCGGGGCGACGGCGGTGCTCGGGACCGCGGGGGTCGCGGCGGCCCTGTTCACCGTGGCGGCCGAACGCGACACCTTCACCGCCGTGTTGTGCGGGACGGCGCTCGCCGCCTGGCAGTTGATCCAGAACATCAGCCTGCACGGGCTGAGCGACCGCGACGGACTCGACCTCGTCCTGACCGCACTGCTGTACGTGGCCGCGTGCGGCGCCGGGCTGCTGGTGCGGCGGACCCGACGCGTCCGCCGGGCGGCCGAACGGACGCTGAAGCGGGCCGAGGCCGAACGCCACCGGCTCCCGGAAGCCGAACGGCGCCGTATGGAAAGGGAGTTGCACGACGTCAGCGCTCATCATCTGACGGCCGTCGTGGTGACGGCGGGAGCGGCGCTCGGGTTGCGCGACCGCCGCCCCGAACTCGCCGACGAGGCGCTGGAGTTCGCGGCCGAGACCGGGCGCGAGGTCACCCGGGCGCTCGGCGCGGTGCGGGCGCCGACGCCCTCCCGGGAGGAACTGCCGTCGCCGGAGGAACGGTTGCGCGCTCTGGTGGCGGGGTTCCGCCGGCTGGACCAGCCGGTGGACTGCGAGATCGACGCCCTGCCGGACGGCCTGGTCGCGGACGCGGTGTACGGCATCGTGCGCGAGGCGCTGACCAACGTGGCACGCCACGCGCCCGGAGCGCACACGACCGTGCGGTGCCGGTACGGCGACAGCAGCACGGAGGTCGCGGTCACGAGCGCGGCGCCACCGGCCGGTTCGGCGGCGCACGGGGCGGACCTGGGCGGCGGCCGGGGCCAGGGCTTCCTGCGGTCCCGGGCCCGGGAGGCGGGCGGCAGGCTGACCAGCGGCCCGACGGCGGACGGCGGCTGGGAGGTGCGCGCGGCGCTGCCCGGCCGGACCGCGGCCGCGGCGGAACGGCCCCTGCCGCGGAACTACCGGGCGGCACAGCTGACGGCCGCCGCCGGCCTGGTCCTTCAGCCGCTGCTCCCCGTTCTGGTCATCCACGCGCGGCCCGTCCCGAACGGCACGCAGGTGTCCGCCGGTGTGCTCTTCGCCCTGCTGGCGGCGGCGCAGGCGGTCGCGCTGCTGTGGCTGCGCCGGGCGCCCCGCACCGCCCGGGGCGTCCTGCTCGGGCTGACCCCGCTCTGGCCGGTGGCGATGGCCGCGGGTGATTACACCGGCCCGGTCGTCCTGCCCCCCGCGCTGAGCATCCTCGCCACCTGCGCGGCGATCGCGGCGGACGCGGCGGACACGGCCCGCTCCGGTCCCGGTGTGTCCGCCGCCGAAAAGCGTCGCCGGGTGGCCCCGGTCCGGTGGTTCGCGGTGCCGGCCGTGGTCGTGCACGCGGCGGCCGCGGTGGTCGCCGTCCTGGGCCGGGGGACGTCGGTCCCCCTCTGGGCGCCGGTCGGGTGCGCGACGGCCGGGGCGGCCCTGGCGGTCGGCGCGGCCCGTCGGGCCGGGACCCTGTGGGGGCGGCGCGCCCGGGCCGCCCGGGGCGCCCGGGACGAACGGCTCGCCGCCTGGACCGAGGAGGCCGTCCGGGACGCGTGGGCCGAGCGCCGCCGGATCGCCGCCGGACTGGAGACCACCGTGCTGGCGCGTACCGCCGACATGGTCACGGAGGCGGAGGCGGGCCGGCTCGACGGGACCGCCGAACGCGCCCGCGAGGCCCTGGCCGCGATGCGCGCCCTGCTCGACACGGTCCGGCAGGGGGCGACGGGGCCCGAGCTGCACCCACAGCCCACCCTCCAGGCGCTCGATCTGCTCGCCCGCCAGTGCCGGGCCACCGGCCGCGAGGTGGAGATACGGTTGACCGACCGCGTGCCGGAGCGGCTGCCCACAGCGGTCGACCTGGCCGCCTACCATGCCGCCGAGACGGTACTGGCGGCCGGCGGCGACGAGCCCGCGTTGCTCGAACTCGACGCGGACGGCGCTACGTTGACTCTCACGGCCACGGGTGTGCCGCCCGCCGCCCGCCCCGCCGTACGGGAGCGGCTGGCGGCCCGGGTCGCGGCGCTCGGGGGCACCCTGATCGCCGGCCGGCCGGACACGGTCGGTCTCCGGCTGCCACTTACGCCGGTTCCGCAGCAGGGCGACGAGGAGAGGGAGCGATGAGCATCGGCGTGCTGGTCGTCGACGACCAGGGCATCGTGCGGGCGGGGTTCGCCGCCGTGATCGACGCCGAGGAGGACCTGACGGTCGTCGGTGAGGCCGCCGACGGCGTCGCCGCGGTGCGTCTGGCCGAGGAGCTGGCGCCGGACGTGGTCGTCATGGACGTCCGGATGCCCGAACTGGACGGCATCGCCGCCACCCGGATCATCACGGGCCGGGAGAACGCGCCCCGGGTGCTGGTGCTGACCACCTTCGACCTCGACGCGTACGTCTTCGACGCGCTGCGCGCCGGCGCCTCCGGATTCCTGCTCAAGGACGTGCACCCCGCCGAGCTGCTGCACGGCATCCGGGTGGTGGCGGCCGGTGAGAGCGTGCTCGCCCCCTCCGCGACCAGCCGTCTCATCGGCCACTACGCGTCCGCGGCGGGCCCCGGACAGCGGACGGCGGGCGGCTCCGGTGAGCTGGACAGCCTGACCGCCCGCGAACGGTACGTCCTCACGCTGATCGCGACGGGACTCAACAACGCGGAGGTCGCCGAGGAGCTCGGGATCACCGTGGGCACCGTCAAGTCCCATGTGAACGCGCTGCTGCGCAAGCTGGGTCTGCGCGACCGCGTACAGGCGACGATCCTCGCGTACGACCTCGGTCTCGCCCGTCCGAACCCGCCGGGCACCCACTTCTGACGGCCCTCCACCGGAACGTCCGGAACGTCGAAGCCCCCGAAGCCCCGAAGCCCCGAAGCCCCGAAGCCCCGAAGCCCCGAAGCCCCGAAGTCCCCTGAGCCCCCGACCACCGCGACGACCACCGCAACCGAGGAGTCCACCCCGTGACCGGTACCGGTTCCGGCCGAACCTTTCCCCGCCGTCTTCGTCACCGGCTGCGCCGAGGCCTGGGCCACGCGTTCGGCGACGTCTTCGCCCGTGTCTACCTGGCGCTCTGCGCGGTCCTGATGGTGTGGGCGACCGTGGTGACCGTCCGCGACAGCTCGGACGAGTCCATGGCGGGCGTCATCCCGCTGCTCGCCACCGCCCCGGCGAGCTTCGTGCTCATCGTGCTGCCGGACGGCGTCACGATGTTCGTCGTCGCCGTCGTGTTCGGCGCGCTGGTCAACGCCACGGTCATCGGCTGGTGCGCCCGCGCTCTGCGCCGCGGCGAGCGCCCGGACCCGACCCTCTGAGTTCAGCCGGAACCGGAACCGGCGCCGGACCCGGAGCCGTCCGAGGCCTCGTCCGCGGCGCGGCGGTACTCGGCGTTGATGCGCTGAGCCTCCTCGAGCTGGTCCTCGAGGATGACGATGCGGCAGGCGGCCTCGATGGGAGTGCCCTTGTCGACGAGCTCGCGGGCGCGGGCGGCGATCCGGAGCTGGTAGCGGGAGTACCGGCGGTGTCCGCCCTCCGAGCGCAGGGGTGTGATCAGCCGGGCCTCGCCGATGGCTCTGAGGAAGCCCGGAGTGGCGCCGAGCATCTCTGCTGCCCGGCCCATCGTGTACGCGGGATAGTCGTCGTCGTCCAGACGACCGCCGAGCGGGGTATCTGCTGTCATCTCACCTCGTTGTGCAACGCGTCGAGGGGCCCTGGTGCCGTACGGCACCAGGGCCCCGAGGGAAATTCAACACCATCGGCCGGCGGTCCTGCTGTGCCGACCTTCCGTTTTCGCTACCCGGGCCCGTCGTACGGGTGGGGGTGCGTGGATCGAGGCTGCGTGACCGGGGACCACCTTCCCATCCATGGCCTTGCGGTACCCGAACCCGGAGTCTTCCTCGGGCCGGGTGCTCCTGATGGCGTATGCCTTTCCGTCCTTCCTCTGGACCGACCACTGGCTGGTCGTGCGTATGCAAGAAACGTTACCCAAGCCGCATGGCAATGTCTACTCTGGCAAGAGTAGATTTCAGTTCTTCGAGGGTGCAGATACCGTGCGTGCCCGCACAACGCCGAAAAGGGCCCCGCCGACGTGTGTCGGCAGGGCCCTTCTCGGTGCTTCCGGTTCTTCGGCCGGTCAGGCCTCCCAGGCCCCGGGGGCGCCGAGCAGCGCCGAGGCGCTCTGGAGCGGCGTCAGGTCCTGTACGGGCGCGGCGGGGTTCTCGTGGCAGGTGAAGCCGAGGCGGACCATGGCCCGGACGACCTCGCCACCGGTGAAGTCACGGCGGTCCTGGCGGGTGATGATCTCCCCGACCTGCTTGACGGGGTACCGGCGGCGGCCGATGGTCACGGACTCACCCGTGACGGGCTCGGGCGTGATGCCCTTCATCGAGTCCATGACGCCGTCCTTGGTGATGTCGAACGGGTACCGGGCGATGACACAGCGCATGGATGCCTCACAGAGAGAAGGAGCAGGGCCTCGACGCGGGCCGGACCGGCGCGTCGAGCACGTCCCGCAGGCGGAGTCGGTCCGTGTACGTGGCGGTGGCGCGCAGAACGGCCAGCCGGGCCCGGGTGACCGAGCCCGTGCACTGGTCGTCCGCGTCGCAGAGGAGCAGGTGGTCGACCCGGGCACCGGCCATGACGGACAGGGCGACCTCGACGGTCATGTCGTCACGGACCCGCAGCCCGGACTCGTCATGATGCCGTGAGGTCCGCACCGTATGCGTCTGGACCGATGTCACGTGTGCCTCCTGCGGAATGGGTGAGCCTTTCTGCGGCGTGATGCGGGCCGGACCTCAGGCCGCCGGGTTGACCGCGGGCCGGTTCCGGCCCGGCCGCCCGCGACGGCCCCGGGACGAGGACGACCGGGACGAGGCGGACGGAGACGAAGGGGACGAGGACGACGACGCGCGGCGACGCGGGACGGCCGCGACCGGCGCGGTGATGACGACCGGGACACCGGAGGGCGTCCGGGCGCCCGTGACGCGGCTCAGCTCCTCCTCGCCCGAGCGGACCTGGGTGATCTGCGGGGTGATGCCGGCCGAGACCATCAGCCGGCTCATGCCGCGCCGCTGATCGGGGGTCACCAGGGTCACCACGCTGCCGGACTCGCCGGCCCGTGCGGTACGGCCGCCGCGGTGCAGGTAGTCCTTGGGGTCGCTCGGCGGGTCGACGTTGACGACCAGGTCGAGGTTGTCGACGTGGATGCCGCGGGCCGCGACGTTGGTCGCGACCAGCACCGTGACGTGACCGTCCTTGAACTGGGCCAGCGTCCGGGTGCGCTGCGGCTGGGACCGCCCGCCGTGCAGGGCCGCGGCGCGGACGCCGTTCTGCAGCAGGTGCTTGGTCAGCTGGTCCACCGCGTGCTTGGTGTCCAGGAACATGATCACCCGGCCGTCCCGGGCCGCGATCTCGGTGGTCGCCCGCTGCTTGTCCGCGCCGTGCACGTGGAGCACGTGGTGTTCCATCGTGGTGACGGCGCCGGCGACCGGATCGACGGAGTGGACCACCGGGTCGACCAGATAGCGGCGGACCAGCAGGTCCACGTTGCGGTCCAGGGTGGCCGAGAAGAGCATCCGCTGGCCGTCGGCCCGCACCTGGTCGAGGAGCGCGGTGACCTGGGGCATGAAGCCCATGTCGGCCATCTGGTCGGCCTCGTCGAGGACCGTGATGTCGACGGCGTCCAGCCGGCAGGCGCCCCGGTCGATCAGGTCCTTGAGCCGGCCCGGCGTGGCGACGACGACCTCCGCGCCGTTGCGCAGCGCGCCGGCCTGCCTGCCGATCGACATCCCGCCGACCACGGTGGCGAGTCGCAGTCCCACGGAGCGGGCGTACGGCGAGAGCGCGTCGGTGACCTGCTGGGCGAGTTCGCGGGTGGGTACGAGGACCAGCGCGAGCGGCTGTCGCGGTTCGGCACGCCGGCCTGCCGTACGGGCCAGCAGGGCGAGTCCGAAGGCGAGGGTCTTGCCCGAGCCGGTACGGCCGCGGCCGAGTACGTCACGGCCCGCGAGCGAGTTCGGCAGGGTCGCCGCCTGGATCGGGAACGGTATGGCCACGCCCTCGTGGCCCAGCGCGGCGAGCAGTCGCTCCGGCATGGCCAGCTCGGCGAACGACTCGACGGCGGGCAGCGCGGGGGTGATCGTCTTCGGCAACGCGAACTCGCCCTGGGGCGAGATCCGTCGGCGTCCGCCGCCGTCGTTGCCGCGGCGCGGGGCGCCGGAGCGGTCGGGGCGGGAGCGGTGATCGGCGAAGCGGTCGTTCCTGCGGGTGTGCGTGCGTGCGTGGTTCATACGAACCTTCCTTGATGCGTCGGGCGCGTATCAAGGAATTCCCGCGGCAGGTGTGCGGCGCTGAGAATCGCGAGAACGGGCCAAAGGCGATGGCGTCGAATCGGGTCGACGGCGTCGAATCAGGTCGACGGCGAAAAATGCGCCGCGGGGTTTATCCGCGGGAAAGCAGCGAGCTGGGGCCCGCACCCCTAGGTGCGGGCCCCAGCTGCGAAATTATTGTGTCCGCGCTGCGTGGGTGTCAGGCGGGGACGATGTTCTCGGCCGTCGGGCCCTTCTGGCCCTGGGCGATGTCGAACGTCACCTTCTGGCCCTCCTGCAGCTCGCGGAAGCCCTGGGCGGCGATGTTCGAGTAGTGGGCGAAGACGTCGGGGCCGCCGCCGTCCTGCTCGATGAAGCCGAAGCCCTTTTCCGCGTTGAACCACTTCACGGTGCCAGCAGCCATTTTGAATCTCCTTCGGGAACGGTGTCGGAATCCACCCTGTGCGGATCCCGGTCGCCGTGATGATCACCCCGTCGGAAAAACCTTCTGGAGACCACAACTGCAACTGGTAAAGACAGTAGCATGCCGCGATCGACGGTGCGTGACCGATAATTACGCTCCGTCTGTCGGCCGAGAAATACTCATCGCGTGTCCCGTCCATTTCTCACTCTGCGACAACAGATAATGCCCCACCGGGACCGCCGGGCCCTGGTGTGGCGCGGCGGCCGGAGCCGCCGCGCCACAGGTGCGGTGTCGCGGTGTTGAGGGGATGCGGTGTTGCGGGGGTGCCGGATCAGGTCACGCTGCACGTGACCGTCGGCCAGGTCCAGGAGCCGTTGGTCTGGACGGTGACACCCCAGTTGTTGCCGCTGCCGTTGGGCTTGGCGGTGAGTACCTGGGCGCTGGGGTAGCCGGCGCTGATGTTCCAGGTGGCGATGATCTTCTCGGGGGAGGGGACGTTCATCGTGACGGTCCAGTTGCTCGACCCGGTGACCGTGACGTTGAGGTTGTAGCGGTCGCTCCACTGCTGGCCCGCGGACAGGGTCGCGGTGCAGCTGCCGGTGCCGCCGCCACCGCCGCCGCTGTCGTCGGGGGCCACGGCCCGGCCGGTCTGCGCGGAGATCCTGCCGGCGCACAGGCCGCGTGCGGCCAGGCCCTGAGCGATGCGCGGGATCGCCGCGAGGGTGTTGGCGGGCCAGTCGTGCATGAGGATGACCTGGCCGTTGGTGAGCCGGCCTGCGGCCTGCACGATCGCGTCGGTGCTCGCGCTGTTCCAGTCCTGAGAGTCGACGTCCCAGATGATCTCGGTCAGACCGTACTTGGCCTCGACCGCCTTCACGGTCGCGTTGGTCTCGCCGTACGGCGGGCGGAACAGCACCGGGGTGCCGCCGCCCGCGCCGGCGACGGCCGCCTGGGTCCGGGAGATCTCCGAGTCGATCTGCGACTGGCCGAGCTGGGTCAGATGCGGGTGCGTGTAGCTGTGGTTGCCGACCCACATACCGGCGTTCACCTGGGCCCGGACCAGGGACGGGTTGGCGGCGGCGTACTGGCCCTGGTTGAACATCGTGGCCCGCAGCCCGTTCTGCGTGAGGGCGTTGAGCAGGGCCGTCGTGGTGCCGCCCGGGCCGTCGTCGAAGGTGAGCCCGACGTACCCGTTGCACGTGGCGGCCTCTGCCGGGGCTGCGGCGGCCTGGACGGTGAGGGTGCACGCGGCGGCCGTCGCGACGACCACCAGCCTGGTGACCAGGGCGCGTAAGGACGGATGTGGTCTGGTGCTCATACGGGTGCTCCTCCAGCCTGGGGCGGGGTGTGGGGGTCAGCTCGCGGCGCAGGAGACCGTCGGCCAGGTCCAGTTGCCGTTGGGCTGGACGGTGACGCCGAAGTTGTTGCCGCTGCCGTTGGGTTTGGCGGTCAGCACCTGGGCGCTGGGATAGGTGGCGCTGATGTTCCAGGTGGACAGGACCTTCGCCGGGGAGGGGACGTTCATGGTCACCGTCCAGTTGCTGGAGCCGGTGACCGCGACGTTGAGGTTGTAGCGGTCGCTCCACTGCTGGCCCGCGGACAGGGTCGCGGTGCAGCTGCCGGTGCCACCGCCACCGCCGCCGCCCGAACCGGTGCCGTCCACCGTGATGTTGGAGTTGCCGCTGCTCTGGTATCCCTCGGTGGCGAGGATCATGTAGTAGCTGAAGCTGCCCAGGGGCATTCCGGCGCGGGCCCAGGCGTCGAAGTGGTTTCCGGTGGTGATGGTGCCGCCGGTCCTCTTCGACTGCCGGACGCTCCAGTACTGGTCGAAGGTGCGGGTGCCCTCGACGGAGGGGGCGTTGGTCCGCGTCGTCTTGTAGATGTCGTACGTGCCGCCGTCGCTGGTGACGGTTCCCTTGAACGTGCCCGTGGGCCGGTAGGTGCCCCAGTTGTCGACGATGTAGTACTCCACGAGCGGGTTCGAGGTCCATCCGTAGAGGGCCAGGTAGGCGTTGCCGGACGGGTTGAAGGTGCCCGAGTAGGTGACGCTCCGGCGCCCGCCGTTGCTCCAGCCCTTGCCGGCGACGAAGTTCCCGGTGTTGCTCCACGAGGTGCTGTACTTGCCGCCGGAGCCCAGGTTCATGGAGACCGTGCCCTGCGAGTCGGTCCAGAACGAGTAGTAGTAGCCGTTGTCGGTGCCGGTCTGGTTCGTGGTGACGACCGTGTCGGCGTGCGCGGTGCCGGGCAGGGTGAGCGCGGCCACGGCGACCAGCAGCATGGTGCAGACACCGCTGATGAGCAGCCTGAGTCGCTGTGCGGGTGCGGTTTTCATATGCGTGCTTCCTCCTCGTCCTTACGGCCGATGACGGCGTCAGTGTTGGCCGGGGCACGACAACTGTCAATACTTTCGGTTTTCACTTCGAAACATTCGAAGCGGGTCGAGGGCGTGTGTGGCGACATCCATGCTGTTCAGGAGCTGTATTGGCTCGAATTCATCTCTTCGCCTGAGCAAGATCGGTAAAGTCAAGATCAAGTGACTAGGAGACAACTCTTCGAATGTTTCGGAACTTCACCGATCTTTCCGGCTCCACGTGGTGCCGGAAGCGGTGCCGTGGAGGGAGCCGAAAGCGGGGCCTTCGGAGGCCGGGCGGAGGCTAGGCTCGCCCCTGTGTTCGAGGCGACGGCGTCATCACTGTCATCACTGGTGGACGGCGCGCGGGCCGTCGTGACGCGGTGGAGCGCGCGGGGGGTGCTGCTGCGGGACGGAGTTCTCACCTTCGCCCTCGCGCCGGTGATGTTCGCACCGGTGACCGCCCCCGTCGGCGCGGAGTTCGGCGATCTGACGCAGCGTCCGTACGACGGGCCGGGTCTCCTGGTGGCGGCGGCCCTGTGGCTGCCGCTGGTGCTGCGACGGCGGTGGCCCGGAGTGTGCCTCGCGCTGATCGCGGGAGCGTGCGCGATCCATGAACTGGCGGGCTATCCGAAGACGTTCGCGAGCGTGGGCCTGTACGTCGCCCTGTACAGCGCGGGCGCCCACGGCGAGCGCGCGGGCGGCGTACGCCTCGGTGTGCGGGCGGCCGTCGCGACCGGGCTGTTCGCGCTGTTCGCGATCGGACTGCACGGCAGGGGCTCACCGCAGGGGGTGTCCGACTTCGTCCTCATCCACCTCGTACTCGTGGCGTGCTGGGCCCTGGGCAGATCGGTCCGGTCCCGGCGGGCCGCGGAGGAGGAGCGGCGGCGCATCGGTGCGGAGATGGCGACGGCCCGGGAACGGGCCCGGATCGCCCGGGAGTTGCACGACGTGGTGACCCACCATGTCACCGCGATGGTGGTGCAGGCGGACGCGGCGCAGTTCCTGCTCGCCGACGCGCCGGACCGGGTGGCCGTCGGGCTCGGTGCGATCAGCGACTCCGGCCGGCACGCCCTGACCGATCTCCAGCATCTGCTCGGCGTACTGAAGGCGTCCGACGGCAGGACCGGCGACCCGGCACCCGGCGAGGCGTCGCACGGGGCGTCGTACGAGGCGTCTCACGAGGCGGGGCGGGGGCCGGGGGTGGGCGGGCCGGCGGGTCTGGGCGGCCTGGTCGGGCAGGTCCGGGCGGCGGGCCAGCCGGTGGAGTTCACGGAGCGGGGAGAGCGACGGCCGCTGCCCTCGGCCCTGGAGCTGGCCGTGTACCGCGTGGTGCAGGAGGCGCTGACCAACGCGCTGCGACACGCGCCGGGCCACGGGACGCTCGTCCGGGTCCACCACGGCGACGACGCGATCGAGGTCGAGGTGACCACCGAAGCGGCGCCCGCGGTGCCGACCGTCCCCGCGCCCAGGCCGCTCGGCGGCGGAGGCGGCCACGGACTGGACGGACTGCGCGAGCGGGTGAGCGTGTTCGGCGGCGAACTGCACGCCGGCCCCCTGCCGGACGGCGGCTTCGGCGTCCGCGCCCGCATCCCCGCTCCCGCCCCCACCCCCGCCCCCACCGGGAGGCACGCGTGAGCGGCGACGGCACCGGCGACGGGGCGCCCGTCCGCGTCCTGGTCTGCGAGGACCAGGAACTCGTGCGCACCGGCTACGTCACCATCTTCACCGCGCACCCCGGCATCGAGGTCGTGGGAGAGGCCGCCGACGGCCGCGCGGCGGTCGAGGCCGCGCGAGCGCTGCGCCCGGACGTGGTGGTGATGGACATCCGGATGCCCCTCCTGGACGGGATCGAGGCCACCCGGCTGCTGGCCGGGCCCGGCGTCGCCGACCCGGTCAGGATCCTGGTCGTCACCACCTTCAACCTCGACGAGTACGTGTACGAGGCGCTGCGGGCCGGCGCGAGCGGGTTCCTGCTCAAGGACTCACCGCCCCGCGACCTCGTGCAGGGGATCCGCACGATCGCCGCGGGCGAGTCCCTGCTGGCGCCGGCCGTCACCCGGCGACTCGTCGGCAGGTTCGCCGACCGGATCCGCCCGGACGCCCGCGGGTCCGCCCTCCCGGAGGCGCTGTCGGTCCTGGCTCCCCGCGAGACCGAGGTGCTGAGACTCATCGCCGAGGGGCTGTCGAACGCCGAGATAGCCGAGCGCCTGGTCCTCAGCCGCGAGACGGTCAAGACGTACGTGTCCCGCATCCTCACCAAGCTCGACCTGCGCGACCGCGTGCAGGCGGTGGTCCTCGCCCACCGGGTGGGCCTGGTCGGCGTCCCCGACTGACGGGGCCGTTGTCCCCCGGGAGAGCTACACGCGACTGTCCACCACAGGGCGATGAGCTACGGGGCCCCGCGCTCGTAGCGTTCCTGCCGACGCGGCGGTGATGGGACCGCCGCCGGGCAGGGGAGGAACGTCATGCCGCTGAAGAGCGCGCGCCCGTTGAAGAGCACGCTGAAGTACATGCCGAACGGCTCGAAGGACCTGTTCTCGCAGGAGCCGTTCGTCGTCGCGCGGCGGGTGCGTCCGGCGGGGGTACGGCTGGTGGCGATGCTGGTGCTGTTCGTGGCGGTGACGGCGCTCGCGGCCGGGGCGAGGGCCGTGGCGGGGGACAACCCGGTCCTGTCCCTGCTGTTCGGCGCGGCCGTCGTGGTGCTCGCGCTGACGAGCTACGCGGCGGTCGTACGGGTCCTGGAACAGCGGCCGGTGTCCGAGCTGGACATGACGACGGCGGTCTCCGGACTGCGCACCGGCACCCTCGTCGGCCTCGGCCTGTTCATCGCGACGATCGCGATCATCGCCCTGTTCGGCGGGTACGGCACGGAGGGCGGGGTGTCCGTGGGCGGGGTGCTGACCTACCTCGGGATGATGGCGGGCGTCGCCGTCACCGAGGAGCTCCTCTTCCGCGGCATCGTCTTCCGGCTGCTGGAGGAACTCACGGGCACCCGGGGCGCGTTGGCGATCTCGGCGCTGTTGTTCGGTGCCCTGCATCTCCTCAACACCGGTGCCACCGTGTGGGGCGCGCTGGCCATCGCCGTCGAGGGCGGCCTGCTGACCGGCGCCGCCTACGTCGCCACCCGCAGCCTCTGGCTCCCGATCGGTGTCCACTTCGGCTGGAACTTCGCCGAGAGCGGCCTCTTCGGCACCACGGTCTCCGGCAACGAGGACGCCCCGGCGGGCCTGGTGCACGGTGTGCTGTCGGGCCCCGACGCGCTCACCGGGGGCGCCTTCGGTCCGGAGGCCGGTATCGCCGCCATCCTCGTCTGCGCGGTCCCCACGGTCGTGTTCCTGCGCGCGGCCGGCCGGCGTGGCCACTTCCGCGCCCGGCGCCGCTCCACCTCGACGCCCGCCACGCCCCCGGCCTCCTGAACGCCGGACGCCCGCACCGGCGCCGCATCGCCCCGGACGTCTCTCAGACCCGTCCGCGCGACTGCGCGGAGCGGCGTGTCAGCGAGTCGAAGACCACCGCGGTGAACAGCACCCCACCCGTGATCATGAACTGGACCGGGGGCTGGACCCCCACCAGCGCCATGCCCGAGCCGATCGACTGGATGATGAGCACCCCCAGCAGCGCGGACCAGGTCGAGCCGCGTCCGCCGAACAGGCTGGTGCCGCCGATGACGGCCGCGGCGATGGCGTTGATCAGCAGCACACCGGAGCCGGAGATCTGGCTCGCCGAGGTGAGCCGCGACGCGATGAACAGGCCGCCCACCGCGGCCAGGGTCCCCGACACCATGAACACCGAGATCCGCACGCGCGCCACGTCGACGCCGGAGCGCCGGGCCGCCTCCGCCCCGCCGCCCAGCGCGAGGACCTGCCGGCCGTAGGGGGTGCGGCGCAGCAGGAGGTCCGAGGCGACGACGACCGCCAGGAAGATCAGCAGCGCCAGCGGCAGTCCCTCGAAGCGGCCCAGCACGTAGACGACGGAGAACGCGGCCAGCGCGAGCAGCGCCGTTCGCGCCCAGATCACGCCCGTCGGCCGGCAGGGCATCCCGGCGGCGGCGCGGCGCCGGTGGTCGTGGAGGGCGACGAGGAGGTAGGCGGCCGTGCAGAGTGCCGCCAGACCGTAGACGGCGACGGCGGAGTCGAAGTAGCGGCTGGTCAGCGTGGCGACCAACCCGTCCTCGCTGAAGTTGATGGAGCTGTCGGGACCCAGCAGGTAGAGCATCACGCCGTTCCAGACCAGCAGACCCGCGAGGGTCACGACGAACGCGGGTACGCCGATCCTGGCGAAGGAGAACCCGTGGACGGCCCCGGCGGCCGTGCCGCACATCACCGCGACGAGCACGGCGAGCCACTCCGGCATCCCGAGGTTCACGTTCAGCGACGCGAACACGGCGCCCGCCAGGCCGGCGAGCGAGCCCACCGCCAGGTCGATCTCGCCGATCAGCAGGACGAAGACGATGCCGACGGCGACCATGCCGGTCCCGACGATGTCCACGCTCAGGACGGACAGGTTGCGCGGCGAGAGGAAGTTGTCGTTGAGGGCCTGGAAGACGATCCAGGTCACGGCGAGGGCGAGCAGGACCGGGACGGGGCCGAGCCCGCCTTCACGCAGCCTGCGGCGCACCGCGTCGGCGGGGGCGCCGAGAGGTCCCGCAGGGGCCTTGAGACGTCCGGCGTACGCGCCGAGACGTCCGGCGTACCCCCGGTGACCGTCGTCCTCCCGGCCGGTGCCGGGCGCGGCCTCGGCGGGGGGTGCGGCATCAGCATCGGTGCCGGCTGTGGCGTCGGCGGTGTGGGTCCGGTTCCTCCTCCCCCTCAGGGCCATGCTTCCTCCGGGCGGGTCGTGCGGTGCGCCACGGCGTTGTCCGACGCCCCGGTGATGGAGGAGATGATCTGTTCCTGCGAGGTGGTGTTCACGTCGAAGAAGCCGTTGTTGCGGCCGAGGCGCAGGACGGCGACCCGGTCGGCGACGGCCTTGATGTCCCCCATGTTGTGGCTGATGAGAAGCACTCCGAGGCCCTGGTCACGCAGCTCCTCGATGAGGTCGAGGAGCTGGCTGGTCTGCTCGATGCCCAGGGAGGCGGTGGGCTCGTCGAGCAGGACGAGCCGGGGCTCGCCGAGGAACGAGCGGGTGATCGCGACGACCTGCCGCTGGCCTCCGGAGAGCGTGGCGAGCGGCACGCGCACGTCGGGGATGCGGATGGACAGGGTCTTGAGCAGCTCACGCGTGCGGCGCTCCATCTCCACCTCGTCGAGGATGCCGAACCGGTGGATCTCCCGGCCGAGGAAGAGGTTGGCGACGACATCGAGATTGCCGCACATCGCGAGGTCCTGGTAGACGGTCGCGATCCCCAGCACCTGGGCGTCCTGTGGACGCCTGATCTGGACGGCACTGCCCTGCCACTCGATGACGCCCCTGTCGGCGGGACCGACTCCCGAGATCACCTTGACCAGGGTGGACTTACCGGCGGCGTTGTCGCCCATCAGGGCGACCACCTCCCCGGCCCTGATCTCCAGCTCGACGTCCGCCAGTGCCTGCACGGCGGCGAACCGCTTGGAGACGCCGCGCAACGTCAGCAGGGGCTGAACCGGCACGGGGCCACCTCCTTCCGCCTTCGGGGAGAGCTCATCGGGAGCTCATCGGGACCTCATGAGGACCTCATCGGGTGAGTCCGGCCTCGTCGCAGGCGGACCTGAGCGCGGGGGTGCATATCTGGTCGACGGTGTACATACCGTCCTTGACCACAGTGTCCTTGATGTTGCCGACGGTCACCGGGACCGACGGGAGCAGGACCGCCGGAATGTCCTCGGTGGTGGCGTTGTCGACGGTGCCCGTGGCGAGGGAGTCCACCGTCTTGCCGCGCCCCAGGGCGACGGCCATCTTCGCGGCGGCGTCGGCCGCGGGCTCGAAGGGCTTGTAGACGGTCATGTACTGGTCGCCCCGGACGATGCGCCGCACGCCCGCGAGGTCGGCGTCCTGGCCGGTGATCGGGGGCAGCGGTCTGACCTCGGCGGCTTTGAGGGCCGCGAGCACGGCGCCGGCGAGGCTGTCGTTGGCGGCCAGGACGCCGTCGATGTCGCCCGCGCCCAGGGCGGCGATGGCGTTGGTCATGTTCACGAAGGCGTTCTCCGGGCGCCAGCCGACGGTGTCGTACGACTTGCCGATCCTGACCTTGCCCTCGATGACGGAGAGCGCCCCGCGCTTGAACCAGCCGGCGTTGGGATCGGTCGTGGCGCCGTTCATCATGACGATCTGTTCGCCGCGCGCCTCGGCGTCCAGGGCCGTCAGGAGCGCCTCGCCCTGGAGTCTGCCGACCGTCGCGCCGTCGAAGGTGACGTAACCCGAGATCGGGCCCTGGGCGAGCCGGTCGTAGGCGACGACCGGGATGCCGGCCCGGTGTGCGGCCTCGACCGACGGGCGCAGCAGCTGGGGGTCGACGGCGGCGAGGATCAGGACGTCCACCTGCCGGGTGATCATGGACTCGATCTGCTGTCGCTGGACGGCGGGATCGGCCGTGGCGGCGAAGGTCGGCGCCGGGCAGTCCGGGCACAGCCCCTTCAGCCGCTGCTCGATCAGGGGCCTGTCGAACTGTCCGAAACGCGAGGCCCCGCCCCCCGGGAGCAGCACCCCGACGGCGAGGCTGCCGTCCCCGTCGCCGTCTCCGTCGCTTCCGCCGCAGGCGCCTGCCAGGACCAGACCGGCGGCGGCCGCGACCGCCACGGACGCGCGGGTGAGGGACCTGCGCTTCACGGCCGGAAGGCCGGCACCGAGACCCATCTTCGGTTCCTTAGGACATTTGTCCGCCATTGCCCCGCAATAGGCGCTTAACGCCAAGCGTAGCCATGCCGCTCTAGTCGGCGCGTTCTGCGGTCCAGGTGATGCGCGGGGGCTCGACGCGTGCGCAGAGGGGCCCGCCCTGCGCGTCGGTCAGGCCGAGGCGTCCGACCAGCAGTCCGTCCCGCGCGGCGGCGGCGAGCACGTCGGCGGGGACGGCGTCGAGCATCAGCTTGGCGCGGCGGAACATCGTGAAGACGCCCGACCCGTCGACCGTGCCCCACGACAGGTAGACGAACCGCCGGCCCAGGCGGTCCTGGACATAGGGCCCTGCGACCTCGGTGCCGGCCGGCGAGGCGCTGGTGGTGCACTCCAGGGTCCAGGTCGCGGACGGCGCGTCGCCGGGCTGCGGCCCGAGCAGTTCGGCCGGACGGTCGCGGCGCTGCACGGCGACGTGCAGGTTGCCGTACGCGGGGACCCTGCCGTCGGCGGAGGCCGGTCGGGTGAGGCCGGGCAGGTCGACTGCGTCGATGCGGATGCGCATACCGGCCATCATCGCGCGCCCGCCGGCACCGGGGAGACCCGGTACCCGGTCCGTTCCGGAGCGGAACCTCGGACGTCCGTTCGACATCAAGCAGTGGACAGGTCGAGGCGTACGGATGACATGGGGTGCACGGGATGGACAGCCGGATCAGAGGGGCGGCGCTGGCCTGCGTCCTGCTCGCGACGGGCGTCGTGACGGGCTGCGGGACCGAGTCCCCCGCGCAGTCCGGCCGACCCGCTCCGTCCCGCTCCGTGCCGCCCGCCCAGTCGCCCCGCGGCGAGGCGGGCGCGCGGGCGGGCGTCGAGGCCGCGTACGGGAAGTGGGGGCTCGAGCCGCTGGCCGCCCCGCCCGCCCCGCCGGCCGTCAAGCCGGTCGTGCTGCCGGCCGCCGACGGCCAGGTGCCGGTGATCAGTGAGATACCCACCCAGGAGAAGATCGTCTTTCTCACCTTCGACGACGGGGCGGAGAAGGACCCGGAGTTCGTGACGATGATGCGGGAACTCAAGATCCCCTTCACGATGTTCCTGACGGACTCCGCCATCAGCGCCGACTACGGCTACTTCGGCAAGCTCCAGGCCCTCGGCGACGGCGTCCAGAACCACACGCTGACCCACCCGAACCTGCGCACCCTGGGCGCGGCCGCTCAGAAACAGGAGATCTGCGCCCAGCAGACCAAGCTGAAGGATCGATACGGCACCCAGCCGCGGCTGTTCCGTCCGCCGTACGGCAACTGGAACGAGGACACCCGGGCCGCCGCCGCGTCCTGCGGCGTCGAGGCGATCGTTCTGTGGCGCGAGTCCATGCAGATCAAGAACATGCAGTACCAGCGCGGCGACAAGAAGCTCCACCCGGGCGACATCGTGCTGGCCCACTTCCGCGGCCCTTCCGAGCTCAAGGGCACGACCATGACCGAGATGACGGCCAACCTGCTGCGGCACATCCGGGAACAGGGGTTCACGGTCGCCCGCCTCGAGGACTACCTCTGAGGACCGTCCGGTAAAGACCGTCCGGCCGCCCGTGGCGCGCGATCCCGCTCAGGCCGTCGCACGAGAGGACGGGGGGCCGTCGGCGGTGCGGTCGTCGTCGGCGCGCCCGCGACCGTCCCCGCCGACGAAGAAGCTCGACGCGGCCGTGAGGGTGCAGGTGACGGCGAGCCGCACGACCCAGGGGGCGACTCCGGCGTCCCCGACCGTGGAAGCGAAGCAGGGCGTGCCGAGCAGGACCTCGCTCAGCGGCAGGGAACCCGCGCCGGTCAGCAGGAAGAGCCACGGCGGGGGCTCGTTGGAGGCGATCAGGACCGCGGCCGCGACGATCACGACCACGCTGAGCACGACGGTGAGCGAGGTGATGTCCATGGCCTTCAGCATTCCGCCGGCCGGACCGCGAATCGTCGGCACGGCGGAGGAACGGAGCCTCTACCGGAGGTTGGAGACCGGCCGGTGCGGCCGGCCTACGAGAGCGGGCCGGTCCGCCCCCGCGGCGCGCCCGCCGGCTGACCTCCCGTGCCGACCGCCTCCAGATAGCGCAGGACGGCCGCGACCCGCCGGTCCACCTGGTCCGTCGGCGACAGGTCGAGCTTGGCGAAGATGCTGCGGATGTGCTTGTGGACGGCGCCGTCCGTGACGACGAGCCGTTCGGCGACGGCCGAGTTGCCGAGCCCCTCGGCCATCAGGGCGAGGACGTCCCGCTCCCGGGGGCTGAGCCGCTCCAGCCGGGTGTCCTGGCGCGAGCGGGTGAACAGCTGGGCGACGACCTCCGGGTCGATGGCGGTGCCGCCCGCCGCGACCCGCCGCAGCGCGTCCAGGAACTCCTCCACCCGGCCCACCCGTTCCTTGAGCAGATAGCCGAGCCCCTGCACACCGCCGCCGAGCAGCTCGGTGGCGAAGCTCTGCTCGACGTACGCGGACAGCACGAGCACGGCCAGGCCGGGCCGCCGGCGCCGGGCCTCGACCGCCGCGACGATCCCCTCGTCGGTGTGCGTCGGCGGCATCCGTACGTCGAGGATGGCGACGTCCGGCTCATGCGCGTCGATGGCGTCCAGCGCCTCGTCCGCGGTGCCGGCGGTGGCCACCACGTCGAGGGACTCGGCGCGCAGCAGCAGGGCGAGGCCCTCGCGCAGCAACGCGTCGTCCTCGGCGATCACGATCCGCATCTCACGCTCCACAACTCACCCTGCTCCACGACGGACAACGCTTCAGAGATCACAACGCTCCGCAACCGATGACACTTCACAACTGGCAACGCTCCATGACTGACAGTGCTTCACAGGTCTCGATGCTGCTCAGGGCGCGACGCTTCACGGCTCACGATCCACGGGGCAGGTCCACCTTCAGGACGGTCGGACCGCCGGGCGGGCTGGACAGGGAGAGGCTGCCGTCGTGCGCCGCGACCCGGCGGCGGATGCCGGTGAGCCCGGTCCCGCCGGCCGCCTCGGCGCCGCCCCGGCCGTCGTCCTCGACGTGCAGCAGGAGCCGGCCGCCCCGGCCGCGGGCCGTGACCGTGGCCTGCCCGGCGCCGCTGTGCTTGGCGATGTTGGTCAGGGCCTCGGCGACGACGAAGTAGGCGGTCGCCTCGACGGAGGCGGCACAGCGCTCGGGCACGTCCACGTCGATCCGGCAGGGCACCGCGCAGTCCGCGGCGAGACCGGAGAGCGCGCCCGCGAGTCCCCGGTCGGCCAGCACCGGCGGCAGGATGCCGCGCGCGACCGTCCGCAGCTCGGCCAGCGCCTGTTCGGCCGCCGACTGGGCGCGCTCCAGGAGCTCGTCGGCGCCGGCCGGGTCCCGGGCCACCATGCGGCGGGCCGCCCCGACCAGCACCGTCACGGAGACCAGCCGGTTCTGGGCGCCGTCGTGCAGGGAGCGCTCGATACGGCGCAGTTCGGTGGCGTGGGCGTCGAGGGCGGCGGCGCGGGTGGCGGTGAGTTCGGCGACCCGGAGCGACAGATCCGCTTCCGGACCGGCCGCGAGGAGTACGCGTCCGGGCCGATCCTGGAGCCGGGCCATGCCGGGGGCCAGCCCCAGGATGATGGCGATCCAGCTCACGCCCAGCAGTGCCACGGCGAGGGCGGCCGGCCAGGAGTGCGCGCTGCCGACCGCGAGGGAGGTGGCGGTCGCGCCCTTGGGCAGGAACGGCCAGTACAGCGGGAAGGCGGTGTCGCGCACGGCGGCGATCGGCAGGTAGACGCCGACCAGTCCGAGCAGGAACCCCAGCGTGGCGTGCCGGACCAGCCAACGCAGCTCGCGGCGGGTGGTGGCGTCGACGAGGGCGGGCCGCAGCCGCGTGGGAGGGGGCTGCGGGGCGACGACCTCGGGGCCCCGGCGGCCGAGCCGGGCGCGTTCCCGGCCGGCCAGGGCATGCAGGGCGCGCAGCGGCGCGGGCGCCATGAGCAGCCCCACCCCGACCACGCTCGTCACGGCGGTGACGGCCAGCCACAGCAGCACGAGCAGGGCGAGCAGAGCCGTGTTGAGTCCGGAGGCGAGCTGGGCGACGGCGGTGCCCGCGGCGCCGAGGGTCCGTACGGCGAGGTCCTCGATGCTCTCGTCCCGGCCCTCCGGCCGGTCACCGGCCGCCGCGTCGACCGTGGCGTCGGCGTCGGCCGCCGCGTCCTGCTGGACCGCCATTCCGCCGCCCCTCCCCTTCTGCTCCCGCTTCCCGCTTCTCGTTCTCCGTTTCCCGAACGACCTTATGCCGCAGGCCGGTTCGCCGTCATGCGCGTCATGCGGGGAGCGGGTGGTACAGCCTGCTGTACCCCGAACCGGGCGGGCTGCGGGATCGGCCGCGGGGGGTGCCGATCCATAGCGTCGGTGACGACAGCAGGAACGGCACAGGATCCCGGGAGAAGGCCCCATGACGAAGACCACGACCACCGGTCCGGAGCGGCTGACCCGTGGGGAGATCGCCCGCACGCTGCTCTGGGCCGTGGTGGTGACCAGCGCGGTCACCAACATGGCGGCCTCCTTCGGCGGCGCCGACACCTGGGTGCACCTGGTCTGCGGCGCGGTCACCGTCCTGTGCGCGGGCACCCTCGTCGTGCGCAACGTGCGGGGCCGTCGATGAACGCCGCCATCGCCCTGACCGGCGTCAGCAAGGCGTACCCGGGCGGCGTACGGGCCCTCGACGACGTGTCGTTGACCGTGGAGCGCGGCACCTTCCTCGCCGTGATGGGACCGTCGGGTTCCGGCAAGAGCACGCTGATGCACTGTGCCGCCGGGCTGGACTCCCCGACGTCGGGCAGCGTCCGCATCGACGGCCACGAGATCGCCGGGCTGAACGAGACCCGGCGCACCGAACTGCGCCGCGAGCGCGTCGGCTTCGTGTTCCAGGCGTACAACCTGATTCCCTCGCTCAGCATCGAGGACAACATCACGCTGCCGTTGCGGCTGGCGGGCCGCGCCCCGGACCGCGACTGGCTGCGGACCCTGGTGGAACGGGTCGGACTGACCGACCGGCTGACCCACCGCCCCGCCGAACTCTCCGGCGGCCAGCAGCAACGCGCGGCCGTGGTACGGGCGTTGGTGGCGAGACCGGCCGTCGTGTTCGCCGACGAACCGACCGGCGCGCTCGACCTGTGCAGCGCCCACGAGGTCCTCGACCTGCTGCGCGACCTCGTCGCCGATCTGCGCCAGACGGTGGTGATGGTCACCCACGACCCGGCCGCCGCGGCCCGCGCACACCACGTCCTGGTGATGGCCGACGGCCGGGTGGTCGACGCCCTCGACGCGCCGACCGCCCCCGAACTGGCAAGCCGTCTCGTCGCGTTGGGAGAGGTCTGAGTCATGTTCCGTCTCGCGATACGGATGGTCGGACACCGGATCACCGCGCTGATCGCCGTGGCCTGCGCGGTCCTCGGCGGCGCGGCACTGATCACCGCCACCGGTGTGCTGGCCGAGTCCGGCCTCCGCTCCCATCTGCCCGCCGGCCGGCTCGCCGGCGCGGACGTCGTGGTCGCGGCCGACCAGGAGTTCCGGCCGGCCGGTGAGCTGCCGCTCGCGCTCCCGGAGCGCCGCAGGGTTCCGTCCCGGCTGGTCGGCGAGCTGGCCGGGCTGCCGGGTGTCACCACGGCGGTCGGCGACATCGGCTTCCCGGCCGCTCTCCTCGACGCCCGCGGACAGGTCGTAGCGGCCGGGGACCCGCAGGTGGCGGGGCACGGCTGGTCCTCGACGAAGCTGGCGGAGCCATCGGCCGGCGCGCGCCTCGACGGCGCCGGGCCGACCGGTTCCGATGAGGTCGCCGTGGACAGCGGCACCGCCGCGGCGGCCGGGATCGCGGCGGGTGACCGGGTGCGGGTCGTCGTCGACGGCCGCCCCGCCGCCGGCTACCGCGTCTCGGCGGTCGTCGACGTGCCCGGCGCGGGCATCTTCTTCGCCGACGCGACGGCCGCCCGCCTGGCCGGTCACGCGGACCGCGTCGACCTGGTGGGCCTGCGCACCGAGCCCGGCGCCGAGCGGCGCGTCGCCGCCGAGGTCCGGACGGCGCTGAAGGGCACCGGTCTGCTGACCGTCACCGGAGCCGACCGGGGCGACACGGCCGCACCCGGCGCCGGCGCGTCCCGCTCGCTGCTGGTCCTGCTCGCCGGTTCGCTCTCCGGGATCGTCCTGCTGATCACCGGCTTCGTGATGGCGAGCGCGCTGGCCGTGTCGATCGCCGGACAGCGCCGCGACCTGGCGCTGATGCGGGCGGTCGGCGCGACCCCGAAGCAGATCCGCCGCCTGGCCGCCGCCCAGTCCACCGTCGTCGCGGCCGTGGCCCTGGTGCCCGGCGTGGGACTCGGCTACCTGCTGGCCGGGCAGTTCCGCCGACTGCTCGCGGACCGGGAGGTCGTGCCGTCCGAACTCCCGCTCACCTACAGCCCGGTGCCGGCCCTCGCGGCGATTCTCCTGATGATCCTGGCCGTCCAGGTGTCGGCCCGCTGCTCGGCCTGGCGCACCTCGCGGATGCCGGCCACCGAAGCGGTCGCGGAATCGCGCAGCGAGCCGCGCGACCCGTCGCGGGCCCGGACGCGCGTCGGCGTGCTCGTCATCCTCGCGGCGACCGCGCTGTCGGCGCTGCCGCTCTTCTCCCGCACGGTCATCGGCGCCACGGCGACGTCCATCGCGGGCATCCTCGGCGCGATCGGCCTGGCGCTGGCCGGCCCGGCACTCGTCCGGGGCGTCGGCGGCGCCGCGGCCCGTGCGACGGGGGCGGGCGCCTCCGCCCCCACCTGGCTGGCGATGGCCAACCTCCGCGCCTACGCCCTGCGCAACGCGGGGATCGTCAGCACCCTGGCCATGGCGGTCGTGTTCGTGCTGACGTACACCTTCACCCAGACCACCGTGCTGGCCGCCACCGCCGACGACACCCGCACCGGCACCCTCGCCCAGCAGCGCCTGACCGCTCCGGGCCTGGGCGGACTGCCCACCGGCACGCTCGCCGCCGTACGGAACACGGCCGGCGTACGGGCCGCGGCCCCGGTCGGCACGACCAGCGTGGTGTGGCAGTACCAGCAGTTCGGCGACACGGTGAGCGAGTCGGGCCCCGCGACGATCCTCACCCCGGACGCCTCCGAGGTCCTCGACCTCGACGTACGCGACGGCAGCCTGGACCGCCTGCGCGGCGCCACCGTCGCCGTCAGCGGCGACGCCGCCCGCACCCGCTCCGCGACGGTGGGCCACCGGGTGAGCCTGATCCTCGGCGACGGCGCACGGGTCGACGCGGAGGTCGTCGCCGTGTACGACCGCGGCCTCGGCTTCGGCGCGGTGGTGCTCTCCCACGACCTGGCCGCCGGGCACACCACGACGAGGCTGGACCAGTCCCTCCTGATCCGCACGGACGGCACGGCGAAGGCCCGGCAGGGCCTCGCGGCGCTCGCGGCGTCCCGCCCCGGCCTGGCGCTCCGGCCCGCGAACCTGCCCTCGGCCGGCGGCCTGGAGGACGCCCCGCCCGAGGTGTGGATCAACCTGGCCACCATCGTGGTCCTGCTCGTCTACCTGCTGCTCAGCATCGCCAACAAGCTGGTCGCGGCCACCGCCCAGCGCCGGGTCGAGCTGGGCGCCCTCCGGATGAACGGCACCACACCCCGTCAGATCCGGTCGATGATGCGCCGCGAGGCCGCGGTGACCGCCGCCACCGCGCTCGTCACCGCCCTGCTGCTCTCCGCGCTGCCCCTCGCCCTGCTGGGCCAGGGCTTCCTCGGCCGCCCCTGGCCCGCGGGCCCCGTCTGGCTGCTGCCCGCGCTCGCGCTCACGGTCACCGTCACGGCGTTCCTCACCATCGAACTCCCGACCCGCCAGGCACTGCGCACCGCGCCGGCCGACGCCATCCGCGCCCACTGAGCGAGCGGGATCCGTCGACGGGAAGGTGACAGGGGAGGAGGCGGCCGTTACTCACTTTCGGGTGACGGCCCGTCTCCCGGTGGGGTGGCGTGACGTGGCGTCCGGGCGGCACGGGCCAACTCCCGCAAGGGGTCGTCGGCCGGCGGGGCGTCAACATCGGTACTTATTCACTTAAATGGACGTTGCAGCCGAGAGTCACAGAGATATGGACAACAGGTAACACACGCCACGTTTCCTACCCATCTCCCGCACTCCGTGGACAGAGTGTGTCTGCGGCCAGCCGACCGCACCCGCACATCGCACCGACCCCCACGGCGACACGAAGGCCGCTGTGGGAAGGTGCCCGCACATCCCAGGGGAACTCTTTGTCCACTTCCGCTTCTGTCACCGCTCGTCGTCTGACCGCCGCCGCCCTCACGGCCGGCGCCCTGGTCGGCGCGATGGCACTGCCGGCGTCCGCCTCCGACCACGCTCGTCCCAACCGCCCGGAGGTGCGGATCAGCGCCGTTCAGTACGACGCCCCGGGACGTGACGACCGCTCCCGGAGCTCGCTGAACAAGGAGTGGGTGGAACTCACCAACACCACGCGCCACACGATCAACCTCAACGGCTGGACCCTCAAGAACGACGACGGCCGTACCTACACCTTCCACCACTACCGCCTGGAGGGCCGCTCCACGGTCCGCATCCACACCGGTGAGGGCCGCGACTCCCGCAGGGACCTCTTCCAGGACCGCAACAGGGAGGTGTGGGACAACCGCTCCGACACCGCCACCCTGCGCAACGACCGCGGCCGCTTCGTCGACGACGAGTCCTGGGGCCGCAACCGCGGCCACGGCGACAACCGCGGGCACGGTGACAACCGCGGGCACGGCGACAACCGTGGCCACGGCGACAACCGCGGGCACGGCGACAACCGTGGCCACGGCGACAACCGCCACTGACCGATCCGGACCCGGTGAGCCGATGAACACCTGACTCGGCACACCGGCGCGCCGCTCGCTCGCGTGGTCGTCGAGGCCACGAGCCGCCGTCAGCCGGTGATCACCTCGTTCTTCGCGAGACTCTCGGTCCGTGACGTGACCGTTGTGCTCAGCGACTTCGCGGTGGCGGAGACCCCGGACGCGTCGGCGCCCGCCCGCTTCGCCTGACCGGCGAGGGCGTCGAGGGCGTCGAGCGCGTACCCCGAGGCGAAGAACTGCTGGTACAGCTTCTTGTAGGCCGCGTGATACGCCCCGTCGAAGGCGTCCGCCGCCAGGAACCGCTCCTTGAGGAGGTTGCCGCCCATGCCGCCGCCTCCGCCCGCGCCGCCCGGACCGCCGGCCTCCGCCGTGTCTCCGTCCTGCCGGGTGTCCTGCTGACCGTTCCCCGGGGCCTGCGGCATCCCGGACGGGGTGCCCGACGGCATGCCCGCCGCTCCGTCCTGCGCGGTGGCACCCGGCATTCCGCCGCCACCACCGCCTCCGCCTCCGCCGCCCATGCTCGTACTGTCGTCGGGCCCGGTACCGGCGGTGCCGCTGAAGGTCAGGTTGAAGTCCCAGCCCAGGACGGAGAACTTCTTGGTGCCGAGGTCGTACCAGAGCACGTAGTTCTTGCCCGGCCCGGCCATGTCGTCGAAGTTCAGGATCAGGTTCTGCGTCGCCACGTACTCCGCGAAGGAGTCCACGTCGACGTACTTGTCGAGGTTCTCGGCGAACTCCTCGTCCGACGCCTGGCCGACCCACTTGAGGAGCTTCATCACCGGCGAGAGGTCCTGGCTGCCCTTGAGGTTGAGCTGCTTGAAGGACTCCTCGTAGTCGGTGGGGTCGTCCCCCACGTAGTCGAAGCTGCTGCCCGCCCGGGCCTTGTACGCCACGCCCGTGGTGCCGAGCTCCGAGTCGACGTAGTCCTTGCTCGGGTTCTCGACCATCAGCCGGGTCGCGACCGGACGGCTGTTGACCTTCACCGCGGTGAAGGCGAACTTCTCGGCCGTCTGGCCGGACTTCTTCATCAGCGACAGCGACAGGGCCTCGTTCAGCGGCAGCGCCTCGTCGACGCCGGGACGCAGCGACAGCTCGCGGTGACCCTCGTAGGCGCGGCCCTCGACGTACTCGTCGATGCTGATCAGCCAGGGCAGTTCCTCGGGCTTGGCGGCGGAGAGGCTGAACTGCGTCATACCGCCGCCGCCACCGCCGCCCGCCGCGCCCATGGCGCCCCCGCCCTGCGGAGCCTGCTGCTGGTCACCGTCCTGCTGCTGAGCGCCGTTCTGCTGCTGCTCACCGTTCTGCGGGGCGGTGTCCTGCTGCTGACCGCCGTTCTGCGCGCCGCCGCCCTGTCCCGCGCCGCCACCCTGTCCCGCGGGGCCGCCCTGGCCGCCGCCTCCCGTGCCGCCGCCGCGCAGGCTCTGCAGCGTGGAGTTGCCCTTGAGGCGGATGCCGACGTCGTTCAGGTACACGCCGTCGACGGTGAGGTCGGCCTTGATGTACTCCTTCTCGCCCTCGTCCTGGTACTTCGCCATCATGTCCGTGAAGTCGGTCTCGCTGTACTCGAGCTGGATCGAGTGCGTCCGCGAGTCGTCGAACAGGTCGACGGCCCCCGTGACGTTGTCCGTGATCTCGTCCCCGTCCGCCGTGGAGGCACTGGTGACGAACGGCGTGACACGTACGTCCCCGAAGAAGATCAGCAGGACCGAGAGCCCCACGGCGAGGGAGCCGGCCGGCTTCCAGTGGTGGCGGAGCCGCAACGGGACGCGGTGCACCAGCCGCTTGCGGGGGGCGGTCATCAGAGGTCCGTCTGGTCGTAACCGGTCAGCACGGTCACGCGCTGCCCCATGGCGCGCTCCTGGAGGGCCGCGACCAGCTGACCCGGCTCGTGGCCCTTCTTGATGCGGACCGTGTAGAACACCTCGGTCAGGGTGCCGCCGCGGATCGACTCCGTGCTCACCAGCTCGAACTCGTCGGTGTGGCGCAGCAGGACGTCCTGGATCGCGTGGGTGTGGTCCTCGCCCGCCGGGAGCTGGACCTTGACGACCTGACGCTGGACGTTGAGGGCGAACCAGTCGAACTTGCTCATCGCCAGGATGATCAGGGCGATCACGGTGCCGCCGACCGCGGCCAGCGTGTAGAAACGGGCACCGCACGCCATGCCGACGGCCATCGCCAGGAAGATGAAGCCGACGTCCCGGGTCTCCTTGACCGCGTTGCGGAAGCGGACCACCGACAGCGCTCCGACCAGGGAGAAGGCGCGGGCCAGGTTGGAGCCGACGACCAGCATGATCAGCGCGACGATCATGCCGACGATGACCAGCGTCTGCACATAGGACTGGCTGTAGGAGACGTTCTTGTGGGTGGCCCGGTAGACGTACCCGATCATCGCGGAGAGCACGAAGGACAGGGTCATGGCGAGCACGATGTCGGTGACGCTGAACGTGCCGCTCAGGTCCTGGACGTTGAGATTCACGAGTGGGATGCCTCCGTGGGGCGACGCGTCGTGGGGGACGCGGGCGTGGGGATGAAGGGGACGGCGGCGGGCGCCGGCGGGAGGTCTTCCTCCCGGACGTGGAAGACGGACCTCGGGGCCAGCCCGAACGCCTCGATGCTCTGGACGTACTTGGAGACCCGGACGAGGCTCAGATTGCGCCGGGCCGCCAGGTCGGTGATCCAGTACGGGGTGCGCTCGTTGACCTTGATCTCCATCACCGACAGGTGCGGCGGGACGGTGAACCGGTTCTGGGCGTTCGGTGTGCCGAAGTGGAAGTCCCGGTCGCGGCCGCGGATGCGGCGGTCGAAGGTGACGCGCAGCCCCGTGTCCTGGTCGCGGCCGACCAGCGCCTCACGCTGGTAGCCGGTGATCGCGGTGGGCTGGAGGTTGAGCCTGACCGCCAGCTCGAGGACCTCGTTGACGAAGGCGTTCTCCTTCGCCGAGTGCTCGATCATCTCCCGCTCGTCGCACAACTGCCGGGCGGTGGCGTACGGCAGGGTGATGCGGCGTTTCTGGGTGACCCGGTTGACCCGCTGCTTGATCTCCACGCAGACCGGGGAGTCCTCGGTGACTCCGTCGAGGTCTCCGTAGTGGCGGATGCGCAGCTTGCGGCGGAACTTCAGGCCTTCGATCTTCTCCCAGTAGAACCGGAGTTGAGGCGTGTCGTAGTACAGGCTCCACACGCCGTAGCCACCGACGGGACTGTGCAGGTCGCGGTCCATCCGCTCGCCCAGTTCGTCCCGGATCCGCGCCGCCTGTTCCACCGGGACCAGGTACTTGAGCTCGTACCGGTTGAAGGCGTGGAGTCTGCTCGCCACCCGCAGCGCCTCGTCGTCCGCGAACTGCGGCGGCGACCCCCCGGCCCGCACCGGGGCCGCGTCGCCGTCCGGCCCGCCGTCGCCGTGGCGACGGCGCTTCAACCAGCCAGTCATGACGTCCCTTCAGATGGTCGGCGATCAATCACATCCCTGTAAGAAACAGGTAAGACATGAAAGGTCGATGAGGGGCGTCTCTGAACACCGTTAGTACGGGGAGTGAACGTGAAGTGAACGAGGGAGCGGAGCGGCTGCGCGAGGCGGTCGGGGAGCTCCACCGCACCCCCGACGAGTTCCGCCGGCAGCTGCCCGGAGCCGTGCCCGACGACCCGGACGCGCTGGTGACGCACGGAACGCCGCCGGCCCAGGCGCACCGGCTGGCCGATCAGCTCGTCCGGGACTGACACCCCCGGCCACGCCGTCTGCGAAGGCCGCCGGGGTTCGCGTGGCAGGGTGGGGACGACGGCCGGAGAGGTGGAGGACGGGATGGACTGGGAGCGGTTCGCTCAGCAGCTGGCGTCGATGGCCCGGGATCTCCTGAAGCAGGACTCGGTCGGGTCCACGCTGGACCGGATCGTCGCCTCGGCCACCGAGCTGGTGGAGGGCTGCGACGCGGCCGGCATCCTCACCCTGCGCGGGACGAAGGTGGACACGGTGGCCGCCACGGACCGGCTCGTCGTCGACAGCGACCGGCTGCAGGAGCGGATGGGGGAGGGGCCGTGCTTCGACTCCGCCCGCACCGCACAGGGGGACCGGGTGTTCCGCATCGCCGACTTCACCCTGGAGCAGCCGCGCTGGCCCGCCTACGCGCCGCGGGCCCACGCCCTGGGCGTGGGCAGCATGATGGGTTTCCTGCTGTTCACCGAGGACGAGGATCTCGGCGCGCTGAACCTCTATTCGCGCAGGCCCGGCGCCTTCACCGAGGCCGACGAGACGGCCGGCTGGCTGCTGGCCTCGCACGCCGCGGTCGCCTTCTCCAGCGCCCGCGCGCATGCCCAGATGCAGCAGGCGGTCGCCACCCGGCATGTGATCGGCGAGGCCATGGGCATCCTCATGGGCGGTCACCGGCTCACCGAGGACGAGGCGTTCGACGTGCTGCGCCGCTACTCGCAGGAGCACAACGTCAAGCTGCGTGAGGTCGCCCGCCGGGTCTGCGACCGGGGCGGCCTCACCTGACGGATGGCGGACGGACTCCCCGACCGGGACGCCGCTCACGTCGCCCACGTCGCCCACGCCGCTCACGTCGCCCACGCCGCCCACGTCGCCCACGCCGCTCACGTCGCTCACGTCGCTCACGTGTCGTCCCGGGCGCCGGGCGGGGACGCGGCGGCGTCGGGGCCGGGGCCCGGCGCCCAGTCCGCCCCGGTGCGCAGACGGAAGGCGGCGACGGCGGCCTCCACGGTGGGGAAGAAGTGCCGGGGGTCGATGGTGCGGGTGAGTCCGTACCGTTCGATCTTGCGTCGCACGGGGTCCTTGAGCTCGGCGAACACCAGGTGTACGTGGTGCGCGTTGAGCGTCTCGTCGAGTTCCACCAGGACGTCGGCGGCGGTGGTGTCCACGTCGGTCATGGGCTCCGCCGCGATCACGATCCAGCTCGGCCGCGGATCCGCGCCGGCCAGCCGGCCGACCTCGTCGCGGAAGGTCTTGGCGTTGGCGAAGATGAGCGGGGCGTCGAACCGGTAGATCACCAGACCCGGCAGCCGCCCGGCCGCCGGGTAGGAGCGGACGTCGTGGTATCCCTCCAGGCCCCGCACCCGCCCCAGCACGGTGTTGTACGGCCACCAGGCGCGCCGGAAGACGTTGAGGACGGACAGCGCCACGGCGACGGCGATCCCGGGCAGCACGCCGAGCAGGGCCACGCCGACGAAGGCCGCGAGGCACAGCGCGAACTCGGTCCGGCGCTGCCGCCACAGCCGTACCGCCCCCGGGATGTCGGCCAGGGACAGGGACGCGGTGATGACCACGGCGGCGAGGGCCGGCTGGGGAAGGTTGCGGAACAGGCCCGGGACCAGCACGAGCATGAGGACGATGAGCGCCGCGCCGACGACCCCGGTGAGCTGGGTCCTGGCCCCCGCGCGCTCCGCCACCGCCGTACGGGAGCCGCTCGCGCTGACCGGGAAACCCTGGAAGAGACCGGCCGCCAGATTCGCGACACCGACCCCGGTCATCTCCTGGTTGCCGCGGACCTCTTGTCCCGAACGGGCCGCGAAGGCAGAGGCGTTGGAGATGGTGTCGGCCAGGGACACCAGGGCGATGCCCAGCGCACCGCCGAACAGCGGGGCGAGGTCGGCGAGCCGGACGTCGGGGACGGTGAACGGCGGGAAGCCCGCGGGCAGTTCCCCGACCAGGTCGACACCGTGCTCGCCGAGGTCGAGGACGGTGGTCGCGGCGATCGCCAGGACCACCATCACGAGCACCGCGGGAACCTTCGGCAGGAAGCGCTGGAGAACCAGGACCAGCACGATCCCGCAGCCGCCGACCGCGGCGGCGGCCGGCACCGCCGCCCCGTCGGCGAGCGCGCGCACGAGGCCGACGCACTCGCCGATCAGGTTGTCCGCCTCGACCTTGAAGCCGAGCAGCTTGGGCAGCTGACCGATCAGAATGGTCAGGGCCAGGCCGTTCATGTAGCCGATCATCGTCGGCTTGGAGATCAGATCGGCGATGAAACCGAGCTTCGCCACCGAGGCGAGGATCATGACGGCCGCCACCATGAGCGCGAGCACCGACGCCAGCGCGACCGCCCGGTCGGGATCCCCGTCCGCCGCCACCAGGGGCAGCACGGTGGCGGCGATCATCGGCCCCAGCGAGGAGTCGGGGCCCAGCACCAGGACCCGGGACGGCCCGCACACCGCATAGCCGAGCAGACAGAGGATCGTCGTGTACAGGCCGGTGATGGCCGGCAGACCCGCCAACTCGGCGTACGCCATGCCCTGCGGCACCAGCAGGGTCGTCAGGACGACGCCCGCGACCAGGTCCTTGACCAGCCACTCGCGCCGGTAGGACACCATCGCCCGGACCCCGGGAACAGCACCCCACCGGGAGCGGAGCGTACGGCTCCGGCGCTGGTCCGTCACAGCTGGTCCTTCCGTCGGATCTGTCAGGCCGAGTACAGGCGGGCGCCCGGCTCCGGTTTCACCCACCGGGGGTGAGGCGACGGCCACCGCGCTGTCGAAAGCTTGGCGTGGACGGCTCCTGTGAACCAGTACCACCCACGAGGACACGGGCGGAGGCGAGGCACGTGGTCGAAACGGAGCGGCCCGCGCCGCCGACGGGGCACGGGCGGGTGCTCGCCGCGCTCGCCCTCGCCCAGTTCATCTGCAGCTTCGCCGGCTCCAACATGAACGTGATGATCAACGACATCAGCAAGGACCTGGACACCACCGTCCAGGGCGTCCAGGTGGCGATCACGGTCTTCCTGCTGGTGATGGCCGCGCTGATGATCCCCGGCGGCAAGCTGACCGACCGCTACGGCCGCAAACGCTGCTTCCTGACCGGCCTCGTCGTCTACGCGATCGGCGCCCTGCTGAGCGCGGCCGCCCCGGGACTCGGCGTCCTGATCCTCGGGAACTCGATCCTCGAAGGCATCGGCACCGCGCTGCTCATCCCACCCGTCTACATCCTCACGACCCTCCTCTACCCGGACGTCACCTCCCGCGCCCGCGCGTTCGGGGTCGTCATGGCGCTGGGCGGTGTCGGGGCCGCCGCGGGGCCGCTGATCGGCGGACTCATCACCACCGCCATCAGCTGGCGCGCCGCGTTCGTGTTCCAGGCCCTGGTGATCGGCGTGATCGTCGTCCTCAGCCGTCGCATCGACGACCCGCTGCCCCCGGATCCGACCCGCACCTTCGACACCGCGGGCGCGGTCCTCTCCGCCGTCGGTCTCGTCCTCGTCGTCATGGGCATCCTGGCCGCCGACAACAACGTCTGGCTCATGATCGTGCTGCTGGTCCTCGGCGCCCTCGTGCTCTGGTGGTTCTTCCGCTCCGCGCGTGCCAAGGAGGCGGCCGGCCAGGAGCCGCTGCTGTCGCTCCGCCTGTTCGACAACCGCACCTCCAACCTCGGACTCGTCACCCAGAACCTGCAATGGCTGCTGCTCATGGGCACGTCGTTCACGGTGGCGGCCTACCTGCAGGTCGTCCGCGGCTACGACGCCGTCCGGACCGGGGTCGTCTTCACGGCGGCCACCCTGGGCCTGCTGGCCACCTCCCTGGCGGCCGAGCGCCTGGCCCGCCGGCACCCTCAGCGCACGCTCGTCATGACCGGCTTCGCCGTCTCCACGGTCGGCCTGGTCGTCCTGATCGTCCTGGTCGGGAGCTTCTCCACCGCGTGGGCCTTCGTCCCCGGCCTCCTCCTCACCGGACTCGGGCTGGGCGTCATGCTGACCCCGTCCGTCAACGTCGTCCAGTCGAGCTTCCCCGAGGAGCAGCAGGGCGAGATCTCGGGCCTGTCCCGCAGCGTGTCGAACCTGGGCTCGTCCTTCGGCACGGCCATCGCCGGCACCATCCTCGTCGCCGGCCTCACCCAGGGCGCGTACGCCGCCGCGATGATCGTCCTGGCGGTCTTCGGCCTCGGCGGCCTGGTCGCGGCGGCACTCCTTCCCGAGGAGACGGCATCGGGCTAGGCGTCGGGCAGTGAGGCCGCGAGGTGTTCCCACGCCGCGTGCACCTGCTCCCCGACCATCCCGAACTGCGTGATGACCGCGACGCAGCGCCCGTCCCCGTCGTCCAGCTCGATCGCCGAGGTCGGGCCGTGCGCCGCCGTGGAGCGGACGAGGTGGCAGGCCCGGACGCCCGCGAGGTCGATCTCCACCGAGCTCTCCGCGATCGCCGCGAAGACCCGCCCGCCGACGGTCCGGTCGGTGACGTGGACGGGGCCGCCGCACGCCTGCATGGCCGCCGGGGCGAACACCGCGACGCCGATCGGCAGCCCGACGGAGCAGACGTGGTCCAGCACCGCGGGCACGACACCGGCCTCGATCGCCCGGTGCTCGCCGCGGTACCGGCCGAACGCCGCGCGCCGGGCGCGGCCACCGTCCGCGAGGACCGCGTCGAGCTGCGCGAGCTGGTCGCCGTTCTCCCAGGCCGGCACCGCGGGCACCGCCGACGGTCCGGCGACCGGCGCCCCGGCGTGCACCGTGCCGGCGAGCCCGGCCAGCAGCCGGTCCCCCTCGGAGAGCAGCCGCCCCTGGTGCACGGTCCGGCCGTCCACGTCGAACAGGTGCAGGGCGACCGCGCCGGTGCCCTCGTCCCGCGCGACCACGGCCGAGGCGACACCGTCGCCGTCGATGCGCAGCGCGATCGAGCCCGGCCGGACGGCGAACGCGTCACCGCGCAGGCTCGGGACCGCGTAACTGCCGGCCTGGTCGATCCGGGCGACCGGCCCTCCGGTGACCGCCTGGACGTACCGGAAGAGCGTCAGGCACCGCGCCAGCTCGGGCATCCGGGCGTCGATCAGCCGCACACTGCTGTTCCGCCGCCCGCAGCACCCTTCGAACGCGCAGCCGCGGTCGGCGTATCGGTCCGTCATGGTCAGTACACATCCCGTACGTAGCGCTTCGCCCGGCGCAGACCGGCGAGGTACTCCGCGGCGTCGTCGTCACCGCGTCCGCGCCGCTCGGCGATGACGCCCAGCAGTGCCGCCTCGACGTCCTTGGCCATCCGGGAGGCATCGCCGCAGACGTACACGTGCGCGCCCTCCTCCAGCCAGGCGTACAGCTCACGCGACCGCTCGCGCATCCGCGTCTGCACATAGACCTTCTCGGCCTGGTCGCGCGAGAACGCGAGGTCCAGTTCGGTGAGCACCCCGCGCCGGCGCAGCTCGGTCAGCTCGTCCTCGTACACGAAGTCGGTGTCCCGGTGCCGGTCGCCGTAGAACAGCCAGTTGCGCCCGGCGGCGCCCCGCGCGGCCCGCTCGTGCAGGAAACCGCGGAACGGCGCGATGCCCGTGCCGGGGCCGATCATGACCATCGGGGCGTCGTCGTCCGCCGGGACCCCGAAGGAGGCGTTCGGCTGCACGTAGACGCCCACGGGCGTCTCCTCGCCGACGCGGTTCGCGAGGTACGTCGACGCGACGCCTTCGTACGTGCGCTGCCCGGTGCCGTACCGGACGGACGCGACGGTGAGGTGGACGCGGTCCGGGTGGGCCAGCGGGCTCGACGAGATCGAGTACTGGCGGGCCTGCAACGGCCGCAGGAGCGGCAGCAGTCCGGCGGGTCCCGGGGCGGCGGAACCGGCATCCCGGAGCAGGTCGAGCACGTCCCGGCCCCAGAGCCACGAGTCGAGGTCGGACCGGTCGCCGTGCGCGACGACCGAGGCGAGATCGCTCGACGGCGCACGCTCGACGAGCTCGGCGACGAGCTCCTTCGACGGGGTGCGGATCTCGCGCCCGGTGCGCAGGAGTTCGGCCAGCGGACGGCCGTCGGCCTCCTCGTCGCCGCTCACGCCGAGGTGATCGAGGAGCGCGCCCACGAGCGCCTCGTCGTTCACCGGTACGACGGCCAGCGCGTCCCCCGCCGCGTAGGCGATGCCGCTGTCGCCGAGGTCGAACTCGTAGTGGCGGATCTCCTTCGCGCTCCGCGGGGAGGACAGCAGCCTGTTCACGGCGAGCCGTGAGCGGTACGGGGTGCGCCTGTTCCAGGGGGAGCGCGGCCGGGCGGCCACCACCTCCGGCCCCGCGCCGGCACCGGTGTTCACACCCGCGCCGGCACCGGCGGGCACGACCGCGCCCGTGCTCGCGACCACGCCCGTCTCCGCGACGACCCGCTCCAGGACCGCCGCCGTCCACTCCCCGGCCGGCTCCTCGAAGTCGACGTCGCAGTCGACGCGGTCGTGCAGCCGGGTCGCCCCGAGCTGCTCCAGGCGGGTGTCGATGAGCTTCGCGGCCTGGCAGAACTCGTCGTAGCCCCGGTCGCCCAGGCCGAGGACCGCGTAGCGCAGACCCTCGAGGCGCGGTGCCGTGTCGGACTGCAACGCCTCCCAGAACAGCCCGGCGTTGTCGGGCAGTTCGCCCTCGCCGTAGGTGGAGGTGACGACGAGCACGTGGGACATCGCGGCGAGCCGCTCGGGCGGCACGGCGTCGAGCGCGGTGGCCGTCCCGCCGAGGCCGCGTGCGCGCGCCGCGGCGACGAGTTCGCCGGCGAGGAACTCCGCGTTCCCGGTCTGGGTGCCGAACAGCACGTCGACCGTCGCGGTGGGCGCGTCGCCCGCCGCGCCGTCCCGGCGTCCGGCCGCCGCGACGCCCGCCATGAACCCGGCGAGCCAGGCCTCCTGCTCGGCGGAGAACGGCGCGTCGGCCGGGATGAGGGACCCGCTCGGGGGCATGAGGGTCACGCGGTCACCGTCTCGGTCGGGGCCTGCGGGATACGGCGGCTCGCGAGGTCGGCGAGGTCGGCGAGCGCGGCGTTGGCCAGCAGCTCGTCGAACCGGGCCGCGCGGACCCGGCCGGCGTTCTTCGTCGTCTGGTGGACGATCCAGCCGTAGGTGCCGGGGGCGTCCACGCTGAGGTTGTTGCGCTGCTTCAGCGCGCTCTTGTAGTCGTCGAGGCGCTTGATCGCGATGAGCGTGGCGAGCTCCCCGTCGTCGAACCGCTCCAGCGTGCCGCGCAGGTACTTCACGACGCGCTGCTTGACGAAGAAGTCCTCGGTGAGCACGAGGTTGCGGACGGCCTCGACGACCCGCGGATCGTCCGGGCCGGTCGCACCCGGCACCCGCCGCAGCGCGAGGTCCTGCGCGACGCCGAGCACCGTGTACGACGACAGCAGCGAGAACATGTCGGCACCGCCCTGGTCGCCGAAGGCCGGCGCCCGCCCGCCGAGCACGGCACGCCGGTCGCGGTAGTCCTCCTTGAACGCGCGGAGCTTGTCCGTCGCGATCGAGGTCGCCAGCTCGTCGAGCAGCTCGCTCCGGGTCGCCGCGGCGAGGATCTCGGAGGCGTCCTGGTACAGCAGCAGCGACCGGGGCATCCCGCAGTACACGTGCCGGCGCTCGCTCTCCCAGTCGTCGAGCAGCCGGGCCGCGAGCCGTGAACCGGTGGCCTCCGCATGCCACGCCAGGAGCAGCCGCACGGCCTCCTCGTGGAACGCGCCCTGCCCGGTGTCGGTCACCGGGAACACCAGCAGCGAGTCGGCGCTCACCCGGCCGGGAAGCTCGCCCGACGGGTCGTACTGGTACAGGAACCCGCCGCTCATGCCGTTGCCGAGGCCCTTGCCGAAGCCGCCGAGGTTGAGCACGGTGCCGCCGGTCATGTACTCGCAGCCGAAGTCGCCGACGCCCTCCACGACCGCGGTCGCGCCGGAGTTGCGCACGGCGAACCGGTCACCGGCCTCTCCCTGCACGAACGTCCGGCCGCCGGTCGCGCCGAACAGCGCGAAGTTCCCGACGAGCACGTTGCCGCCGCGTTCGGCGCTGCCGCCGCCCGGGGCGCGGACGACGATCCGGCCGCCGCTCTGGCTCTTGCCGACGCCGTCGTTCGCGGTGCCGGTGTGTTCGAGGGTGATGCCGTCGTTGCAGAACACGCCGTACGACTGACCGGCCGACCCCGTGGTGCGGATGCGCACCGCGCCGTCGACGAGCCGGCGGCGGCCGCGGTCGTCGGCCGCGACGGCCGGTACGGCGCCGTGGAACTCGTGGTTGAGGAGCCGCTCGACGTCGATGCCGAGCTGCCCGCCGACCGACTTGTCGCTGTTGCCGAGGCGGATCCCCTCGATGAGCAGGGACGGCTCGCGCCGGTCGACGAGCGCGGCCCGTACCGAAGCGATGAGGGCGTCGTCGGTGGTGAAGTCCTTCTCCAGGTACTCCGGGTCCGCGACGGCCTTCTCGGGCACGCGCGCGAGCAGCCGGCGGACGTCGAGCCGCCCGACGCTCGCCGGGTGGTCGAGGAGCTGCAGCAGGTCCGTGCGGCCCCGGGCCTCGCGCAGGGAGCGCAGACCGAGGCGGGCGAGGATCTGCCGGACGTCGTGCGCGATGTTGAGCAGGTACTGGGCCAGCGCGCGCGGGTCGCCCTCGAAGGCCTCGGCGTTCGTGGTGAGCCCGGCGGGGCACTTGACGTTGCAGTTCTTCGCCATGACACAGCCGAGCATCATGAGCGCGGTCGTGCCGAACTCGAAGCTGTCGCCCCCGAGCAGCGCCGAGGTGACGACGTCGCCGCCCGTCTGGTGCGCGCCGGAGCAGCGGAGGACGACCTTCTGCCGCAGCCCGTTCGCGACGAGCGCCTGGTGCACCTCGGCGACGCCGATCTCCGCCGACCGCCCGGCGTACTTGAGGCTCGTGACGGCCGCGGCGCCCGTACCGCCGGTGTTCCCGGCGACGTTGATGACGTCCGCGCCGGCCTTGGCGACGCCGACCGCGATGGTGCCGATGCCCTCCGAGGACACCAGCTTCACGACGACCCGTACCCGCGCGGCCTTGCAGTCGTGGATGAGCTGCGCGAGGTCCTCGATCGAGTAGGTGTCGTGGTGCGGCGGCGGTGAGATCAGCTCGATGCCCGGGGTGCCGCCGCGCGCCGCCGCGATGTCGACGGTGACCTTGGGCGCGGGCAGCTGGCCGCCCTCGCCCGGCTTCGCGCCCTGCCCGATCTTGATCTCCAGCTCCTGGAGCATCGGGTCGGCGAGATACCCCGCCCAGATGCCGAACCGGCCGGACGCGAACTGCTTGATGCGGGAGCCGCGGATGGTGCCGTACCGGGAGTGGTGCTCGCCGCCCTCGCCGCTGTTCGACAGGGCGCCGACCATGTTCGTGCCGTGGGCCACGGCCTCGTGCGCGGTCGCCACGAGCGCGCCGTGGCTCATCGCGCCGGAGGCCAGCGCGCGGGTGATCTCGTGCGCGGGCTGGACGTCGTCGAGGGGGACGCTGTCGGGTGCGGTGTCGAGGAGCGTGAGCAGCCGCGCGGCGGTGCCGGTGGCGGTGAGGGTGACACCGTCGGCGTCCACCGCCGGCGCCCCGACCTCGCCCGGATGCGCGAGGGCGAGCCCCTCGGCGAGGGCGGCATGACGCTCGACGGCGTCGCCCCCCGGCGCGGTGAGACGCAGCCGTACGCTGACCGTCCCCACGACGGGGCCGGTGGAGCCTGCGGGGCCGGTGGGGCTTGCAGGACCGGTGGGGTTTGCAGGACAGGTGGGATGGGTGGCACCCATGGGACCCGTGGAGCCTGCGGGACCAGTGAGGCCTGCGGGATCAGCGGAGCCTGCGGGATCGGTGGAGCCGGTTGAGCCGGTGGAGACGACGGAGACGACGGAGACGGTCACCCCGCGGACCGTGACGCTCGCGTTGCCGGTCGTGGAGAACCGGCCCAGCTCGCGCGCGAAGTCCTCCGCCGTGCGCAGCCCCGTCATGTCCGCGGGCAGCGCGAGCACGTCCCGCAGCGCGGCCGGGCGGCGCGACCGTTCCTCGTGCGTCGTCCGCAGGAAGGCGCGGTACCCGGGCGTGATCCGGAACGCGTCGATCTCGGCGTCGCTGAGCGCGTCGTACCCGGTGTTGCGGTAGGCGGCGTCGGTGATGCCGAAGGCGTCGTCGAGCCGGCCGAGGGTGAGCAGGCGGAGCGCGTCCGGGTCGTCCGGCCGGCCGAACCGGGGTGGCTCCTCGGTCATGCCGCCGAAGCCGCGCACCGCCGTGACGCCGAAGGAGTGCCCGGCGCCGTCCGAGCGCTCCTTGAACAGACCGAGCAGCGGGATCTGCTGTTCGGTGTCCACGGTGCGGGCCCGCTCGTGCCAGTCGGTCGCGGCCTGCGCGATACGGGCGAACCCCACACCGCCGACCGGGGCCTCCATGTGCGGGAAGGTCCGCGCGAACACGTCGTCCCGGGTGTCGAGGTAGTTCGGCTCGAAGAACTCGCCGCCGATGTAGCTCTCGGCGGTGCACAGCCCGACCCGGCCCATGGTCTTGGCGAGGGACTTCTCGGCCGCCTTGCGGAACCTCGCCAGCGCCCGGTCGGTGCCGGTGATCTCGCCCGCGGGGGCCGGCGCGCTCGGGTGCTTCTCCTCGGCGCGCAGCCGTGCGCTGAGGCTGTAGACCGCCGAGGCGCCGAAGCCGAGCGCCGTCGCGACGTGGTGCGACGACGCCAGCTGACCGCTCTCCGCCACGAGCGAGACGCGCAGCCGCAGCCCGGTCTCGATGAGCCGCTGGTTGACCGCCGCGACGGCGAGGATCACCGGCAGCGGCGCGCGCGTCGACGAGATCGCCCGGTCGGTGAGCAGCGCGATGCCGCCGCCCGCCGCGGCGAACCGTTCGACGTCGTCGCAGAGCCGCCCGAGCGCGGACCGCAGCGCGTCGGCGTTGGCGGTCTCGTCCCCGGCGACCGGCTCGTAGAGCATGGCGAACCGCTCCAGCGGCACGATCCGCTGGTCGCGCAGCCGGACCATGTCGAGATGCCCGAGCACGGGCGAGGAGACGACGAGCTGCCGGCCGTTGGTGTTCCCGGTGCCGTCGGGCTTCGGGCCGAGCGCGACCCGCATGCTCATGCCGTCGGCCTCGCGGATGCTGTCCAGCGGCGGGTTCGTCACCTGGGCGAAGCGCTGCGAGAAGTACTTCGCCATGCCGCCCTCGGTGTCGCTGAGCGCGTTGATGGCGTTGCCGTAGCCCATCGCCGAGATCCGCTCCGACCCGGTGGCGAGCATCGGGTCGAGCATGAACCGGAAACTCTCCTGGTTCAGCGCGTACGCCACGTACCGGCCGGCGAGGCTCAGGTCGCCGTCGTAGCCGAGGGTCGTCGTGCCGCGGTAGTAGTCGGGGGCGGGCAGATCGTCGAGGTTCACCCGGGCCGCGCCCAGCAGTTCGCTGTACGGCCGGCGCGCGGCGAGGGCGGCGAGCACCTCGTGGGTGCGCATCCGCCGGCCGGTGCGGTGGTCGACGACGAGCATGCCGCCGGCCTCGATACGTCCCCGGTGCACGACTTCCTCGTCGGGGAACGCGACCTGGCCGGCCTCCGACGCCACCATCAGGTACTCGGCGGTCTCGACCGTGCGCAGCGGGCGCAAGCCGAGCCGGTCGAGCCGGGCGCCGATGACGTCCCCGTCGCTGAAGATGACGGCCGCCGGACCGTCGTTCTTCTCCTCGTACAGCGAGAAGTACTCCAACATGTCCCGGACGGCGGCGGGCAGCGTGCGGTCGTTCTCCCAGGCGGGCGGCATGAGCGACACGACGGCCTCGACGAGGTCCAGGCCGTCGTCGGACACCCGGCTCTGGAGGGTCTGGTCGAGTCGGCTCGAGTCGGACTGCCCCGGCGGCCGCACGATGCTCCGGGTGCGGGCCCGCGCGAGGGCCTCGTCGGACAGGCGGTTCTTGCGGTCGGTGTTGAGCTCGCCGTTGTGCGCCATGAGGCGGAACGGCTGCGCCATGGTCGGATGCGGCTCGGTGTTGGTGGAGAACCGGGTGTGGAAGTACAGCGACCGCACGGAGTGCCGCGGATCGCACAGATCGCGGAAGTACCCCACGATCTCACCGGAGTTGAGCCGCCCCTTGAGCACCTGCGTCCGCGCGCTCAGTGACAGCGGGTACAGCCCGGCGTAGGTGTCGTCCGCGTAGGCGACGGCCTCGATCGCGAGCAGGGCGCGGTGGGCGGCCCTGTCGACGCCGTGCCGCTCCCAGCCCTCCGGGGCCCGGAACACCCACTGCACGACGGGCAGTTGGTACTGCTCGGCGGCGGGCCGGGCGACGCTGTGGTCCACGGGTACGTCACGGACGAGCAGCACCTCGAAGCCCTGCTCGGCGATGCTCCGGCCGACGAGGCCGACCGCGTCGTGGCGTCGTTCCGCCTCGGTCGGCACGAAGCAGTTCGCGACGCCGAAGTGCCCGGCGCGCAGCGCCTCACCGGTGAGCGCGCCGAAGAACTCCACCGACAGGTCGACGCTCACCCCCGCGCCGTCGCCGACGCCCTCGGCGGACGTGCCGCCGCGGTGCGGGATGGCGCGGAGCGCTTCGTCGCCCTTGCGGATGACGTCGTGGCTCGGCGTTCCGTCGAGACGGGTGAGGAAGCCGACGCCGCAGTCGCTGTGGTCGCGGGCAGGGTCGTACAGACCCAAGGTCGATCGATTCAAGTGCGGGTCCTGTGAGCGCGTTCCGGCTGGGGGTACCTCCCAGGCGCTTTGGAGCATCGGGGAGGACGGCCAGGCTGCGTCGGTGAAGCGCTCGCCGCGGGCGGACCGGTGTGACGGCCGAGGCCCTGAGTGGTGCGAATAGGTATGGTAAGGCTTACCTAACCTCTACGCAAGGGTGCGCCCTGCACCTATATGCCCCCCGCCTACGTGGCCCCCGCCTACGTGCCCACCTATGTGGCCCGCGTCGGATCGGCGTCGGGCCGTGAGCGGAAGGTCCGGCGGTAGGTGTCCGGAGGCACGCCGACCGTGCGGTTGAAGTGCCGGCGCAGCGTCGTGGCGGTGCCCATGCCGGTGGCCGTCGCGATGACGTCGACGACGTCGTCGGTGGTCTCCAGCAACTCCTGGGCGCGTCGGATCCGTTGGGTCAGCAGCCACTGCAACGGAGTGGTGCCGGTCACCGCCCTGAAGTGGCGGCCGAGGGTGCGTGAACTCATCCGTGCCCGGCGGGCCAGGTCCTCCACGGTGAGCGGCCGGTCGAGGCGTTCGATCGCCCAGGGGAACAGCGAGGCGAGCGGGTGGTCGTCCCGGGCGGGCACCGGGGCGGCGACGAACTGGGCCTGGCCGCCCGCCCGGTGCGGCGGCACCACCAGGCGGCGGGCGACGGCGTTGGCGACGACCGAGCCGTGGTCGAGCCGGACGAGATGCAGGCACAGGTCCATCGCGGCGGCCTTGCCCGCGGAGGTGAGCACACTGCCGTTGTCCACGTACAGCACGTCCGGATCGACCTCCAGCCGCGGATGACGGGCGGCCAGGACCTCGGTGTGCGCCCAGTGCGTGGTCGCGCGCCTGCCGTCCAGCAGCCCGGCGGCGGCCAGTACGAACGCGCCCGTGCACAGGGAGGCCACGCGCGCACCCGCCTCGTGGGCCGCGCGCACCGCGTCGACGAGTTCGGCGGGCGGCTCCGCGTCGACGTCCGCCCAGCCGGGGACGATCACGGTGTCCGCGTGCCGGAGGCGGGCGATGCGGTCCAGTCCGTGGTCGGGCTCCAGCCGGAACCGGCCGACCCGCACGGCGTCCGGCCCGCAGACCTCGACGTCGTACCACGGGACGGTCACGCCGACCGGAGCGGCGCCGAACACCTCGTACGCCATGGACAGTTCGAAGTGCAGCATCCCCTCGGTGACGGCCAGCGCGACGGTGCCCATGTCCGAAAGTGTACGGGGCATGTCGTTCCGGACACTCACCCGAAGGCACCCACCCTGGCCAGGATGTTCTCAACGGATCACGCGGATCATGCGGATCATTCGAGGGCGGGGGAGAACCCATGGCAACGGGATCGGACACGGCAAAGGGCCCGGACACGGCAAGGGCCTCGGACACGGCCTCGGCGTCGGGCTCGGCCTCGGCCTCGGGCTCGGGCTCGGGGCGGACGGTGACGGTGTACGGCGCGTACGGCCACACCGGACGCTTCGTGGTGGCGCGGCTGCGGGACCGCGGGTTCGTCCCGGTCCTCGCCGGCCGCGACGCCGAAAAGCTGCGAGCGGCGGCATCCGCACTCGCACCCACCCCCGGGCTCGAGGTCCGGCCGGCGTCGGTCGACGACCCCGCCTCGCTCGACCGCGCCCTGGCCGGCGCGGACGCCGTGATCAACTGCGCCGGGCCCTTCGCCACCACCGCCGCTCCGCTGATCGAGGCGGCCCTGCGCGCCGGGATCCCGTACGTCGACGTGGCGGCCGAGATCGAGGCCAACCTCGACACGTTCGCGCACTTCGCGGACCGGGCCCGCGCGGCGGGAGCGGTGATCGTCCCCGCGATGGCCTTCTACGGCGGCCTCGGCGACCTGCTGGCCACCGCCGCGATGGGCGACTGGACGGCGGCCGACGAGGCGGACATCGCGTACGGACTGAGCGGCTGGCACCCGACCCCCGGGACCCGCACCGCCGGTACGGTCTCCCGGGAGCGGCGCGGCGGGCGGCGCGTGCGCTTCACGGGCGGACGGCTGGAGTACCACGACGACCCGTCGACGCTCCTGAAGTGGGCGTTCCCCGAGCCGCTGGGCACCAGGCAGGTCGTCGCGGAGTTCACGATGGCCGACGTGGTCACCCTCCCCAGCCACCTCGCCGTCCCCGTCGTACGCACCCATATGACGACCGAGGCGGCCGCGGACCTCGCGGCCCCGGACACCCCGGCCCCGACCGCGGCCGACGGAAACGGGGCCGGGGACGGGCGGTCCGACCAGACCTTCGTCGTCGACGCCGTCGTACGCTCCGGCGGCACCGAACGGCGTGCCGTGGCGAGAGGCCGGGACATCTACGCCGTGAGCGCGCCGCTCGCCGTGGAGGCCGTCCACCGCATCCTCACCGGCCGGACCCGCACGGTCGGTGTCGCCTCCGCGGGCGAGATCTTCGACGCGCCCGACTTCCTGCGTGCCCTGGCGCCGCACATCTCCTTCGAGCGGTTCCAGGAGCGGACGGTGTCCTGAGCCCGGGGCGCCGGCCGCCTCCGCCGGGTCAGGACCCGAGACGGCGGCGGTCCTCCTCGTCCCAGGCGCGGGTGTCGCGCGGCTGGACGTACGGCTCCTCGTCGGCCGGGTGGCCCCCGGCGACGGCCCGCTGGCGGACCATCTCCGCGTCGAACTCCAGGCCGAGCAGGATGGCCAGGTTGGTGATCCACAGCCACACCAGGAAGATGATCACTCCGGCGAGAGTGCCGTAGGTCTTGTTGTACGAGCCGAAGTTGGCCACGTAGAGCGCGAACCCGGCCGACGCCACCATCCAGATCAGCAGCGCCAGGACGCTGCCCGGCGTGACCCAGCGGAAGCCGCGCACGCGCGCGTTCGGGGTGGCCCAGTACAGGACCGCGATCATCACCGTGACCAGGACCACCAGCACCGGCCACTTCGCGATCGACCACACCGTCAGCGCCGTGTCACCGACCCCGAGGGTGGTGCCGACCTGCCGGGCCAGACTGCCGGTGAACACCACGATCAGCGCGCTGATCACCGCCATGACCATCAGCACCACGGTCACGCCGACCCGCACCGGCAGCACCTTCCACACCGGACGGCCCTCAGGTATGTCGTAGACCGCGTTGGCGCTGCGGATGAACGCGGCGACATAGCCGGACGCCGACCACACCGCGAGCACCAGACCCACGATCGCCATGACCGAGCCGACCCCGCCCTTGCCCTGCATCTGCTGCACCGCGTTGCGCAGGATGTCCTGAGCCGGGCCCGGCGCGAGCTTCTGGATGTTGTCCAGGACCGCCTGGGTGGCCGACTGCCCGACGATCCCGAGCAGCGACACCAGCGCCAGCAGCGCGGGGAACAGCGCCAGGATCGAGTAGTAGGTCAGAGCCGCTGCCCGGTCGGCCAGCTCGTCCTTTTTGAACTCCTTCAGGGTGCCTTTCAGCACCGCTCCCCAGGAGCGTCCGGGCAGGTCAGTGGGCTTGTCGGGGGCCTGCCGCTCCACCCGCTCGTCCGGACCGACGGCGCCCGGGCCCTGCCCGCCCCCGCCCTCCCGATCGACCGAGCCCTCGCCGTGCCGCCTGTGCGGCTTCAGTGTCCGTACCATTCCGCACGGGTATCCGCCCACGCATCACTCATGCACAGATATGCCACATATCAGACCTCCCTCCAGCACTCCCTACGCCCTCGACTCTCCCCCGAAGCGCAGCCGCAGCCGCAGCCGCAGCCGCATCGAACTCGCACTCTCAGCTTGGGAAGCTGCGGACATCGAGGGCCTGGTGTGGGCGCTGACCTGCTCGAACGGCTGGTTCGAGGCTTCTGCAGGCTCAGCTGCTTTCACCATGATTCCCCGCTGTTCCCCGCTCGTTCTGGTGCGGTTGTGGTGCAGCCACCGTCGACATGGAGCTACACGAGTCGGCGCGTCTGCAAGCGCATCAGAGGTGTTGCTTGGCTTCTCTGACGAGTCGGCTGATGTCGTCACGGGTCCGTGCCCTGGCGTCGTCGAGTTCGGTTCTGCTGTCTGTCTTGGACAGCACCGTAACGTCTGCCAGCACGTCCTCCGCGGCCCGGCTCAGCGTCTCCTCATCGGTGAGCATCTGTACCCGGAACAGCGCCTCTTGGGCGTTGGAACGTAGATCGTAGGCGCGGATCCGCACAGCGTCGGGGTCCTCCGGTGGTGGCTGTTCGTTCTCGCAGAACCAGAGGTGAACCAGGCAGCGGCGGTAGTTGACCAACGCACCGGCGTAGACAGAGTAGGCATCGAGCCGTTCCTGCCGGAGCTTCTCGCGGCGCGTGAACTGGTGGCTCCTGTCGGCGGTTCGCTGCTGGAAAGCTAGGGTGATCCCCGAACCAAACAGCGTCCCCAGGACGGCTATACCGCTGGCGATGATGGTCTCCACACCCCAAGCTCATCACGCCTTGCCGTCCTCGGACGCCCAACCCAAGTCCGATCCCAACACGCTTTCCAACTGTGGTGGGTGGGGTCTTGGGCCGGGTGCAGGGGTGTTCACCTGAGTTCATGGGCGGTCAGCCATCGGGGCGGGGGCGGCTCCGGGTCTCGTCTGAACGGCCGTGAACGGCGCTGAATGAGACGGAAAATGAGACGGACGGCAGGGCCGGGCTCGCTAGCATCGTCGCTGTTGAAGGGGGCGTCATGGCACTGGTCCGCAAGGGATCACGACGGATCGTTGTCGACGGCACGGCCTACCGCTGGCGGCTGCGAGGCAGACCGACGTACTTCCAGGGCTTGGCCTGGTCGCCGTGCACGTTCGCGGTCGAGCACGTGGACACCCCGGGGGCGGCGCTCGTGGTCACCACCAACCAGCCGCATCCGAGCAACTGGATCGGTCGCGAGGCTGAGCCTGTACTGCCCTCCGGTGTCGCCGCGGCTGTTCGGCTTGCCCTGCGTGAGGGTTGGACTCCGACGGCTCCGGGCTCCGCGTTCCACCTCGACCAGTCCCTCGGTTTCACGCCTTCGCACGGAACACCAGGGATCGGTGAGCGTACTGTCGGCCTGCACTGACGGGAGGTAACCGGTGTTGTACGCCCACGAGGTGGTCCTGAACGAACTCGCGCAGGGACTCAGGCCGACGACCGAGGGTGTCGAGTGGTTCGAGGGCCTCTCGGAGGATGACCAACGCAAGGTCCTGCACTCACTGGTGGGGTTCTGCGGGCAGGCCCGCGCCTGCGAGGACGATGTGCCGGATAGCATCGCGCGTTCTGGCATTCGTCCCACTCACACGCCGGCGGTGATGCTCACGAAGTGGCGTTTCGGGATGGCGGCGCTACCGGCCTATGAACTCACGAAGTCCTTCCGCCTGCTCGTCGCCCTCTTCAGCATCGCGGACACTCGCAGGCGGACGCGGCATTGCGCCTATGGGTGCGGTCACGAGTGGCACAACCTGTCGGATCCGCGGCGGGATGCAACCTAGGTGTCTTCTTGCCCTGGGTCTTGCCGGGGATCTTGGTGAGCTGGGTATTCGCTGGTCAGAGGCAGTTGGCTCGTGCGCCTGGTGGTCGTCGTTGGTCGTCATTGGCCACTGTCGAGCGACCTCGGACGGCCCAGGGACGGCCCAGACATCGGCCCCTTCGGCGGCCTACGAGCTGATGGGCAACTCTCGTGCTCGCTGGCGGGCTTGGGCTCGTATCTCCTTCAGGCAACTGTGGAACGCGTTGTGGCGGTTCTGGTCGAGGTTCAGCGGGAGGTCGAGCTGGGAGATGAGCTGTGACTCCAGGTCCCATGGTTCGCTCTGCTCGATCCAGCACACCCGTGCGTTGTCCGCCATCCACTGGCTCAGGGTCGCTTCGCCGGCCTTGCCGAAGGTCATCCGCTTGCCGCTGCCCACGCGGCGCAGCTCGAGGCCGAGCAGGCACCCGAGGGTGAGCCGCAGTGTCGAGCCGGCCGCGTTGCCCCGGTAGTGGTACCGCACCCGCTTGCGAAGGTTCTGCGTGCTGGTCCGGTTCGCCATGAACCGCGGGGCTATACCGACGTACAGCAGGCGACCAGCGTTCAGGTCGGGGTGGGGCGGCTGCTCGAAGTGCCACCCGTAGACCCCTGCCGCCGCCGGTACAGGGCTCGAACGCACCAAGACCTCCTGCGCCGACCACAACTGATCGGGACTGACGAGAGCGGTAGCTTCCACGGCATCTCCAGGCGCGCGACGGCTGATCGTCGCAGGCTACTGGTCGCCGCTGGTGGAACGTCCCACGCCTGTGTAGCTGCGTGACATCAGCTTGGGAAGCTCGGGTCTTATACAGGCGATTGCTGGGCTGACCTGCGGCGGAACGGTGCTCCGGCCTCCCCAGAGCCATGGTTGGGTCCCCGCTGTGCCCCGTGACTCTCCACAGGATCTGGCACATGAATGGCACGGGCCTCGTCCCCGATCCTTGAAGAGCTCTGCGCGGATACTGGGCCTTGGACATCTGCTCCTCAGCCGGTGAACTTCACACGCCGCGACAGGTGCCCGACCGATCAGACGGGCGCGGCGCATGCCTTGCCGCCCCCAGCGGCGGAGCCAACCTGCTCGCGCCGTCCACCAGACAACCTGCTACAGCCTGAATTCGACGCGATGGTGACTGACGCCATCGAGTAAGGCATGCTGGGGTCTGAGGTCGATTTGTCGGGGGAGACGTGCTGACAGCAGTCACGGCAATTGGTGGTCTTCTAGGGGTGATCCTTTCTTTGCTGCTTCTGGCGAAGCAGACCAGGGATGTCTCGATGCAGGTGCGGGCCTCCAATACTTTGAATTCCACCCACGGGCTGGACCAGACGATACAGAGCCTGCGTGAGATCTATTTCAAAATGATGGATCACCCTGGTATGAGGGCGTACTTCTACGACAACAAGCCCTGTCCGGATACAGGGGAAGAACGTGAACAAGTCCTTCTGTTTGCAGAATTATTTGCTGATATGCTCACAGATGGCCTAAATGTCACCGGCCGGATTCCGGGAACGGTATCGCATGAGGGTTGGAGTGACTACAGTAAATTCATCCTGGATAACAGTCCTGCCGTGCGATCCTTGATTGACGAGCACCCTAAGTGGTGGCCGGCCCTATCGGATCTTAATTAGGTCCTTCGTCGGCGACGCTTCACGCAACCTGCTCTCAACTGCCGCACCGCCCATTGCCATCGGCTGCGTTGCCCGGGCGGGCGAGCCGGCCTCGCCCTTATGGCACCGAGCGAAAGCACCGCTTTAGACGTCGTTTCTTATGGCGGCGGCTTGTCGTTTACGGTTCATGGCTGACTTGATTGAGCGGCTGGTGCCGGATGAGCTGTGGGTGCCGTTCCGTCGGGTTGTGCCGCCTACAGAGGTGAGGCGTTCCCAAGGCGGAGGTCGACGCCGGGCGGGTGACCGCGAGGCCTTGGCCGCGAACATCTTTGTGGCTACCTCTGGCTGTACCTGGCGACAGCTGCCGCCAGTGTTCGGTCCGTGCTGGCAGACGGTCTACCGGCGCTTCGCCCAGTGGAGCCAGGCCCGGGTCTGGTCCCGGCTCCATCGGGTCGTCCTCGACGAACTCGGGGCCCGCGGCGAGCTGGACTGGTCGCGATGCGCGAGCGATTCCGTCAGCCTGCGGGCCGTCAAAGGGGGCCATTGACCGGACCGAATCCGACTGACCGCGGCAAGTTGGGTTCGCTCGCGCGGCATCCGACATCGAATCGCCCGCAAAGGCATCGAGTCCTCGCAGCGACTTGGACGCTACCGCTGGGTTGTCGAACGGACCGTGTCGTGGTTGGCCGGCTGCCGACGCCTGCACCGCCGCTATGAACGCAAGGCTGACCACTTTCTCGCCTTCGTCGGTCTGGCAGCGCGTCTGATTGGCTACCGTCGCCTGACCAAGACGGTCAGGGCCTGAGGCGATTTTGCTGAGGATCGAAACAGACCAGCCCCATCGAGTCCGCCAGGGCCGCAGCATGGGCAGAGACCTCATCGGCCACGCTCCAACCCATCGGAATGTAAACGACCGGTCCGCCCGCTCCAGCAATCAACGGCCATGCGGCCCAGGGCGATGCGTCCCCGTCCACAGACGCATCGCCCCACCGCTCTATCAGCGCGGCGACATAGTCCACGATGTGCTCGGTCGGAGGATGATCTACCTCTGTGTCCAGGAAGCGGTCGTAGAGTTCGGTGAAGGCCCGGCCAGCTGTCCTATCGTTCGTCGGCCGCTCTCCTTCCCACACTGCCAAGTCGTAGCTCATGCTCGGAGACTCTCACGCTGCTATGACAAGCCACGACTGATGGCCGGCGAGCACCAAAGGAAACGACGGCTTAACTGAGCGTCGTATCGCTACCGTCGCCCAGGTCGACGCCCTCGCCGACGCGATCGGTATCCGCTGGCGGCTCATGGTCTACCTCGGTGCGTACGGTCCGATGCGCCCTGAGGAACTGGCCGGCCTGCGCCGCCGGGACGTCGACCTCGACAACCTGGTGATCCGCGTTCGCGTCGCCGAGCCGGAGCGGACCAACGGCAAGCGCGCCCCTGGAGAGACCAAGTCCGACGCCGGTGTCCGTGCCGTCGTCCTCCCTGGCTTTCTCCACAAGGAGGCGAAGCAGCACCTCGCCTGGTTCGCCGAGAAGGAGCCTGACGGCCTGGTCTTCGTCGGGGAGAAGGGTGCCCCGTTCCGGCGTACGTCCTTCGGTCGGAAGTGGGCCCGTGCTCGCGCCGTCGTGGGCCTCCCGGACGGCTTCCGGTTCTACGACCTTCGTCACACCGGACACACGCTCTCGACCCGGTCGGGCGCCACCCTGAAGGACACGATGGTCCGCGCCGGACAGTCCTCCGAGAAAGCCGCGCTGATCTACCAGCACTCCGACGAGGAGCGTCAGCGTGACCTGGCGGCCGGCCTCGACGACCTGGTCCGCGCCGAGCGTGCGAAGCACCACGAGGGCAAGGATCACGACCCCGCGCACCACAACGAGAAGCCCACGGGTAGCTAGTCGCGCCCTTGTGGTGCGGATGTGGTGCGCGCCCCGCTCACAGGTCTGGACAACAAAGAACCCCCGGGTCATCGACCTGGGGGCTTGGTGTGGAGCGGGTGACGAGAATCGAACTCGCACTCTCAGCTTGGGAAGCTGATGTTCTACCACTAAACTACACCCGCGTAAGACGCCGTTTTGGACCGGTGTCGGAACGCTCCGTAACTCTACCTCATGCCGGGCCCCGGGCGATGAAGCCGTGGGGCCCGGGTGCGTTTCGGGGCGGGGATCCGGCTGCGACGGGCCGGAGTTGGGGCGTACGGTGTGGCGGTGGAACTGGGGTCGGGCGGGGTCGGAGTGCCGCCTGGAGGGCCGTCCCGTTCGTCCCGTAATGTGGCTTTCGTGGTCCGGTGAACAGCAGCCGGACAGGGCTCTTGGGGAAGGGACTCTAGGACTTGATGGAGCGCACCGTCGTCCGTTGTGCCGATGGGCACGTGTTCAGTACCGCTTCGTTCCCGATGCAGCAGGCGGAGCGGCTCGGTCCCGGGCGACTCGTCCGGTGTCCTCGGTGTACCCGGTTGCGGAGTGCCGTGCCGGTGACTCTCGAGAAGCGGTAGCGGCAAGGAGGGGCCGGAGGCGCTGGAGGCGCCGCCGGCCTGGCGCGCGGAGTCGTCCGATGGTGGTCGCTCCGCGCGCTTTGCGTATCCTCGGGACGTGCTTCTCTCAGACAAGGACATCCGGGCCGAGATCGACGCCGGGCGAGTGCGGATCGATCCCTACGACGAATCCATGGTGCAGCCGTCGAGCATCGACGTGCGGCTCGACCGGATGTTCCGGGTGTTCGAGAACCACCGCTACCCGCATATCGACCCTTCCGTCGAGCAGGCCGACCTCACCCGGCTCGTGGAGCCCGAGGGCGACGAGCCGTTCATCCTCCACCCGGGGGAGTTCGTGCTCGCGAGTACCTACGAGGTCATCTCGCTTCCCGACGATCTCGCCTCGCGGCTCGAGGGCAAGAGTTCCCTCGGGCGGCTGGGGCTGGTCACCCACTCCACCGCCGGGTTCATCGACCCCGGGTTCTCCGGACATGTGACGCTCGAGCTGTCCAACCTCGCCACCCTGCCGATCAAGCTCTGGCCCGGTATGAAGATCGGCCAGCTGTGCATGTTCCGGCTCACCTCGCCGGCCGAGTCCCCGTACGGCAGCGAGCGCTACGGGTCCAGGTACCAGGGCCAGCGCGGGCCGACGGCGTCCCGGTCGTTCCTCAACTTCCACCGGACCCAGGTGTGAGTACCCAGGTGTGAGTGGTGATGTCGCGAGTGGCGATGCCCTGAGCGGCGATTCCCTATGAGCGGGGGCAGTCGGTCCAGCCCTTTCGGGCACACATCGTGCCCCGTGGTTTCCTGACCGGGCACCGTTGTCGCGTTTAGTGTCCGTGAGTGAGCCTTTGGACCTCTCTCGAACCCGCCTCCGCGACCGTGGACCCGGGTGACAGTACGACTGTGCGGCTGCGTCTGCGCAACACCGGTGACGTGGTGGACGAGTACCGCTTCGAGACGGTGGGCTCTCTCGCGCCCTGGACTGTCGTGGAGCCGCAGTCACTGCGCCTGTATCCGGGGACGACGGGGACGGTCGAGCTGACGATCTCCCCGCCGCGTACGCCGGACGCGACGGCCGGTCCGCATCCGTACGGGGTGCGGATCACGCCGACGGAGCATCCGGAGGCGACGAGTGTCCCGGAAGGGAACCTCACCGTCACGCCGTTCACCGAGGTGCGGGCCGAGCTGGTGCCGCCGACGGTGAAGGGCCGCTTCCGCGGCCGACCGAGGCTGGCCGTGGACAACTTGGGCAATACGAAGCTGACGGCGTCGGCGAGTGGCAGCGACAACGGTGATCAGTTGTCGTACGACATCCATCCGAGCAATGTGCAGGTCGAGCCGGGCCGTGCGGTGTTCGTGAAGATGACGCTGAAGCCGCGGCGGATCATCTGGTTCGGGTCGGAGGAGAACCGGCCCTACACCCTGGCGGTGCGGCGGTCGGGTGTCGCGCCGCTGGAGGTGGCGGGCACGTACGTGCAGCGGAGCTTCCTGCCGCGCTGGCTGGCGGCCTTCCTCAGTACCCTCGTCGCGCTGGCGATCGCGTTCGTGATGATCTGGCTCGCCTACAAGCCCGAGGTCCGCACCGTCGCCACTGAAAAGGTCCAGGAGGCCGGCATCGCCACGCTGCCACCCGCCCCCTCGCCGACGTCCGTGGCATCGAAGGCCCCGGCCGCCGACGGCGCGGCACCCCCGGCCGCGACCGAGACACAGCAGGCGAACGAAGCCGTGGCCGGAGCGGGAAGCGACGGTTCCGAGAAGAAGGAGACCGATACCCAGGAGCGGACCGCGGCGACCGCGGTCCAGCAACTGGCCGCGAAGAATCCGAGCGGACCGCACATCTGCTACCGGGTCTACGCGACGGGCCAGGGTTGGTCCGACGCGGTGTGCGACGGCGAAACGGCGGGCACGGCGGGCGGGGGGACGCCGCTCAAGGCCGTCAACATCGCTGTGTCCGGAACCAACGGCACGTCCAGCGGCGCCTACGTCCACGACCCCGCGTCGACCAATGGTGAGGGGCACTTCCCCGACCCGTGGACGAATGCCGCCGACGGTGTCGACAACTACGTCGGCAGTACCAAGAAGGACGCCCCGAACATGCTGGGATTCACCATCAACGTCGATGGCGGCAAGGGCGCCGTCTGCCAGTCCGCCTACGTCCACAACGACGCCTGGATCGCCATGGCATGCGACGAACCCGGCACCGGGTACGACTTCACCTACGCCGGCACCCACGACAACGACTCGTGGATCGAAGTGGTCAGGCTCACGGTCTGACCCGAGCCGTCCACCACCTGCTCCGGGCTCGCCGTGCGAGGCGGGGCGGGCCGGCCGTGTCTGGCGCCGGCCGGCCCGATCCGGCTCATGTCTTCGTGCGTTTCCCCGAGTTTCCGATTTCCGAGTCCCCGAGTTTCTGCGGTTCTCTCCGCGTTACTTCGTGCGGAGCACCTTCACGCCGTCCCGCTCGAAGTCGTAGACGTAGTCGTTGAGCCGGAGGCCGTCGACCGCGCCGATCCACATGAAGTCGCGTCCCTTGCCCACGGAGACCGTCAGGACGGTCGGCTTGGCGTTGGCGGTCCTGAACGCGGTCCTCAGGGCGGTGAAGGTGCACGGGGTGGCGAACGCGCAGCCCGTCACGGTGGCCGCGTTGCCGGTGAGGGCCCAGCCGCCGGTCGTCGTGGCGTCGAGGAACGGGCTCCAGCTGTTCACGTTCGGGGACGCCGGCGGCAGCCACACCAGCGTGGAGTAGTCGGAGAGGGTGTTCAGGTTCGGGTCGATCTCGAACTTGATGTTCGGCATGTTCGTGGGGCCCCCGAAGGTGACGTTCTCGCCCGTCTGGAACACGTGGAAACCGACTCGCCGCAGACCCAGGAGCGACTTTCCGTAGAAGTCCACCTCATTGCCGAAGTCGACCTTCTCGCTGGGTGGGGTCAGCGATGTGGAGGCGTTCGCCACTTCGATGCCAAGGCTCCCCCGGCCGTACGGCGGCCTCGCGGAGGTGCCTGTCACGCCGAACGAGCCGAACGGACCGTTGCGCAGTTCGGCGACCGGAGAGCCGATCGTGTTGCGGGTGATCACACCCCAGTGGTCCGAGTGGGCTCGGTTGTCGTCCGTCTGGGCGGCTGCCGATCCCGGCAGGATCAGGGCGATGACGGCGACCAGCAGGGCGGCCACGAGCGCCGTTCCCCGCCTCACGCCAAAGCGAGCTTTCACGCGCACTCCTTGTTGGAGGGTGTAGGGAACAGTCACGGTATATTACGCTCTGTAGTCATCGTGGTACGACATGCGGTTATTCATCTGGTTTGTTCCGGCGGGTTGTCGTGAGATCTTGCTTTTCGGTGACGACATGCCAAGGGCCCTCGGCGATCCGCCGAGGGCCCTACCGGTGTCTGTTCCCAGGTGCTAGAACGTGCCCAGCTTCACGATCGACAGCAGTGCGATCAGCTGGATCGACGACGCGCCCAGCGCCTTCGGCCACGGCAGGTCGTGCGAGCGGCCGACCATCAGGGTCAGCAGGGCGCCGGCCGCCACCCAGGTCGCCCAGCCCAGCAGCTGTACGAACGCCGCGTCGCCGCCGAAGAACATCGCGACGACCAGACGCGGGGCGTCCGTGAGGGACATGATCAGCATGGAGAGGCCGACCGTGGGCTGCCAGGCGCCGTCACCGCCCAGTTGGCGGGCCAGGGTGTGGGTGACCACGCCCAGGATGAAGGAGCTCAGCACCATCGCGACGGCCGTCGTCAGGACGATCGGGATCGCGTTGGACAGCGTCGCGTTTATCGCGTCCGCGCGCGTGTCGTCGAAGCCGAAGACCGCGAGCAGGCCGTAGAGGAACGTGACGACGAGGGCGGGGCCCCACATCGTGTAGTCCCGCATCTGGAGGAAGGTCTGCTTGGGGGTGAGGACGATGCCCTTCAGCAGCTCCTTCCAGTGCAGACGCGGACCGACCGGACCCGCCGGGGCCGAGCCCGCGTGATACGTACCGCCCTGGTTGTACTGGTCGTACTGGTTGTGGTCGTCGATCGAGAAGGCCTGGGTGTGCCCCGGGTTGTTCGCGGCGTACGGGTCGTGAGGGACACCTCCCGGGCCGCCGGGACCGCCCGGGGCACCGTACGGGGCGTCGCCGCCGAAGTACTCCGGCTCGTCGCCGTTCCGGCCGCCGTGACCTCCGCCGTTCGCCTGCGGCCAGTGGCCGCCGCCCGCACCCGTGCCGCCGTACTGCGGACGCTGCTGCGGGTACGGCTGCTGACCCGACGGGTAGCCGTACGACGGCCCCGAGGGTCCCGACGGCCCCGAGGACCGCGAAGGTCCCTGGGGCGCCTGCTGCCCGTACGGAGGTTGTTGCGGTCGCGTTTGCGGGGCACGGTTGTCCCGGCCGCCGCGTCCGATCCTGAATCCAGCCACGTCATCGAACGTACCTGGTCCCGGAGAGTGACGTGCCGGACCCTGCCGTCCGGGGACGGCTTTGCTGCCGACCTGTGACATCCCCTAAGGGGAGCGACGGGGCGGGAATCGGTGGTTCATCAGGGAAGCGTCGTAGGGGACGCAGAGGTCGCGGGGGGAGTGCAGGTGCGAACGGCGACGCCCCCGGGTCCACTGTGGGACACGGGGGCGTCGGTACAGCCGGGGTACGGCCGTCCGGGCTACTTCACCGGCTGCGGTTCCGGTTCGTTCTCGGTCTGTGTTCCGTCTGTCGGGGGTTCGTCGTCGGCCGGGGTCTTGACCGATTCCAGGAGGAGTTGGGAGACGTCGACGACCTGGATGGATTCCTTGGCCTTGCCGTCG
>NZ_JBEOVB010000025.1:0-127694 GCF_040295245.1 Streptomyces sp. NPDC002884 | reverse complement strand
GCGTGGGGCACAGCGCCGCGGGCGCGTGGGGCACAGCGCCGCGGGCGCGTGGGGCACAGCGCCGCGGGCGCGTGGGGCACAGCGCCGCGGGCGCGTGGGGCACAGCGCCGCGGGCGCGAACGGGGTGCGGGTGGACGAGGTGCGCGGCGCGATCCCGGACCGGGGGCGGGCCGTGCTCAGGCCCACGGATCGATGACCGTCACCCCCGCGCCCGGTGCGGTGCCCAGCGCGGACAGGGCGGCCGGGGTCTCGTCCAGTGTGATCGTCGACGTCACCAGCAGATCGGGACGCAACACCCCCGACCGGACCAGTTCCAGCATCTTCGGGTAGGTGTGCGCGGCCATGCCGTGGCTGCCCAGGATCTCCAGCTCCAGGGCGATGGCGCGGGCCAGCGGGACGGGGGTCGTGCCGTCCTCGGAGGGAAGCAGGCCGACCTGGATGTGACGGCCGCGCCGGCGCAGCCCGTTCACCGAGGCGGCGCAGGTGGCGGGGGAACCGAGCGCGTCGAGGGAGAGGTGAGCCCCTCCCCCGGTCAGCTCGCGGACCGCCGCCGCCGTGTCCGGCACCTCCCGCGCGTCCACGCACCGCGCCGCGCCGAACTTCCGGGCCAGGTCCAGGGCCTTCGGGGAGACGTCCACCGCCAGCACCCGGGCCCCGCTCGCCGCCGCGATCATCACCGCCGAGAGGCCCACGCCGCCGCAGCCGTGCACCGCCACCCACTCCCCCGCCGCGACCCGGCCCTGCTGCACCACGGCCCGGAACGCCGTGGCGAACCGGCAGCCGAGCGAGGCGGCGGTGGCGTACGACAGGCCGTCGGGGATCGCGACCAGGTTCACGTCGGCGTGGTCCAGGGCCACGTACTGGGCGAAGGAGCCCCAGTGCGTGAAGCCGGGCTGGGTCTGCCGCTCGCACACCTGGTGGTCGCCGGCCGCGCAGGACGGACAGCTGCCGCAGCCGCACACGAAGGGCACGGTGACCCGGTCGCCCGCCCGCCACCTGGTGACCCGGGCACCGACCTCCTGTACGACACCGGCGAGTTCGTGCCCGGGCACGTGCGGCAGGGCGATGTCCGGGTCGTGGCCCATCCAGCCGTGCCAGTCACTGCGGCACAGGCCGGTGGACTCGACGCGCACGGTCACTCCGTGGGGGGCCGGCCGGGGGTCGGCCAGCTCACGCACCTCGGCCGGCTCCCCGTACCGCTCGAACACCACAGCCCGCATACCCACTCCGTTCGTCGTCCAGGGGCACCCCGGAGATCTCCGCGAACGCTAACCGTGCGCGTCGACCCTGTCCCGCCCGGGCCCGTCCGGCGCTGATCCGTCCGGCGTGGGGTCGCCCGGCGTGGGGTCGCCCGGAGTGGGGTCGCCCGGAGTGGGGCCGTCCGGCGCTGGTCCGGGCGCGGCGGCCGGTGCCGGCCGGGCCGGCTCGCCCTCGCTCAGGCCGAACCGCTGGTGGAACCTGCGCAGCGGCGCCGGCGCCCACCAGGTGGCTCTGCCGGTGAGGCGCATGATGGCCGGAACCAGGAGACTGCGCACCACCATCGCGTCCATCAGGACCGCCAGGGCGATGCCCAGGCCGAGCATCTTGGTGTTGGTGACGCGCGAGGTGCCGATCGCGACCATCACCACCGCCAGGATGACCGCCGCCGCCGTGATCAGACCGCCGGTGCGCCGCAGGCCCAGACCGACCGCTCCTTCGTGGTCGCCGGTGCGGTCGTACTCCTCCTTGATGCGGGAGAGCAGGAACACGCCGTAGTCCATCGAGAGGCCGAAGGCCACGCAGAACATCAGGACCGGGAGGGTGGTCTCTATGGATCCGGGGCTGGTGAAGCCGAGCAGGCCGGAGAGATGGCCGTCCTGGAAGACCCAGACCACCGCGCCGAACATCGCCGTCAGGCTGAGCGCGTTGAGCAGCACCGCCTGGAGCGGGATCAGCACGCTGCCGGTCAGCAGGAAGACCAGGAGCAGGGTGACGATGACGATGAAGGCCACCGCCCAGGGCAGCTGGGCGCCGATCGCGTGCTTGGAGTCGACCAGGACGGCCGCCGTGCCGGTCACGCCGGTCTCGAAGGGGGCGGTCGTGGCCCGCAGGTCGCCCACCAGGTTCTGGGCCGCGTCGTCGACGGCCTCGCCCTTGGGCAGCACCGTGAAGTACGCCGAGTCGCCGTTCACCGACGGGCCGTCCACCCGGGCCACTTCCGGCAGCGCCGCCACGCGTTCCTTGTACGCCGCGTACTGGGCCTGGGTCGCCCGGCCCTCGGCGAGGACCTCGAGGCCGCCGCCGGGACTGCCCGGGAAGCCGTCCCTGATGTGCTGCTGCACGACGTGGGACTCGGCCGAGGAGGGCAGCTGACGGTCGTCCGCCGTGCCGAACTTCACGCCGAGGAAGGGCAGTCCGAGGAGCACGAGGGCGGCCGTGGTGGCCAGGGCGAAGAACGGGGCGCGGCGCATGACCAGGTGGGCCGTGCGGGCCCAGGCCCGGCCGCCCTCCTCGTCGGACGCCGCCGCGGGCCGGCCCCGGCGGAACAGCCGGCGCAGGTCGAGCGAGTTGACCCGGTCGCCGAGCAGGATCAGCGCCGCCGGGAGCAGGATCAGGGCGGCCGCGGCGGCGAGCAGGACCACGGCCATGCCGGCATAGGCGAAGGAGCGCAGGAAGTACTGGGGGAAGAGGAGCATCGCCGCCAGGGACACCGCGACCGTGAGCGCCGAGAAGAGGACCGTGCGGCCGGCCGTGCGCAGGGTGGTGGCGATGGCCGTCGACGGGTCGGCGCCGGCGGCGAGTTCCTCGCGGAAGCGGCGGACGATGAACAGGGCGTAGTCGATGGCGAGGCCGAGGCCCAGGGCCGTGGTGAGGTTCATCGCGAAGATGGAGACGTCGGTGAACCGCGTGAGGCCGCTGAGGACGGCGTTGGTGCCGAGGATCGCCACGATGCCGATGCCGAGCGGCAGCAGGGCCGCGACCGCGCTGCCGAAGACCATCACCAGCAGCACCAGCGTGATCGGCAGGGCGATGATCTCGGCGCGGGTCAGGTCCTCCTGGATGATGGTCTGCATCTCGTGCCGCACGGCGACGCCGCCGCCGATCCTCACCTCCACCGGCCCGTGCGTGCCGCGCAGGGCGGGGGCGATGCGGTCGAGGGTCTCCCCCATGGTCTTCTCGTCGCCCGTGATGCGGGCGGCTATCAGCGCCTCGTGGCCGTCCTTCGCCCGCAGGGCGGAAGCCGCTCCCGCCGCGCCGGCCTGCCAGTAGGAGCCGACGCCGACGACGCCCTCCTCGGCGGCCAGGGCGGCGGTGAGCCGGTTCGCCTCGGCGGCCACCGCCGGGTCGTCCACGGAGGCCTCGCCCGCGTCGACCAGCAGCAGGAGGTTGGGCTGGGAGCCGGGGAACTCACGCTCCAGGGCCTTGGTCGCGTACGTGGACTCCGCGGCCGGATCCTCCCAGCCGCCGCTGCCCAATCGCTCGGCGACCCCACTGCCGGCCAGCACCGCGAGCACGGTGAGCACCAGGGCCGCGAGCAGCGACAGCCCGGGCCGGGCGGTCACGAAGCGGGTCCAGCCCCCGGCACGGGGTGGGCTGTTGACTTCGGTCATCGTGCGGTGTCCCCTTCACCCTGCAAGCAGTCGTGAAAACCGTAGAATGGCTAACACGAGAGAGCGCTCGCATTTCTGGATCCCAGAATGCGAGCGACCACTCGTATTTGTCAATGATGTTCGGGAAAGCTGGGGACAACGCGTGGCCGAGAGCCAGGAGAAGGAACAGCCGCGCCGCCGCCAGGCACGTGGCGAGCGGCGTATCGCCCAGCTGCTCGAGGCCGCGGCCAGCGTCTTCTGCACGACCGGCTACACCGCCGCCAGCACCAACGCCATCGCCCGCGAGGCGGGTGTCTCACCGGGCACGCTCTACCAGTTCTTCCCGAACAAGGAAGCGATCGCGATCGAGCTGGGCGACCGCCTCATGCACCAGATGCGCGACACCTTCGGCGAGGCGCTCGCGCCGGTCGACCCCGCGACTCCGCTGGAGGAGGCCGTCGGCGCGGCCGTGGACCGGTTCATCGCCTTCAACTGCGACCATCCGGTGTTCTTCGCCCTGATGCACGGGCCCGACATCCCCGGCCACATCGCCGAGGAGCACGACGCGCTGCACGCCACGCTGCTCGCCCGTATCGAGGGCCTGCTGTCCTCCCTGCTGCCGGACGCGCAGCCCGCCGACCTCGCCCGTACCGCGCACATGTGCCTGGGCCTGTACAAGGCGGGCCTGGAGCTGGTCCTCGGCCACGAGGGCGCCGAGCGCGACGCGTATGTGCAGGAGCTGAAGAACGTACTGATCCGCTATCTGGAGCCGCTGGTGGGCGACCGGCTGGGCCGCGTCGAAGCCGACGCCGCCGGGACCGCTACGGCCCTGTAGCCCGGGTACCCGTCCACCGGACGCCCGCCGAGAGCCCGCCGGAAGTATCCGCACCGCCGTCCAGGCGGCGGGTCATGACCTTGGATTCATACCCCCTAGGGGTATAGTGTGGGTTAACGGGAGACCTCTCGCGGCCCCTCCCGCCCCACCTGCCTCCACGAGGAGAACGACATGACCGCTCAAACCGACACCCCGGGCTCCGTCACCACCGTCTACAAGGTGAGCGGCATGAGCTGCGGCCACTGCGAGGGCGCCGTCTCCGGCGAGCTCTCCGAGCTCCCCGGTGTCACCTCGGTGAAGGCCGTCGCCTCGACCGGTGAGGTCACGGTCGTCTCCACCGCCGCGCTCGACGAGGAGGCCGTACGCGCCGCCGTCGACGAGGCGGGCTTCGAGCTGGCCGGCCAGGCCTGAGGCACCCGCGCCTCGGCCCCTCCCCTCGACACCCCTCCTCCACCCACCGGGCCGTGCCGACCAGCTGATACTGGTTCCGTACGGCCCGGTCAGCTTCCTGGAGCACGGACATGACCAGCACCACCACGGAAACGCCGATAGCCGAACCGCCCGCGCCGACCGCCGAGGTCGAACTGCTCATCGGCGGGATGACCTGCGCCTCCTGCGCGGCCCGCGTCGAGAAGAAGCTCAACCGCATGGACGGCGTCGTCGCGACGGTCAACTACGCGACGGAGAAGGCGAAGGTCAGCTATCCGTCCGGGACCGAGGTCGCCGACCTGATCGCGACCGTGGTGAAGACCGGGTACACGGCCGAGGAACCCGCGCCGGAGCCGGAGCCGGTCCAGGAGGACCCCTCCCGGGACCCCGAACTCGCGGCTCTGCGGCACCGGCTCCTCGTCTGCGTCCTGCTCGCCGCGCCCGTCGTCCTGCTCGCCATGGTCCCCTCGCTCCAGTTCGACAACTGGCAGTGGCTCTCGCTGACGCTCGCCGCGCCCGCGGTGGTCTGGGGCGGCGGCCCGCTGCACAAGGCCGCCTGGACGAACCTGCGGCACGGCGCGGCCACCATGGACACGCTGGTGTCGGTCGGCACGCTGGCCGCGCTCGGCTGGTCGCTGTGGGCGCTGTTCTTCGGCGACGCGGGCATGCCCGGCATGCGGCATCCCTTCGAGCTCACCGTCTCCCGTACGGACGGCGCCTCCACGATCTATCTGGAGGTCGCCGCTGGCGTCACCGCCTTGATCCTGCTCGGCCGCTACCTGGAGACCCGCTCCAAGCGGCGCGCGGGGGCGGCGCTGCGGGCGCTGATGGAGCTGGGCGCGAAGGACGTGGCCGTGCTGCGCGACAGCAGGGAGGTGCGGATCCCGGTCGACCTGCTGGCCGTCGGGGACCGGTTCGTCGTGCGACCCGGGGAGAAGGTCGCCACCGACGGGACGGTCGTCGAGGGCACGTCCGCCGTGGACGCCTCGATGCTGACCGGCGAGTCGGTCCCGGTGGACGTCGGGCCGGGCGACGCCGTCACGGGCGCGACCGTGAACGCCGGTGGCCGGCTGGTCGTCGAGGCCGGCAGGATCGGCGCGGACACCCGGCTCGCGCGCATGGCGCAGCTGGTCGAGGCGGCGCAGAGCGGCAAGGCCGAGGTGCAGCGGCTGGCCGACCGGATCTCGGGGATCTTCGTGCCGGCGGTGCTGCTGATCGCGGTCGCCACCTTCGGCGGCTGGCTCGCCGCGACGGGTGACACGACCGCCGCGTTCACGGCGGCCGTCGCGGTCCTGATCATCGCCTGCCCGTGCGCGCTCGGTCTCGCCACGCCGACCGCGCTCATGGTCGGCACCGGGCGCGGCGCCCAGCTCGGCATCCTCATCAAGGGCCCCGAGGTCCTGGAGTCCACGCGCCGCGTCGACACCGTCGTCCTCGACAAGACCGGGACCGTCACCACCGGCCGGATGACCCTTCAGGACGTGTACGTCGTCGACGGCACCGACGAGCGGCAGCTGCTGCGGCTCGCGGGCGCCCTGGAACACGCCTCCGAGCACCCGGTCGCCCGGGCGGTGGCGGCGGGCGCCGAGGACAGGGCCGGGGAGCTGCCTGCGGCCGAGCGGTTCGAGAACGTACCCGGGCGCGGGGTGCGCGGGCGGGTGGAGGGCCGCGAGGTGGCCGTGGGGCGCCTCTTCGAGACCGTTCCGGACGAGGTGGCCCGCGCGAAGGAGGAGGCCGAGCGGGGCGGTCGTACGGCCGTCGTCGTGGGGTGGGACGGCGTGGCGCGCGGAGTGCTCGCGGTCGCGGACGCGGTCAAGGAGACGAGCGCCGAGGCGGTGCGGGAACTGCGGGCGCTGGGGCTCACCCCGGTGCTGCTGACCGGGGACAACCGGGCGGTCGCGGAGGCGGTCGCGGAGGCGGTCGGGATCGACCGGGTGATCGCCGAGGTGCTGCCCGAGGACAAGGTCGACGTCGTACGGCGGCTGCAGGACGAGGGGCGGGTCGTCGCCATGGTCGGGGACGGCGTCAACGACGCGGCCGCACTCGCCGTCGCCGACCTGGGCCTGGCGATGGGGACGGGTACGGACGCGGCGATCGAGGCGAGCGACCTGACACTGGTGCGGGGAGATCTGCGGGTGGCCGCGGACGCCATCCGGCTGTCCCGGCGGACCCTGGCGACGATCAAGGGCAACCTGGTGTGGGCCTTCGGCTACAACGTGGCCGCGCTGCCGCTGGCGGCCGCCGGGCTGCTGAACCCGATGATCGCGGGGGCCGCGATGGCGTTCTCGTCGGTGTTCGTCGTGACGAACAGCCTGAGGCTGCGCGCCTTCAAGTAATACCGCCGAGTAGCACGTTGCCGATCAGGGAGACCCCTGGAGTCCTGCGCGAGCCTCACATAAGCTCTTCACAAGGCTCGCGCATCATCCTTACGCTTGGGCCCCGATCGCCGTATCCGGTCTCTTGCGCATCTAACGGACATATGCAAGAGACACAGATCACAGTGATGTGAACGTAACCATCGAAGGGGTTCGAAGGTCTAAGTTGACGATGTCAGGAAGCGTCTTGGGGGGCGCGACCTGACGTCTGAGGATGTCTTGGGGGACTTCCTCAGAGATGCGTTGCCGGGGCACGCACACCGGGAAGCTTTGAGCGGCCCTCCCAGCGTGCGCTGTCCCGGCAGATCGCACACAGCGGTGGTGGGACGAGTTCTGCTCGTTCTGCTCAACCGCGGGTACAACAACCGAAGATGGTTACAAAACAGCGAATTCAGGCGCTGTTCTCACAACGCCCGGCCGGATCCCGTGGGGGGAATCCGCACCGGGACATGGGAAGGCGCCCTGGTCGTCGGCCCGTGGGGGGACCGGCGCCGGGGCGCCTTCCGTATGCCCCGCACACACACCGCCCGCCCGAGGCGCGCGACGTCAGGTCGCGCATCCGCCCGGACGGTCGACCGCCGGAGACGCACACACCACTGCCCGGGACATCGGTCCCGGGCAGTCAGGAAATTCACCAGTGACGGGGCGCCTGTCGAACGGCGCCCCCACCGGCAGGTGTCAGCGCTCCTCGACCGGTACGAAGTCGCGCTCGACGACACCCGCGGCCGTGCCACCCGGGGGCAACCCCCGGACCCCCGGCAGCAACCCCGACGTCACCGCGACCGGTGTTCAGCCGGCCCGGCGGAGGCCCCGGGGAGCCGAGCGGACACAACCCGGTGACGGGGCGCCCCGAGCAGCGACGCCCCACCGGCAGGTGTCAGCGCTCCTCGACCGGCACGAAGTCGCGCTCGACGACACCCGTGTAGATCTGGCGCGGGCGGCCGATGCGGGAGCCGGGCTCCTTGATCATCTCGTGCCACTGGGCGATCCAGCCCGGGAGGCGGCCCAGGGCGAACAGGACCGTGAACATCTCGGTCGGGAAGCCCATGGCCCGGTAGATCAGGCCGGTGTAGAAGTCGACGTTCGGGTAGAGGTTGCGCGAGACGAAGTAGTCGTCGGAGAGCGCGTGCTCCTCGAGCTTGAGCGCGATGTCCAGCAGCGCGTCGTCCTTGCCGAGGGCCGAGAGGACGTCGTGCGCCGCCGCCTTGATGATCTTCGCGCGCGGGTCGAAGGACTTGTACACCCGGTGGCCGAAGCCCATCAGGCGGACGCCGTCCTCCTTGTTCTTCACCTTGCGGATGAAGGAGTCGACGTCGCCGCCGTTGGCCTGGATGCCCTCGAGCATCTCCAGCACGGACTGGTTGGCGCCGCCGTGCAGCGGGCCCCACAGGGCGGAGATGCCGGCCGAGATCGAGGCGAACATGTTCGCCTGCGAGGAACCGACCAGACGGACCGTGGACGTCGAACAGTTCTGCTCGTGGTCCGCGTGCAGGATCAGCAGCTTGTCGAGGGCGGAGACGACGACCGGGTCGAGCTCGTACTCCTGGGCCGGCACGGAGAACGTCATGCGCAGGAAGTTCTCGACGTAGCCGAGGTCGTTGCGCGGGTAGACGAACGGGTGGCCGATCGACTTCTTGTAGGCGTACGCCGCGATCGTCGGGAGCTTGGCGAGCAGCCGGATCGTGGAGAGGTTGCGCTGCTTCTCGTCGAACGGGTTGTGGCTGTCCTGGTAGAACGTGGACAGCGCGGAGACCACCGACGACAGCATGGCCATCGGGTGGGCGTCGCGCGGGAACCCGCGGTAGAAGTTCTTGACGTCCTCGTGCAGCAGCGTGTGCTGGGTGATGTCGCTCTTGAAGACGGACAGCTCGTCGACGGTCGGCAGTTCGCCGTTGATCAACAGGTAGGCGACCTCGAGGAAGGTCGACCGCTCGGCCAGCTGCTCGATCGGGTAGCCGCGGTACCGGAGGATTCCCTGTTCGCCGTCAAGGTAGGTGATGGCGGATTTATAGGCGGCGGTGTTGCCGTAGCCGCTGTCCAGGGTCACCAGACCGGTCTGGGCGCGGAGCTTCCCGATGTCGAAGCCCTTGTCGCCGACGGTGCTGTCGATCACCGGGTAGGTGTACTCGCCATCGCCGAACCGCAGTACTACAGCGTTGTTGGTGTGCTCGCTCACGTCATCCCTCACCGACGTTGTGCCTCTTCTTCGAGGTTGCCCTGACTGTCTCTACCATCCCCCATTTGGCGCACGAGAGTGCACTCGGGGTCGACCATTGGGCTCATTGGCGGCACTCAGTGCCGCCAACCAGCTCATCCTGCCGCCTTCGTCACAGTTGGGGAAGTGCTCTGTGACCTTCACGACTCATTTGATCGATCATTTTTCCCGACGATCCGGAAATCCCACGGGCCCGAGGTGGTCAGCGGCCCGCCAGCCGGAAGTCCAGGGCCGTGCAGCGGCGGCCCGCCGACACCGTGCGCACCGCCTGACCGATCGCCTTGCGGGAGCCGACGAGGACGACCAGCTTCTTGGCGCGCGTCACGGCCGTGTACAAGAGGTTCCGTTGAAGCATCATCCATGCTCCCGTGGTGACGGGGATCACCACGGCGGGATATTCACTTCCCTGTGAACGGTGGATGGTGACCGCGTACGCGTGGGCCAGTTCGTCCAGTTCGTCGAACTCGTACGGAACCTCCTCGTCCTCGTCGGTCAGCACCGTGAGGCGCTGGTCGACCGGATCGAGTGAGGTCACGACGCCCACGGTGCCGTTGAAGACGCCGTTCTTCCCCTTGTCGTAGTTGTTGCGGATCTGGGTGACCTTGTCGCCGACGCGGAAGACCCGGCCGCCCAACCGCTTCTCGGGCACGTCGGGGCGGCCGGGGGTGACCGCCTGCTGGAGCAGGCCGTTGAGGGCGCCGGCGCCGGCCGGGCCGCGGTGCATGGGCGCCAGGACCTGCACGTCCCGGCGCGGGTCCAGGCCGAACTTCGCCGGAATGCGCCGGGCGGCCACGTCCACCGTGAGGCGGCCGGCCTCCTCCGTGTCGTCCTCGACGAAGAGGAAGAAGTCCTTCATGCCGTCGGTGACCGGGTGCTGTCCGGCGTTGATCCGGTGCGCGTTGGTCACCACCCCGGACTGCTGGGCCTGACGGAACACGCGCGTGAGGCGCACGGCGGGCACCGGGCTGCCTTCGGCCAGCAGATCGCGCAGCACCTCGCCGGCGCCGACGCTGGGCAACTGGTCGACGTCCCCCACGAAGAGCAGGTGCGCGCCGGGGGGCACGGCCTTGACCAGCTTGTTGGCGAGGAGGAGGTCCAGCATCGACGCCTCGTCGACCACCACCAGGTCCGCGTCCAGCGGGCGGTCCCGGTCGTAGGCCGCGTCGCCGCCGGGCTTGAGCTCCAGCAGCCGGTGGACGGTGGAGGCCTCGGCGCCGGTCAGCTCGGCCAGGCGCTTGGCCGCGCGGCCGGTGGGGGCGGCCAGCACGACCTTGGCCTTCCTGGCGCGGGCCAGCTCCACGATCGAGCGGACGGTGAAGGACTTGCCGCAGCCGGGGCCGCCGGTGAGCACGGCGACCTTCTCGGTCAGCGCGAGCCTGACGGCCGCCTCCTGCTCGGGCGCGAGTTCGGCCTCGGTGCGGGTCCTCAGCCAGGCCAGCGCCTTGTCCCAGGCCACGTCACGGAAGGCCGGCATCCGGTCCTCGTCGGTGCGCAGCAGACGCAACAGCTGGGCGGAGAGGGCCAGTTCGGCGCGATGGAACGGGACCAGCCAGACGGCGGTGACGGGCTCCCCTCCGTCGGCCGCCGGGACCTTCTCCCGTACGACCCCGGGGTCCTCGCCCTCCGCCGGCGGCGTCGCGAGTTCGGCGAGGCACTCGATGACCAGGCCGGTGTCGACCTGCAGCAGCTTCACCGAGTCGGCGATCAGCCGCTCCTCGGGGAGGTAGCAGTGGCCCTGGTCGGTGGCCTGGGACAGCGCGTACTGGAGGCCCGCCTTGACGCGCTCCGGGCTGTCGTGCGGGATGCCGACGGACCTGGCGATCTTGTCGGCGGTGAGGAAGCCGATGCCCCAGACGTCCGTGGCGAGCCGGTAGGGCTGGTTCTTCACGACGGAGATGGAGGCGTCGCCGTACTTCTTGTAGATGCGGACCGCGATGGAGGTGGACACCTCGACGGTCTGGAGGAAGAGCATGACCTCCTTGATCGCCTTCTGCTCCTCCCAGGCGTCGGCGATCTTCTTCGTGCGTTTCGGGCCGAGGCCGGGAACCTCGACGAGTCGCTTCGGCTCCTCCTCGATGATCTTCAGGGTGTCCATGCCGAAGTGCCGGGTGATGCGGTCGGCGAAGACCGGGCCGATGCCCTTGACGAGCCCCGAGCCGAGGTAGCGGCGGATGCCCTGGACGGTGGCGGGCAGGACGGTCGTGTAGTTCTCGACGGTGAACTGCTTGCCGTACTGCGGGTGGGAGCCCCAGCGGCCCTCCATGCGCAGGGACTCGCCGACCTGGGCGCCGAGCAGCGCGCCGACGACCGTGAGGAGGTCGCCGCCGCCTCTGCCGGTGTCGACGCGGGCGACCGTGTAGCCGTTCTCCTCGTTCGCGTACGTGATGCGCTCGAGCACGCCTTCCAGCGTGGCCGTACGCCGCTCCCCCGCCTGGGCGGCCCCCGCCTGATCGGTCATGATCCGACGTTACCGCCCGCCACCGACAGTGCTCCGGGGGCGACCGTCGGCTGCCCGGCGGGCACCGTTCATCACGATCCGGTCTCGGGATGTGGTTGAGGGCTTGATTAACCTCCGTGTAATCGATTCCAATCCTTCGTACACGTCGATGTAATCGATTCCACGACCTCGACGTACATGAACCGAGTCCACAAGGAGGTGGGGCGGCGATGGCGAGCATCAAGGACGTCGCGGCCGAGGCGGGGGTCTCCGTCGCCACGGTGTCGCGGGTCCTGAACGACCATCCGTCGGTCAGCGAGGACGCACGCACGCGTGTGCTGGCCGCCGTCGAAACGCTGGGCTACCGCCCGAACGCCGTCGCCCGGTCGCTGCGCACCGACCAGACCCGCACCCTCGGCCTGGTCATCAGCGACGTGCTCAACCCGTACTTCACCGAACTGGCCCGCTCCGTCGAGGAGGAGGCCCGCGCGCTCGGCTACAGCGTCATCATCGGCAACGCCGACGAACGGCCCGACCTCCAGGACCACCACGTACGGACCCTGCTGGACCGCCGGATCGACGGCCTCCTCGTCTCCCCGACCGACGGCGGCTCGCCGCTGATCGTCGACGCCGCGCGCGCGGGGACGCCGATGGTGTTCGTCGACCGGTGGATCCCGGGCGTCGACGTGCCGGTGGTGCGGTCGGACGGACGCGCGGCCGTGCGGGACCTCGTCGCGCATCTGCACGGGCTGGGGCACCGCAGACTCGCCATCATCGCGGGCCCCGCCGCCACCACCACCGGAAGCGAGCGCGTCGAGGCCTTCCGGGCCGCCATGGCCGAGTACGGGCTTCCCCTCCCAGACGCCTACATAGGCCAGGGCGACTTCCAGGCCGAGAGCGGACGGCGGGTCACCGAGGGCTTCCTCGACCTGCCCGAACCGCCCGAGGTCGTGTTCGCCGCCGACAACCTGATGGCACTGGGCGCGCTGGACGCCGTACGCGCGCGTGGGCTGCGGGTTCCGCGGGACCTCGCGCTGGCCGCGTTCGACGACATCCGCTGGTTCGTGCACACCGATCCGCCGATCACCGCGATCGCCCAGCCGACGGGCGAGCTGGGCCGGGCCGCCGTGCGGGCGCTCGTCGACCGCATCGAGGGACGGCCCCCGCAGTCCGTCACCCTCCCGGCCCGGCTCGTCGTCCGCCGTTCGTGCGGCGAGCCGGCCCACCGAGAACCGCCCGCTCCCGAGGAGTTCCCCGCCTCCGCGGAGCCGTCCCCCGTAACGAACAGGAGCCAGACGTGAGCAACGCGGACGAGTTGCTGCGCATCGAAGGCATACGCAAGACCTTCCCCGGTGTGGTCGCGCTCGACAGCGTCGACTTCGACCTGCGCCGGGGCGAGGTGCATGTGCTGCTCGGTGAGAACGGCGCGGGCAAGAGCACGCTCATCAAGATGCTCTCCGGCGCCTACCGGCCCGACGCCGGGCGGATCCTGGCCGGCGGCGAGGAGGTGCGCATCCACGGCGCCCAGGACTCCGAGCGCCTCGGGATCGCCACCATCTACCAGGAGTTCAACCTCGTTCCCGATCTCACGGTCGCCGAGAACATCTTCCTCGGCCGGCAACCGCGCCGCTTCGGGATGATCGACCGGAAGCGGATGGAGACCGACGCGGCCGCCCTGCTGGAGCGGGTCGGGGTGAACGTCTCGCCCCGCACGCGGGTGCGTGAACTCGGTATCGCGCGCCTGCAGATGGTCGAGATCGCCAAGGCGCTCAGCCTGGACGCGCGCGTGCTGATCATGGACGAGCCGACCGCCGTGCTGACCTCCGAGGAGGTCGAGAAGCTCTTCGCCATCGTGCGCAGCCTGCGTGCGGACGGCGTCGGCATCGTGTTCATCACGCACCACCTCGAGGAGATCGCCGCCCTCGGCGACCGGGTCACGGTCATCCGGGACGGCAGGAGCGTCGGGCAGGTCCCGGCCGGCACACCCGAGGACGAGCTGGTGCGGCTCATGGTGGGCCGCTCCATCGAGCAGCAGTACCCCAGGGAGCGCCCCGACACGGGCGCCGCGCTGCTGTCCGTCGAAGGGCTCACCCGGGACGGCGTCTTCCACGACGTCAGCTTCGAGGTGCGCGCCGGTGAGGTCGTCGGTGTCGCCGGGCTCGTCGGCGCCGGCCGTACCGAGGTCGTACGGGCGGTCTTCGGGGCGGACCCGTACGACCGCGGAGCCGTCCGGGTCGGCGGCGCGCACCTGCCCCGCCACGACGTGAACGCCGCCATGGCGGCCGGGATCGGGCTCGTGCCCGAGGACCGCAAGGGCCAGGGGCTGGTGCTCGACCAGTCGGTCGAGGAGAACCTCGGGCTCGTCACCATGCGGGCCGCGACCCGTGGCGGGCTGGTGGACCTGAAGAGCCAGCACGAGGCGGCGGCGCGGATCGCGGGGCAGCTGGGCGTGCGGATGGCGGGCCTCGGCCAGCAGGTGCGCACGCTCTCCGGCGGCAACCAGCAGAAGGTCGTCATCGGCAAATGGCTGCTGGCCGACACCAAGGTGCTCATCCTCGACGAGCCGACGCGCGGGATCGACGTCGGCGCGAAGGTCGAGATCTACCAGCTCATCAACGAGCTGACGGCCGCCGGCGCGGCCGTCCTGATGATCTCCAGCGATCTGCCCGAGGTGCTCGGCATGAGCGACCGGGTGCTGGTGATGGCCCAGGGCCGGATCGCCGGCGAGCTGTCGGCGGACGAGGCGACCCAGGACTCCGTCATGGCACTCGCCGTCAGCACCACCACGCACGAAGAAATCGAAGAAAACGACGAAACCGAAGAACTGGAGGCCGGCCGTGGCCGCTGAGACGCTCAAGAGCGAGACGGGCGCCGGGGGCGCCGCGGCGGTCCGCCGTCTGCTCCTCGACAACGGCGCGCTGACCGCGCTGATCGTCCTCGTCATCGCCATGTCGGCGCTGTCGGGTGACTTCCTGACCACGGACAACCTGCTCAACGTGGGTGTCCAGGCGGCCGTGACCGCCATTCTCGCCTTCGGCGTGACCTTCGTGATCGTCTCGGCGGGCATCGACCTGTCGGTCGGCTCGGTGGCGGCCCTGTCGGCCACCGTGCTGGCGTGGAGCGCCACCCAGCACGGCGTGCCGGTCGTCCTCGCGGTGGTCCTGGCCGTCGCGACCGGTATCGCGGCCGGTCTGGTGAACGGTTTCCTCATCGCCTACGGCAAGCTGCCGCCGTTCATCGCGACGCTCGCGATGCTGTCGGTGGCGCGCGGTCTTTCGCTGGTGATCTCCGAGGGCTCGCCGATCGCCTTCCCCGACTCGGTCTCGCACCTCGGTGACACGCTCGGCGGCTGGCTGCCGGTGCCGGTGCTCGTGATGGTCGTGATGGGGCTGATCGCCGCGTTCGTGCTCGGCCGGACGTACATCGGCCGTTCCATGTACGCCATCGGCGGCAACGAGGAGGCGGCGCGCCTCTCCGGCCTGCGGGTGAAGAAGCAGAAGCTCGCGATCTACGCGCTGTCCGGTGTGTTCGCGGCCGCGGCGGGCGTCGTGCTCGCCTCCCGGCTCTCCTCCGCGCAGCCCCAGGCCGCCGACGGCTACGAGCTGGACGCCATCGCCGCGGTCGTCATCGGCGGCGCCTCCCTGGCCGGTGGCACGGGCAAGGCCTCGGGCACCCTGATCGGCGCGCTGATCCTGGCGGTGCTGCGCAACGGTCTGAACCTGCTGTCCGTCTCCGCCTTCTGGCAGCAGGTCGTCATCGGTGTCGTCATCGCGCTGGCGGTGCTCCTCGACACGGTGCGCCGCAAGGCGGGGGCGACCCCGATGGCGGCCGGGACGGGCAGCGGCGGCGGCAAGGGCCGGCAGGCGGCGACGTACGGTCTCGCGGCCGTGGTCACCGTGGCGATCGTCGGCGCGACCTCCTTCCTGCACGGCGGCAACCCCTCGGGCGCGAACCCGAAGGTCGGCCTGGCGCTGTCCACGCTCAACAACCCGTTCTTCGTGCAGATCCAGTCGGGCGCGAAGGCCGAGGCGAAGAAGCTGGGCGTGGACCTGACGGTCACCGACGCCCAGAACGACGCCTCGCAGCAGGCCAACCAGCTCCAGAACTTCACCAGTTCCGGGCTCGACTCGATCATCGTGAACCCGGTGGACTCGGACGCGGCGAGCAACTCGGTGAAGGCCGCCGACAAGGCGAAGATCCCGGTCATCGCGGTCGACCGGGGCGTCAACAAGGCCACGGTGGACGCGCTGGTCGCCTCCGACAACGTGGCCGGCGGTGAGCTGGCCGCCAAGACGGTCGCCGAGAAGCTGGGCGGGAGCGGAAAGATCGTGATCCTCCAGGGCCAGGCGGGCACCTCCGCGGCGCGGGAGCGGGCGGAAGGCTTCGCCAAGGGGCTGAAGGCCTACCCCGGCATCCAGGTGCTGGCCCAGCAGCCGGCCGACTTCGACCGCACCAAGGGCCTCGACGTGATGTCGAACCTGCTCCAGGCCCACCCGGACGTCCAGGGCGTCATCGCCGCCAACGACGAGATGGCGCTCGGCGCGATCAAGGCACTGGGCTCCAAGGCGGGCAGGTCGGTGCAGGTCGTCGGCTTCGACGGCACCCCGGACGGACTGACGGCCGTCAAGAACGGCACGCTGTACGCGTCCGTGGCGCAGCAGCCGTCCCAGCTGGGCAAGATCGCTGTGGACAACGCGCTGAAGGCGCTGCAGGGCAAGAAGGTCGAGAAGACGGTGAAGGTGCCGGTGAAGGTGGTCACGAAGGAGAACGTGGCCGGGTTCACCGGCTGACATTCGGCGAGCGGGCGGACGGTCACCCGGGGAACACCTCCGGGTGGCCGTCCGCCCCGAGTCACGTATCAGGGGAGTCACTTCATGTACGACTACGACCTTCTGGTCGTAGGGTCGGCCAACGCCGACCTGGTGATCGACGTCGAGCGCAGGCCCGCCGCCGGTGAGACCGTGCTCGGTTCCGACCTCGCGGTCCATCCCGGCGGCAAGGGCGCGAACCAGGCCGTCGCGGCCGCCCGGCTCGGGGCCCGCACGGCCCTGCTGGCCCGGGTCGGCGACGACGCGTACGGCCGGCTGCTGCTCGACTCGCAGCGGGCGGCCGGGGTCGACACGGCCGGCGTGCTGGTCGGCGGGGCGCCCACGGGCGTCGCCCTGATCACCGTGGACCCGTCGGGCGACAACAGCATCGTGGTGTCACCGGGGGCGAACGGGCGGCTGACGCCGGCGGACGTCCGCGCGGCCGCCGGCCTCCTCCACGCCTCCCGGGTGGTGTCGGCACAGCTGGAGATCCCGCTGGAGACGGTCGTGGAGGCCGTGCGGAACCTGGCGCCGGGCAGCCGCTTCGTGCTGAACCCGTCACCGCCGCGCCCGCTGCCCGCCGAGGTGCTGGCGGCCTGCGACCCGCTGATCGTCAACGAGCACGAGGCGAAGGTGATCCTCGGCGGGGCGGATGTGGGCGACGAACCCGAGGAGTGGGCCCGGACCCTGCTCGCGATGGGGCCGAAGTCGGTGGTCGTGACACTGGGTCCGGAAGGCGCGCTGGTGGCGTCCGCGGAGGGCGTGGCGCGGGTCGCGTCCGTGCGCGTGGCCGCCGTGGACACGACCGGTGCCGGAGACTCCTTCACGGCGGCGCTGGCCTGGCGGCTGGGCACGGGTTCCACCCTGGCCGAGGCGGCGGCCTACGCGGCACGGGTCGGGGCGGCGGCCGTGACCCGGCGGGGCGCGCAGGAATCGTTCCCGACGGCTCAGGAGGTCGAGGCGCTCGCCTCCGGGAAGGGTGGGACCAGGTGAAGAAGGCCGGGATCCTCAACCGTCATCTCTCCGGGGCGCTGGCCGAGTTGGGGCACGGGGACGGGGTGCTGGTGTGCGACGCCGGTATGCCGATACCCGACGGGCCCCGGGTGGTCGACCTCGCGTTCCTGGCGGGGGTGCCGTCGTTCGCGGAGGTGGTCGACGGGCTGCTGGCCGAGCTGGTCGTGGAGGGCGCCACGGCGGCGACGGAGGTGCGGGAGGCGAATCCCGCGGCGGCCGAGCTGCTGGACGGGCACTTCCCCGGGCTGGCCCTGGTCCCGCACGAGGAGCTGAAGAGGCTGTCGGCCGGGGCGCGGCTGGTGGTCCGCACGGGCGAGGCACGGCCGTACGCGAACGTGCTGCTGCGGTGCGGGGTGTTCTTCTGACGCCCGTCGTCCGAACTCCTCCGGCCTGGGCGGAGAAGCTTCGAGGGGGTCCGGTCCGTCGACCGGGCCCCCTCGGCTTTTCCCCTCCGTATCAGAACCCCCGCGATCCCCCCGGATCCCCCTCCAGAAGCCCTGATGCCACGTACGACAGGCAAAGGCGCGGAAGGGTTGTACGGCTTCCGAGAAATTTCTGACAGTCCGTTCGACGCGCCCGGCCGGAGCAGTCGGCGAGGCGAACGACGGAGCGAACAAATCAGGCCAGCGGCACATGCCAGGCGCATCAAACTCCACCTGGGCGCATTGCATCACTTGGAATGAACCATGCAGGTCAAACGGGTGATGTGGACAAATCGACCCCCATGATGTGGTCGTTCCCCACCTCTCCCCCAAGGAGTGCGACCATGTCGGAAACCGCCGAGCCCAACGTCGGCACCTTCACTCTCGGCGCCTCGCCGGCCGCCGGACCCGCCACGCAGATCACCGTTCCCGAGCACGAGGAATGGCCCCTGCCGAACGGCTTCGCCTGGGTCTTCCGCGGCGAGGGCAACCAAGGAATCGTCCGCCCGGTGATCATGGCCGACGGTTTCAACCTCGGCCGCAGCGAGCTCGACAAGCTCTATCAGGGGCTGGAGGACGGCGAGTTCCCGTTCATCAGCGAGCTGCGCCGGCGCGGCCGGGACGTGATCCTGCTCGGCTTCGAGGAGCGCACCGCGTCCATCATGGACAACGCGGAGGCGGTCATCGCCGCCGTCATGCGGACCAACGCAGAGCAGCTCGGCGACGCCCGGCTGGTCGTCGGCGGGTTCAGCATGGGCGGCATCGTCACCCGCTACGCGCTGGCCAAGCTCGAGATGCGGCGCATGGACCACCGGGTCGGCCTGTACTTCTCCTACGACAGCCCGCACCGCGGCGCGTCCATCCCGGTCGGCGTGCAGGCGTTCTCGTACTTCATCCCGTTCGCGAACGACTTCGCGCGGCAGATGGACAGCCCGGCGGCGCGTCAGATGCTGTGGCGGCACTACGACAAGGACACCGGCAAGATCGGGGTCGCCCCGGAGCGCACGGAGTTCCTGGCCGCCTTGGAGCGGCTCGGCGGCTGGCCGCGGATCCCCCGTCTGATCGGCATCGCCAACGGCCGCGGTGACGGAATCGGCCTGCCCGAGGTGAAGCCCGGCGAGGTCGCCCTGCGGGTGGACGGGATCTACCCCGGCACCACCTTCTACACCCAGGCCCAGGGCGACGACGTGACGGTCGCCTACCTCAACCGGCGGTTCCCGAAGGCCGACAAGACCATCACGACCAGCGGCTTCCCGGAGATCGACGGCGCGCCGGGCGGCACCCTGCACACCTACAAGATCCTCGCCGACACCCTGAAGAAGCTCGGCGGCACGGTGGACCTGCGGCACGAGGAGGTGTGCTTCGTTCCGTCGGTGAGCGCGGTCGCGATCCGGGACGTCGAGAAGCAGTCCGACCTGTACGTGAACATCGACGGACTGCCGTCGGACGAGAGCGAGTTGGACGACTTCATCGTCTCCTCGACGACCACGCCGCACACCGGGATCACCGAGGAGCTGTGCACCTGGATGCTGGACCGCCTGCCCGACTGACCCACGGCGTCACCCTCGGCGCCCCGGGGCCGCCCCTCCGCTCAGACCTGGCGGAGGGCCGGCCCCTTCGCACTCCCCGATCCGGCGGCACTAAGCGGGCGGCGCGGGTGTCCCGGGGACGGGCGGCAGGGGGTCGGAGACGAACGAACCCCGGGCGCGTACGGTCACCACCAGCCCCCTGTCCCGAAGGATGTCCAGAGCACGGCGGACCGTGCCCGGACCGACTTTGTGCTCATGCGTCATGGTCAGTTCGCCCGGCAGCCGGGTGCCCGGAGGGTACGCGCCGGAGCGAATCTTCCGCTCGATGATCGCGGCGAGCTGCTCATAGACGTACTGCGGCGAATCGGGGCTGATCTTGTCCACCCGTTGACCGTATGCCGCTACCTTCCACCGCGCATTACTTAGTACTACTACCAACCACTACCTACTACTACCGTGCTCGGGGTACAGTCCGGACAGGAAACAAAGACGCCCCGGCGGGAAGGTGAAAGCTTCCGTGCCGGGGCTGAGCCGACTTACGAGGAGTCGACCTATGCGCAGCCTACTGGCCGCGGTCCTGAGCCTTTTCCTGCCGCCGCGCGGAACGCGCCGCTGCCTCACACCCCCACCGTTCCCTGCGGTCTCCGCGCCGCGGCCCGTCCACCCGCGTCGGACGCGGATGCGCCCCGCGGACGTGGTCCTCGCCGACGGTCTCCCCCTGGTCCGGCCGTACCTCGCCGTGTGGGAACGCGAGCGGGACGCCCTCGCGGAGGCCGCCGCATGAGCGCGCGGCGGTTCCGCAGCCTCGGCGTCGACCCGGCCACGGGCAAGGAGGCGTTCGTGGTCGCGCGACCCGGCGGGGTGCTGGAGGAACTGGCGGACGCGCACGCCCTGAAGGCCGCCGCCGTCCTGGTGACGGTCGTCGGGGCCGTGCTGGACGGAGGCAGGGCGTCGGACACCGAACTCGCCGCGTTCGTACCGTCGTTGCACGCGGCGCTGGAGGAATGCGTCGGCATCATGGCGGCGGCCGGGGAGCGTTGACGCAGCGGGAGAACACCGGGCCGTCGGCCGCCGGGCGCGAGGCCACCCCGGCGGCCGGCGGCCCGTGAGCGGGGCCGAAGGGCGACGAGCCACGGTCCGGTCAGTCCGCCGTGTGCTCCACGAACCGTGCCGCGGTCTCGGCCAGGACCTCGCGGCCGTCGCGCGCCCACAACTCGTCGTTGAACAGTTCGACCTCGATCGCGCCGGTGTAGCCGGCCGCCGTCACGTGTCCCAGCCACTCGCGCATGTCGATCGCGCCGTCGCCGATCTGGCCGCGGCCGTTCAGCACGCCCTCGGGCAGGGGCGTCGTCCAGTCGGCGAGCTGGAAGGTGTGGATACGGCCGCCCGCCCCCGCCCTGGCGATCTGCGCGGGAGCCTGGTCGTCCCACCAGATGTGGTACGTGTCGACGGTGACGCCGACCTGGTGGGCGGGGAAGCGTTCCGCGAGGTCCAGGGCCTGGGTGAGGGTGGAGACCACGCAGCGGTCGGAGGCGTACATGGGATGCAGGGGCTCGATGGCGAGCTTCACCCCGTGCTCCTCGGCGTAGGGGCCGAGGACGGACAGGGCGTCGGCGATGCGCTCGCGGGCGCCGTGCAGGTCCTTGGAGCCGGCGGGCAGACCGCCGGAGACCAGGACCAGCACCTCGGTGCCGAGGGTCGCCGCCTCGTCGATCGCCCGGCGGTTGTCGGCGATGGCGGCGGCCCGTTCGTCCGGGTCGAGCGCCGTGAAGAAGCCGCCGCGGCACAGCGTCGTCACCGTCAGGCCCGCGTCGCGGACCAGCTTGGCCGTCCGCTCCACGCCGTACGTCTGCACCGGCTCGCGCCACAGGCCGACGTTGGTCACGCCCAGGTCGCCGCAGGCGGCCACCAGTTCGGGCATCGACAGGTGCTTCACCGTCATCTGGTTGATGGAGAAGCGGGTCAGGTCCGGGTTGCTCACTGGTTCACTCCGTACAGGGCGAGCAGGTTCCTCATCCGTTCCTCGGCGAGCTTGGGGTCGGGGAACAGGCCCAGGCCGTCGGCGAGTTCGTAGGCGCGGGCGAAGTGCGGGAGGGAACGGGCCGACTGGAGGCCGCCGACCATCGTGAAGTGCGACTGGTGGCCGGCCAGCCAGGCCAGGAACACCACGCCCGTCTTGTAGAAGCGGGTGGGGGTCTGGAACAGGTGGCGCGAGAGGTCGACCGTCGGGTCGAGCAGCGCCCGGAAGCCGGCCGTGTCCCCCGTGTCGAGGACCCGGACCGCCTCCGCCGCCAGCGGCCCCAGCGGGTCGAAGATGCCGAGAAGGGCGTGGCTGAAGCCCTTCTCGTCGCCCGCGATCAGCTCGGGGTAGTTGAAGTCGTCGCCCGTGTAGCAGCGGACGCCCTGCGGCAGCCTGCGCCGGATGTCGATCTCCCGCTGGGCGTCCAGCAGGGAGACCTTGATGCCCTCCACCTTGTCGGGGTGGGCGGCGACGACCTCCAGGAAGGTCTCCGTGGCCGCGTCCAGGTCCGACGAGCCCCAGTAGCCCTCCAGCGCCGGGTCGAACATCGGGCCCAGCCAGTGCAGGACGACCGGCTCCGAGGCCTGGCGCAGGAGGTGACCATAGACGTCGAGGTAGTCCTCGGGGCCCGACGCGGCCGCCGCCAGGGCGCGGGACGCCATCAGGATGGCCCGCGCTCCGGAGGTCTCGACGAGGGCGAGCTGCTCCTCGTAGGCCGCGCGGACCTCGGCGAGGGTCGCCGGACCGGTGAGCTGGTCGGTGCCGACGCCGCAGGCGACGAGGCCGCCCACCGACCTGGCCTCGGCGGCCGACCGGCGGATCAGTTCGGCCGCACCCGCCCAGTCCAGGCCCATGCCGCGCTGGGCGGTGTCCATCGCCTCGGCGACGCCGAGCCCGTGGGACCACAGATGGCGGCGGAAGGCGAGGGTGGCGTCCCAGTCGATCGCGGCGGGCGAGTCGGGCGTGGTGTCCGCGAACGGGTCCGCGACGACGTGCGCCGCCGAGAAGACCGTACGGGAGGTGAAGGGCGCGCCGGTGGTGAGGGCGAGGGGCTCGGAGCGGGGTGCGTAGGTCCGCAGGGTCCCGTCGGCGCCGGGGAGCCGGATCGTCACAGCGTGACCTCCGGGACGTCCAGGCGCAGGCCCTCCGAGGAGGACTTCAGGCCCAGCTCGGCGAGCTGGACGCCACGGGCGCCGGCCAGCAGGTCCCAGTGGTAGGGGGCGTCGGCGTAGACGTGCTTGAGGAACAGCTCCCACTGGGCCTTGAAGCCGTTGTCGAACTCGCCGTTGTCGGGCACCTCCTGCCACTGGTCGCGGAAGACCTCGGTGGCGGGGATGTCCGGGTTCCAGACGGGCTTGGGGGTGGCGCTGCGGTGCTGGACCCGGCAGTTGCGCAGGCCGGCGACCGCCGAGCCCTCCGTGCCGTCGACCTGGAACTCCACGAGCTCGTCGCGGTTGACCCGGACCGCCCAGGAGGAGTTGATCTGCGCGATGGCGCCGCCGTCGAGTTCGAAGATGCCGTAGGCGGCGTCGTCGGCCGTGGCGTCGTAAGGCTTGGCGTTCTCGTCCCAGCGCTGCGGGATGTGGGTGGTGGCGATGGCCTGGACCGACTTCACCCGGCCGAACAGCTCGTGCAGGACGTACTCCCAGTGCGGGAACATGTCGACGACGATGCCGCCGCCGTCCTCGGCGCGGTAGTTCCAGGACGGGCGCTGGGCGGCCTGCCAGTCGCCCTCGAAGACCCAGTAGCCGAACTCGCCGCGGATGGACAGGATCCGGCCGAAGAAGCCGCCGTCGATGAGGCGCTTCAGCTTCAGCAGACCCGGGAGGAACAGCTTGTCCTGGACGACGCCGTGCTTGATGCCGGCGGCGGTGGCCAGCCGGGCGAGCTCGAGGGCGCCGTCGAGGCCGGTGGCCGTCGGCTTCTCGGTGTAGATGTGCTTGCCGGCGGCGATCGCCTTCTTGATGGCCTCCTCGCGGGCGGAGGTGACCTGGGCGTCGAAGTAGATGTCGACGGTGGGGTCGGCGAGGACCGCGTCGACGTCCGTCGAGACGTGCTCCAGGCCGTGCCGCTCGGCGAGCGCCCGCAGGGCGGGTTCGCGGCGGCCGACGAGGATCGGTTCCGGCCACAGCACGGTGCCGTCGCCGAGGTCGAGTCCGCCCTGTTCACGCAGGGCCAGGATGGAGCGGACGAGGTGCTGGCGGTAGCCCATGCGCCCCGTCACGCCGTTCATGGCGATACGCACCGTCTTGCGTGTCACGTCGGTCCCTTCGTAGGCGTAGTACGCGGTTGTGCGCGCCGCGTACGCCTCTTCCTGATCAGCGTTACAGCAAGCGCTTTCTATACAAGGAGAAGCTAGCCTCTGACCAGCGGTCCGGACAAGACCGTGTCCATCTCGAGTTGTTCGAGGGGGCGAACAACGGGGGTGCCGGGCCGTAAGGTCTGCTCGACACGCCCGGAACCATGCCCATGAGGCAGCTGTCTACCAGGGCGTACGACGACGTACGACGAGAAGCGCGACCGGAGGACAGACGAGATGACGGTGACCCTGGCGGACGTGGCGGCCCGCGCGCAGGTCTCGCCCGCGACAGTGTCGCGCGTGCTGAACGGGAACTACCCCGTCGCCGCAACCACCAGGGAACGGGTGCTGCGGGCGGTCGACGAGCTGGACTACGTACTGAACGGGCCGGCGAGCGCGCTGGCCGCGGCCACCTCCGACCTGGTCGGCATCCTGGTCAACGACATCGCGGACCCCTTCTTCGGGATCATGGCGAGTGCGATCCAGTCGGAGATCGGGGGCCCCGGCGGGCGGGCCGGCGGCGAACGGCTGGCGGTCGTCTGCAACACCGGGGGCGCGCCGGAGCGCGAACTGACCTACCTGACGCTGCTTCAGCGGCAGCGGGCCGCGGCCGTGGTGCTGACCGGCGGCGCCATGGAGAACGAGCCGCACGCCGCGGCGGTGGCGGCGAAGCTGCGCAGGCTCGGCGAGGCCGGGACGCGGGTCGTGCTGTGCGGTCGGCCGCCGGCCCAGGACACCACGGCGATCGCGCTGACCTTCGACAACCGCGGGGGCGGGCGGGAACTGACCGAGCACCTGATCGGGCTCGGACACCGGCGGCTCGGCTACATCGCGGGCCCCGAGGAGCGCACGACCACCCGGCACCGGCTGGAGGGCCACCGGGCGGCCCTCGCCGCGGCCGGCATCGAGGAGGACCCCCGTTGGACCGTGCACGGACGGTACGACCGCCGGGCCGGCTACGAGGCGACGCTGGAACTGCTGCGCCGGGACCCCTCCCTGACGGCGGTCGTCGCCGCCAACGACTCCGTGGCCCTGGGCGCCTGCGCGGCGCTGCGCGACTCCGGTCTGCGGATCCCGGACGACGTCTCGGTCGCCGGCTTCGACGACCTCCCCTTCAGCATCGACGTGGTGCCCTCCCTCACGACGGTGCGGCTGCCGCTGGCCGAGGCCGGCGCACGGGCGGGGCGCATCGCCATGGGCCGTGAGGAGCCGCCGCCCGGCGGGATCGCCACGGTGCGGGGCGAGTTGATGGTGCGGGGATCCTCCGGAGTACCGCGGGGGTGAGGCTGCCGCTCGCTCGCGACCGCGCCGAGCTGATCGAGGTCGTCCGGATCGGCGACCCCGCCAGGCACCTCACCTCGCGGGACCTGACCGGCGAGGTCGTCGAGGTCTGGGCGGGGGAAGAGGTGAGGGAGGTCCTGCGCCTGGTCGGCGACCTCCCGGACAGCCCGAAGTACCGCTGCTTCGTCCCCGGCTGGGGCATCCGCGCCTACGACGACACCGATCCCGAGCCGCTCTTCGCGATCGCGTTCTGCTTCGGGTGCAACGGAGCCCGCGTCTGGGGGCGTGACGTCACGGAGGAGCAGCGGCACCAGGACTTCGAGGCGGAGAGCCCGGCCGGACGGGAACTGCTGCGCCGGTTCCGCGCCTGCGCCCCCGGGTGAGGCGTCCGCGGCCCCCACTGGACCCGCACCCCGTACCGGGGTGACAGTGGTGACCATGAAGCTCGCCTTCTCCACCCTCGGTGTTCCCGGTGCTCCCCTGTCCGAGGTGCTGCGGCTCGCGGTCGCGCACGGGTATCACGGCGTGGAGCTGCGCGCCCATCCGGAGGAGCCGGTCCATCCGGGACTGAGTCCGGACGAACGGGCCGACGCCGCCGCCGGGTTCAAGGCGGCGGGCGTCGAGATCCTGGGGGTCGCGGGCTACCCGCGGGTCGCCGCGCCGGGCGACGACGAGCCCGTGATCGAGGAGATCCGGCGGCTCGTCGACCTCGCCAGTGACCTCGGCGCGCCCTTCGTCCGGGTCTTTCCCGGCGGCGAGGACGAAGACGCCGACGCCATCGCCGCCCGGCGGCTCGGCACCGCCGCCGAGTACGCCGCCGACCTCGGCGTGCGCATCCTGCTGGAGACCCACGACTCGCACCGGACCGGCGCGGACGCCATCCGGGTGCTCGGCCCGGTCGGACATCGGCAGGTCGGTGCGCTGTGGGACGTCATGCACACCTGGCTGGGCGGCGAACAGCCGCAGGAGACCTACGCGGCGCTCTCGCCGTATCTCGGATACGTGCAGGTCAAGGACATCGCCTCGGCCGAGGACAGCACCCCGCTGGCGCTCGGCGCCGGCGTGCTGCCGCTCGCCGAGTGCGTGGAGGTCCTGACGCGGCACGGCTGGGACGGCTGGCTGTGCTGGGAGTACGAGCGGCGCTGGTACGAGAACGCCCAGCCGCTGCCCGAGCTGCTCGGCGGCGGACGTGAGCATCTCGGACGCCTGCTGAACGACTCCGCCTGAGAACGGGGCACACGGCCCGAGGTCCGGCCCGGCATCCGGCAGGGCGGGTAATCGAGTGGCATCCCGGTCGGTGTCCGGGTTAGCCTCCGCGCCGTGAATCAGCAGCCAGCGGCCTCCGTCACCGTCGTTTCGTCATGAGCCTCCTGTCCAGGGCTCTGGTCGACGTACGTCCTCTTCGTTCCTCCCCCGTCTTCCGGCGGCTGCTGATCGGGCGCACGGTGTCCACGCTCGGTGGCTTCATGACCATGGTCACCGTCATGTACCAGGTCTGGGACACGACCCACAGCTCGGTCTGGAGCGGCGCGGTGGGGCTGGCGCAGGCGCTGCCGCTGATCGGCGTCGGACTGTTCGCGGGCGCCTGGGTGGACCGGGCCGACCGGCGCCGCGCGTATCTCCTGAGCACCGTCGGCGCGGCGGTCTGCTCCGTCCTGCTGGCCGTGCAGGGCTTCACCGGGCAGGCGCCGGTGGCCGTGGTGCTCGCGCTGGTGGCGGTGCAGTCGTCGTTCGGGGCGATCGGCGCGCCCGCGGCGGGCGTGTTCCTGCCCCGGCTGCTGCCCAAGGACCAGGTGGCCGCCGGTCTCGCCCTGAACCAGGTCACCGGCCAGGCGATGATGCTGCTCGGCCCGGCCGTCGCCGGTGTCGTGCTCGGCTGGTGGGGCATCGGCGTGTGCTACCTGGTGGACGCCCTCACCTTCGGCATGGCCTTCTACGGCGCCTACGGGCTGCCCGCGCTGCCGCCCGAGGGCGAGAAGTCCCGGCCCGGCGTCCAGGGTGTCCTGGACGGGCTGCGGTTCCTGACCGGGCACCGCGCGGTGCGCGGCGCGCTGCTGGTCGACCTGGCCGCCACCGTGCTGGCGATGCCCGCCGGCCTGTTCCCGCTCGTCAACGAGGAACGGTTCGGCGGCGACCCGCGCACGCTCGGTCTGTTCCTGTCCGCGCTCGCCGTGGGAGGCATGGCGGCGACCGCCCTCTCCGGACCGGTCACCCGGCTCGCCCGCCCCGGCCCGGTGATGCTCTGCTCCGCGGGCCTCTGGGGCGCGGCCCTCGCCCTCTTCGGCCTGACGACCAGCCCCTGGGCCGGCCTGGGGATGCTGGCGGTGGCCGGTGCGGCGGACTCGGTGGCCGTGCTGTCCCGGGCCACGATCGTGCAGACCCGCACCCCGGACGCCCTGCTGGGCCGGGTGACGGCGGCCGAGACGATCGTCGGCCAGGCGGGCCCCAACCTCGGCAACCTGCGCGGCGGTCTGGTGGCCGGCGGGACCTCGGGCACGACCGCGCTGATCACCGGCGGTCTGATGTGCCTGGCGGCGGTCACGGCGGTGGGGACGACGACCCCGGAGCTGCGGGGCGGCCGCGCGAGCGGCACGGATCCGCAGGCAGCCGCCACCACGCCGCCCGTCACCGGGCCGTCCGCCGCCTCGCCACCCTTCACCGCGCCACCCGCCGCCGGGCCGCCTGCCACCACGCCGCCCGCCGCCGGGCCCCCCGCCGCCGTGCCGCCCGCTACCGCACCGTGAGCTTCGCCGTCCCGTCCAGGCACCACTCCAGCACCGAGGGCCAGGAGCCGTAACCGGCGTCCAGGTCGAGGTGGGCGGCGCCCGGGAGGAGTTCGGCGGTGAGGCCCAGGGGGTCGCCGTAGGCCGCCTGCACGCCTTCCGGGAGGTAGGGGTCGTCGTCCCCGGCGACGAGCCGGGTCGGGTGCACGAGCGTGCGGCCGTCGAGCCGCCGCCCGAAGAGGTCCCCGGCGAACCCGAACCCCTCGACCTCCGGATACCTCGCGAGGACCGACCGGGACGGCGGGGCCACCAGCAGCACCCGGTCGACGCCCGCGAGCGACGGCAGGTCGCGGGCGACGGCGTGCAGCCAGAGCAGGACCGAGAGGCTGTGGGCGACGACCACCCGCTCGGAACCGGCGGCGAGCCCGTCGAGGTGGCGGGCCAGTTCCGTCAGCCACACCTCCAGGTCGGGGTCGTCCGGATCGGGCAGCTGCGGGTAGACGACCTCGTGGCCGAGTGCGGTGAGACGGTCCGCGAGCCAGTGCTGCCAGTGGTCCTCGGGACGGTGGTTCTGCCAGCCGTGGAGGATGAGATAGGAACGTGCGGTCATGGATCCGATGATTTCCGACCCCGACACTCAAGGTCCAGTTAATCTTTTCCGGTGGAACCCATAAGCCGCTCCTTAAGTCAGCCGATGAGCGCCGCCTACTCCATCGACCTGCGCCGGCTGACCGTCCTGCGCGAGCTGGAGCGCCGGGGCAGCCTGGCTCGGACGGCCGAGGCCCTGCACCTCACGCCCTCGGCGGTCTCCCAGCAGCTCGCCGCCCTCGCCCGCGAACTGGGCGTACCGCTCACGGAACGGGACGGCAGAGGCGTCCGCCTCACCGGTCAGGCGCGGGTGCTGCTCGCGCATGCCGAGATCATCGCCGCCCAACTGGAGCGGGCCCGCGCAGACTTGGCGGCGTACGAGGAGGGCGGGCGGGGCGCGGTGACCGTCGGCTGTTTCTCCAGCGGCATCCTGGGGCTGCTGCCGTCCGCGCTGCGGGCGTTGCGCGACCGGCTTCCGCACCTGCGCGTGGACGTCGTGGAGGCCGAGCCGCCGGACCTGTTCACCGCGCTCGACGGCGGGCAGGTCGACGTGGCCGTCGCCGTCGACTTCGCGGCCGCTCCCCCGCACACCGACCGCCGTTACACCCGCGAGGACCTGCTGACGGACGTCCTGGACATCGCCCTCCCGCCCGGCCATCCCCTCGCCGAGCGCGCCGAGGTGCCGTTGCGGGAGCTGGCCAGGGACGTCTGGATCGTCGGGAACGCCCTCAGCTGCTGCGGGGCGGTGACCCGCTCGGTCTGCGCGGCGGCCGGGTTCACGCCCGACATCCGGCACGACGTGAACGACTGGGCCGCGCTGGCGGGACTGGTGGAGGCGGGGCAGGGGGTGGCGCTGGTGCCCCGGCTGGTGCGGTCGCTGTACGCCCACCGGGAACTGGCGCTGCGCCCGGCGCGGGGCGAGCCGCCCTCCCGGAACGTCTTCGTCGCCGTACGGGCCGGGGCGGAGCGGGATCCGGTGGTGGCGGCGGTGCGGGAGGAACTGCGGACGGCTGCCGCCCGCGCACCGGCGTAGGCGCCCCGAGGGGCCCGAGGGGGACGGCTCGGGTCAGGTGACGGCGGCGATGACGACCAGCGCCACCCAGATCACGGCCACCGCGACACCCCGGGCCAGGGCCACCCGGTCGAGGACGCCGCCCAGCCGGCCGGTGCGGCCGGCCGGCAGGGCGCGCAGCGCCCGGGTGAGCAGCAGCGACGCCCCGGCCACGCAGGCCAGGAGGAGGACGGGGCCCTCGTCGGGAAGATCCGGGTCCCAGGGCTCCCGCGCCTGGTTCTCCAGGTACAGGAGCATCGCGAGCGCGTACCAGAGGAGTGCGCTGCCGGCCGTGACGACGGTCTCCGGTGCCGAGGACAGCACCTCCCCGGGCCGGACGAAGCGCCGTGCCGCGTTCCTGGCGGCGCTCACCGCGCGCGCGGCAGGAATCCCGCCACCCGTTCCGCCAACCGCCGCTCGCACCGCGGCCATTCCTCCGCCGTGACGGAGAAGATCGCGGAGTCGCGCAGACGGTCCTCCTCACCCGGCGCCCAGGAGCGGGACCAGTTGCGCAGGACGCCCTCGAAACGGGCGCCGACGCTGACGATGGCCGCGCGGGAACGGGTGTTGCGGGCGTCCGTCTTCAGGTCCACCCGGGAGACGCCCCACCGCGTGAAGGCGTGCCGGAAGAGGAGGAGCTTGGCCTCGGCGTTGACGCCCGTGCCCTGGGCGGAGCCCGCCAGCCAGGTGAAACCGACCTCGACGGCGTCCAGTTGCTCGTCGGTCCGCCAGGAACGCGGCTCCCAGTAGGAGGTCGCGCCGACCGCCCGGCCGGAGGCGACCGAGATCTGCGCGTAGGGCGCGAGTCTGCCGGTCGCCGCGCGGGCGAGCTGGGCGTCGACGTAGTCACCGACCTCGTGCGCCCTCGGCACCCAGGTGAACTCGTACGTCTGCCGGTCCTCCTCGGCCGCCACCGCCAGCTCGGCCGTGTGCCGGTGCTCCAGCGGCTCCAGGCGCACCAGCGCGCCCTCGAGGACCGGCCCCTCCAGCTGAAAACTCACCCGTCGCTGTCCTTCCGCAGTACCTTCGCCAGTTCCGCGAACGCCTCGTGGAAACCGGGGAAAGTCTTACGGACGCAGCCGGGGTCGTCGAACGAGATTCCGGGGACGCGCAGTCCGGTCACCGCGAAGGACATGACGATGCGGTGGTCGCCGTAGGTCTTGATGTCGGCGCCCGTGAGGGACGCGTCCGCACGGGAGCCGCCCGCGCCGGGCCGGATCTCGATCCAGTCGGGGCCGGTCGCCACCTCGGCGCCCAGCCGCCGGAGGTTCTCCGCGCAGGCCTCCAGGCGGTCGCACTCCTTCACCCGCGTGTTCGCCACGTCCTCGATGCGTACGGGGCCGGAGGCGAAGGGCGCGATCGCGGCGAGGGTCGGCATGGTGTCGGAGATGTCCCGCATGTTGACCGTGACGCCGTGGAGTTCACCGGTCCCGGCCACCGTCGTACGGTCCGCGCCGACCTCCACCCGGGCGCCCATCCGCCGCAGTACGTCCACGAAGCCCAGGTCGCCCTGGAGCGCGCGCTCACCGAGGCCCGGCACGGTCACCTCGCCGCCGGTCAGCGCGGCCGCCGCGAAGAAGTAGCTCGCGGTGGAGGCGTCGGGTTCGATCGCGTAGGTCGTGGCCCGGTAGCCGCCCGGCGGGACGACGTACGTGTTCCCCTCGCGCCCCACCTCCACCCCGAACGCCCGCATCATCGCGATCGTGATCTCGACGTACGGCACCGAGACCAGGTCCGTGACCGTGATGCGCAGGCCGGTGCGGGTGAGCGGGCCGAGCAGCAGCAGGGCGGTCAGGTACTGGGAGGACTGGCCGGCGTCCAGCACCACGTCCCCGCCCTCGACGCCGGCCGCCCGCACGGTCAGCGGGTGGTGGCCCTCCGCCTCCTCGTGCCGCAGGTCCACGCCCAGGTCGCGCAGGGCGCGGGTGAGCGGGAGGAGGGGGCGGCGGCGCATCTGCGGGGAGGCGTCGAAGCGGTAGGTGCCGCGGCCCGCGGCGGCGAGGGTCGGCAGGAAGCGTGCCGTGGTCGCGCCGTCCCGGCAGTAGACGTCGGCCTCGGCGAGCGCCGGGCCCTGCGGGCGGCCGTCGACCTGCCAGGCGCCCGGTGTGCGTCCCACCCGGTAGCCGAGCCGGGTCAGGCCCTCGGCGAACCCCTCCGTGTCGTCGGAGCGGAGGGGACGCTGGAGGGTGGTGACGCCGTCGGCTGCCGCCGCCAGGAACAGGGCGCGGGCGGTGAGGGACTTGGAACCGGGGATGTCGACGAGGGCCATGCCCCTCATGATCCCGCGCCGGTCCGCTCCGGCGCCGGTACGTCCACGGGATGGACGTGTGTCGGGGCGGTTCACTCCGGTTGAACAACAGGTCGGACAACAGGTCGGGCAACGGGTTGACCAGCGGGCTCGGCGGCCGGCTCGACGCCGGGCCGGGGCACCACGTCGAACGGTGTGCCGGGCCAGGACTCGACGCCGGCCTGAGCGGCGGATCCCACGGCGTCCCGCGCCCCCGGGCGGACGCCGGGCTCGACAGCGCCCTGGTCGGCGGGCTGTGCGGGCTGCCGTACCGCCCTTCTCGCCGGTGCGAGCGAGGTCAGCGCCACCCCGCCCACCAGCAGTGCCGCCGCGCACCAGCGCAGGCCGCTCACCGGCTCGCCGAGGAACAGGGCGGCCGACGTCATGCCGAAGACGGGGACCAGGAGCGAGAAGGGGGCCACCGTGGACGCCGGGTGGCGGTGCAGCAGCCAGCCCCAGGCACCGAAGCCGAAGACCGTGGTGACCCAGGCGACGAAGCAGACCGTGGCGGCGCCCTGCCAGTCCAGCGCGCGCAGCGCGGCCAGGTCGCGGGACGGGCCCTCGGTCAGCAGGGAGAGGGCGAGCAGGGGCAGCACCGGGACCGTGCTCACCCACACCATGAAGTTGAGCGCGTCCGGCGGTGAGGCCCTGCGGGTGAGGACGTTCGACGCGCCCCAGCAGGCCGCCGCCGCGATGACCAGCGCGAACGCGCCGAGCGAACCGGAGGCGCCCTCGTCCCACGCGGCCACCCCGATCCCGGCGAGGGCCACGGCCATGCCCAGCAGCCGGACCCGGGTCGGACGTTCGCCGAGCACCGCGAAGGCGATGACGGCCGTGAACACCGACTGGATCTGGAGGACCAGCGACGACAGGCCGGCCGGCATGCCCGCGTCCATGCCGACGAACAGCAGCCCGAACTTCGCCACCCCCAGCACCAGGCCCACCGCCACGATCCACTTCCAGGCCACCTTCGGACGGCCCACGAAGAACACCGCGGGCAGTGCCGCCACCAGGAAGCGCAGAGCCGAGAAGAGCAGCGGCGGGAAGTGACCGAGACCGATCTCGACGACGGTGAAGTTCACTCCCCAGACAGCGGCGACGAGGACGGCGAGGGCGAGGTGGGTGGGGCGCATACGCAGAGGATCACCCGCCCGGACCGTGAAGCACCAGCGAGGATCACTGCATGGTTGGATGAAGGAACGCTACCGATTGGACTCCCGGTGCTCGATCTCCAGCGACTGCGCGCCCTGCACGCCGTCTCCGTCCACGGCACCGTCGGCGCCGCGGCCGCCGCTCTCGGCTACACCCCGTCGGCGGTCTCCCAGCAGATCACCAAGCTGGAACGGGAGACCCGGACGGTGCTGCTGGAGCGGGCGGGTCGCGGTATCCGGCTCACCGACGAGGCGCTCCAACTCGCCGCCACGGCCAAGGAGTTGCTGGCGATCGTCGAGCGGGCCGAGACCGGCATCGAGGAGCGGCGCGGGGTGCCGGCCGGACGGCTGACCATCGCCGCGTTCCCCTCGGCGGCGCGCGGGCTGCTGCCCCGCGTCCTCGCCGACCTGGCCCGCCTGCACCCGGCCCTGGACGCCCGGCTCACCGAGGTCGACCCGCACCTGTCCGTGGACCTGGTGGCGAAGGGGGCCGTCGACCTCGCCGTCGCGCACGACTGGGACATCGTGCCGCTGCCCGCCCCGGCGGGTGTCGAGCACGCGGTGATCGGCGACGACGCGTGCGATCTGCTGGTGCCCGAGGGCCATCCCTTCGCGGGGCGGACGGGCGTACGGCGGGAGGAGCTGGGCGGCGAGCGGTGGATCTGCCAGCCGCCGGGCCGGGTCTGCCACGACTGGCTGGTGCGCACGCTGCGCACGGCGGGGCACGAGCCCGACCTCGTCCACACGGCCGAGGAGAACCCGACCCTCGTCGCCCTGGTGGCCGCCGGCCTCGGGGTCGCGCTCATCCCCCGCCTCGGGCGCGGCCCGCTGCCTGCCGGGGTCGTGGAGGTCCCGCTCGACCCGACGCCCGTACGACGGCTGTACGCGCTGTGGCGCACGGGGGCGGCCCGGCGGCCGGCGATCGCGGAGACGGTGCGGGTGCTGCGCGAACAGTGGCCGCGCGCGTCGGCCCACTGACCACCCCGCCCCCACGAACCACCGGCCCCGGCCCGCGCACCGATTCGCCCCGGCCGCACGGCCGTACCCGGTGTCACCACGCACCGGACGGTCGAAGCCGTGCGGTCGCGAGCCGGGCCCGCACGCCGGACGGCCACGCGCCGCGCGACCGTGGGCGTCCCGCCGGTCCCTCCTGCCGCACGTGTACCGACTTCCGGGAAACGGGGTGCGGCCGGGAACCCTGCCCGAGCTCCACTCGTCCAACTCCCGAACTGTCGGACGAGTCACCTCGGTGCGGTGTCGGCCCTCGCTGCTGGCTGCGATCGCTGACCCACCCTCTCCGCCGCACCGCGGCCCGGCAGCCGAGCCGTCATCGGCGCGCCCCCCTCCAATGCGCCGATGGCGGCGCCTCACGCGGGTAGCGTGCGCCACCGGCCCCCCACCGGAAGGAGCGCACATGCCCTCCAGACGCACCGTCCTCGCCGCCGGCGCGGGCGTCACCGCCGCCCTCGCCGTCGGCGGTCCGGCCCACGCGGACGACCCTCGTCCCGGCGAACTCCTCGCCCGCATGACCCTGGAGGAGAAGGTCGGCCAGGTCTTCGTCTCGCGGGTGTACGGCCACTCGGCGACCGCGCCCGACCAGGCCGATCTCGACGCCAACCGCGCCGAACTCGGCGTGCGCACGGCCGCCGAGCTGCTCGCCCGCTACCGGCTCGGCGGGATCATCTACTTCGCCTGGGCGCACAACACCCGCGACCCGCGGCAGATCGCGGACCTCTCCAACGGCATCCAGCGGGCCTCCCTCCAGCAGCCGCGCGGTCTGCCGGTGCTGGTCTCCACCGACCAGGAGCACGGTGCCGTCTGCCGGGTGGGCCGCCCCGCCACCCTCTTCCCGGGCGCCATGGCGATCGGCGCCGGGGGCAGCCGCGCCGACGCCCGTGCCCTCGGCCGCCTCGCCGGCCGCGAGCTGCGGGCGATGGGCATCCGGCAGAACTGCTCCCCGGTGGCGGACGTCAACGTGAACCCGGCCAATCCGGTCATCGGCGTCCGCTCCTTCGGCGCCGACCCGGAAGCGGTGGCCGCCCTGGTCGCGGCGGAGGCCGAGGGCTACCGGGCGGCGGGAGTGGCGGCGACCGCCAAGCACTTCCCCGGGCACGGCGACACCGCCGTGGACAGCCACACCGGCTTTCCCGTCATCACCCACTCACGCGAGGAGTGGGAGACGCTGGACGCGGTGCCGTTCCGGGCGGCGATCGCGGCCGGCGTCGACTCCCTCATGACCGCGCACATCCTGGTGCCCTCCCTCGACGACTCCGGTGACCCCGCCACCCTCTCCGCTCCGATCGTCACCGGCATCCTGCGCGAGAAGCTCGGCTACGACGGGGTGGTGGTCACCGACGCCCTCGACATGGCGGGCGTGCGCACGAAGTACGGCGACGACCGGGTGCCGGTGCTCGCGCTCAAGGCCGGTGTCGACCAGCTCCTCAACCCGCCGGACCTGGACGTGGCCTGGCACGCCGTACTGAAGGCCGTACAGGACGGGGAGCTCACCGAGCGGCGGCTCGACGCGTCGGTCCTGCGGATCCTCCGGCTGAAGGCACGGCTGGGGCTGCTCGACGAACCGTATGTCGGCCCGGCCGAGGCGGTCCGGACGGTCGGGGCGCCGGAGCACCTCGCCGCGGCCGACCGGATCGCCGAGCGGACCACGACGCTGCTGGTCAACGAGGGGCCGCTGCTGCCGCTCTCGCCCCGGACCCACCCCCGGCTCCTGGTGGTCGGCGCCGACCCGGCCTCCCCCACCGGCACCACGGGCCCGCCCACCGGCGTCCTCGCCGCCGCCCTCACCGAACTGGGGTTCACGGCGACGGCCCTGTCCACGGGCACGGCTCCCGCCGCCGGGACGATCGCCGCGGCGGTGACGGCCGCGGGCGGGGCAGACGCCGTGGTGGTCACGACGTACAACGTCACGGCGGCCGACCCGCAGCGGACGCTGGTGGAGCAACTCGCGGCGACCGGACGGCCGGTGGTGGCGGTGGCCGTCCGCAACCCGTACGACGTGGCCCGGCTCCCCTCCGTCCGGGCCTGTGTGGCGGCCTACTCCTGGACCGACGTCGAGCTGCGGGCCGCCGCCCGGGTGATCGCCGGGGCGGTCGCACCGCGCGGGAAGCTGCCGGTGCCCGTGCGGCGGGCGGACGATCCGACGCAGGTGCTGTATCCGATCGGGCACGGCCTGACGTACTAGGCGTACGCCGACCGCCGAGCGCGTCCCCCGCACCACGCGCAAAGCGCCGCGCGCGGCTGGCGTGCGCCCCACGTCGCGGGCCACGCTGGTCAGGCCCTGTCCGCCGGGGCGGGCGGGGGAACCGATGCGCGGCAGACGACGGTCCGTGAGGGTGGTGGCCTGGACACTGACCGCCGCCCTGACCCTGGGCGGGTGCCGGATCCTGTCGTCCGACGGAGCCGGGGCCGGCCCGTCGACCGCGGCGCGGACGCCCTCCTCCCCGGCCCCGTTCCCGGACTTCGGCAGGGAGTTCCTCGCGGTCGGCGAGTGCAGCTCCTTCGGGACGACCAGCTTCACCGAGGTGCCGTGCGCCGGTGAACGGGCCGCGGCCCGGGTCGGCGCCCGGTACGGCGGGAGGATCGCCGAGGGCCCGCTCTGCCCGCCGGCCACCGACTTCGTCCTGCACATCGGCGAGCAGCCCGCGCACGGCGGTACCGGCACGGTCCGGCGGGGCTACGCCTGTATGCGCAACCTCCAGCCGCCCCACCCCGGCGACCCGGGCGCCGGCGGCGGCCCCCGCACGGTCGTCGGCGACTGCGTCTACGGCGCGGGCGGCGGGCAGGTCCACGAGACGGCGTGCGACGGCTCGGGCGCGCGGAAACCGCAGTACCGGGTGGTGCGGGCCGTGGACGACCGGGCGGAGTGCCCGGCGTCCACCGCCCTGTACGTCCAGCTCGGCGGCGGCGCGGATCCGGTGGGGTGCGCGCGGCCGGTGTGAACGGCTGATGTCGGCTGCCCCGGGAACCCGTTCGGCCACCGCGCGCACGGCCGTATGGTGGGCCGATGCGCGCAGGGATCGGGCTCAGGGAGGTCGCCGAGCGGGCCGGGGTGTCCATGCGGACCGTGTCCAACGTGGTCCGCGGCACCGGGCGTTTCTCCGAGACCACGCGCGAGCGCGTGCTGCACGCGGTCGAGGAGCTCGGCTACCGGCCCAACACCGCCGCCCGGCGGCTGCGCACCGGCCGCAGCGGGGTGCTGCTGCTCGCCGTGCCCGACCTGTCCATGCCGTACTTCGCCGAACTGGCCGGACATCTGCTGCGGGAGGCCGCGGGGCACGGCCGCACCCTGCTCGTGGAGGCCACCGGGGGGCGCCCGGAGGCCGAGCTGGAGATCGCCCTCGGCCGGACCGATCCCCTGGTCGACGGGGTGATCCTCAGCCCGCTCGCGCTCGACGACCGGGCCGCCGCACGGGCCGGGTCCACCGCGCCGCTGGTGCTGCTCGGCGAGCGGGTGCACGACCTGCCCTGTCCGCACGTCACCATCGACAACACCGGGGCGGCCCGCGAGGCGACCGCGCACCTGCTGGCCCGCGGCCGCCGCCGGATCGCGGTGATCGGCCGCCAGACCGTGCCGCACGCCGCGACCTCCGCGACCCGTCTGGCCGGTCACCGACAGGCCCTGGAACGGACCGGGCTGCGCTACGACGAGACGCTCGCGCCGCCCGTCGCCGCCTACCACCGGGCCCACGGCGCCGCCGCCATGCACGCCCTCCTCGACCTGCCCGAGCCGCCCGACGCGGTGTTCTGCTTCGCCGACGCGCTGGCCCAGGGCGCCCTGCACGCCGTACGGGAACGGGGGCTGACGGTCCCCGGGGACATCGCGGTCGTCGGTTTCGACGACGTCGAGGAGGCCCGCTACACCGCTCCCCCGCTCACCACGATCGCCCCGGACAAGCGGGAACTGGCCCGGCTGGCGGTGACGGCCCTCGTGGACCGGACCGGCGGGCGGGCCCCGGCCGGGTCCTCGGTGCTGACCGCCGGACACCGGCTCGTCGTCCGGGACAGCACCTAGGCCGGGGCCCGGGACACCCCGGTCCCCGGCCCCTACCCCCGTACCGCGCCCGCCGTCAGCCCCGACACGAAGTGGCGCTGGAGCAGCACGTACACCACGACCACCGGCGCCGACGCGATGACGACCCCGGCGAACAGCAGCGGGTACCGGGTGAGGAACTCGCCCTGGAAGTCGAGCAGGGCCAGCGGCAGCGTGCGGTGTTCCCGGGAGCGGACGAACAGCAGCGGGTACAGCAGGTCGTTCCAGTCCATGACGAACAGGAAGATGCCGGTGGTGGCGAGGGCCGGGCGGGTCAGCGGGAGCGCGATCGAGCGGAACGCCCGCAGCGGGCCCGCGCCGTCCAGTTCCGCGGCCTCGTACAGCTCCTCCGGGATCGTGCGCAGGAACGCGCCGAGGATGAACACGGCCGTCGGCAGTGTCATCGTCGTGTCGACGAGGACCAGACCGAGGAGGCTGTCGGTGAGGCCGAGCCGGTCGAAGAGGACGTACTGCGGGACGATCGCCGCCTGGGCGGGCACGGCGAGTCCCGCCACCAGCACGCCGAACACCGCCCAGCCCGCCCGGCCGGGCACCCGGGCACAGAAGAACGCGGCCAGGCTCGCGACGACCAGGGTCAGCAGCACCGCGCCCGCCGTGACGACGAGGCTGTTGGCGAACGCGGCGCCGAGTCCCCCCTCGTCCACCGCCCGGCGGTAGTTGTCGAGGGTCGGCGAACCCGGCGGCGACAGCGGGGAGTCGAAGAGCTGCGGCAGCGTCTTGAAGGTGCCGAACAGCACGACGAGCAGCGGCAGGACGACGGCCGTCGCGCCCAGCGCGAGCACCACGGGTCGGATGGTCTTGTGCAGCACGTCAGGCAGCCCTCCGCAGCGCCCGCCGCTGCACCCAGGTGAGCAGCGCGATCAGCGCCATGAACACCAGGGACTGGGCGGCCGCGTAGCCGAACTCGTTGTTGGAGAAGGTGGTGTAGACGCGGGTGGAGAGCAGGTCGAGGGCCGGTCCCGGCGGGTTCCCGCCGAGCCCGAGCACCAGGTCGAAGGCCTTGAAGGACTGGACGGTGGTGTACGCGACGACGATTCCCGTGGCGGGGGCGACGAGCGGCCAGGTGATGTGGCGGAAGCTGTCCCAGCGGCCCGCGCCGTCCAGCTCGGCGGCCTCGTACAGCTCCTTGGGTATCGCCTGGAGTCCGGCGATGTAGACGACCATCATCTGGCCCGCGTGGAACCAGACCTGGGTCACCGCCAGCCAGAACACGGCCGTGTCCGGGTTGCCGAGGTACACCGACTGCCAGGAGTCCAGACCCACCGCGCGCAGGCCCGAGTTGAGCAGCCCGCCGTCCGGGTCGTAGACGAACCGCCACACGAAGGCGACGGAGACCGAGGACAGCACGGTGGGGAGGAAGAACAGGGCCCGCAGCAGGGTCGAGACCCGCGTCGTGCGGACCAGGTACAGCGCGAGCAGCAGGGCCAGGGCCGTCTGGGCGACGACCACGGTCAGCGTCAGCTTGAGGTTGTTCTCCGCCGCGTTGCGGAACACGTCGTCGCCGGTGGCGAGTTCGCGCAGGTTGCGCAGGCCGACGTTGTCATAGGTGGTGCTGTAGCCGTCCCAGTCGGTCAGCGCGTACTGCGCCGCCTGGACGGTGGGGTAGACGAAGAAGAACAGGTAGAGGGCCAGCGCGGGCACCGGGAAGAGCCACAGTGCCCGCGCCGCGCGGTGGCTACGCGCGCTTCTGGTCGATGACACGCTGGGCCTCCTCGGCCGCCTGCGCCGGCTTCTTCCCCCCGACGACGGCCACGGTCGCGTTCTCGACGGCCGTGCGGATGTCGAGGTTCAGGAACTGGAAGCGGGGTGCGAGCAGCGTCTTCCTCGTCAGCCAGGGTGCGACGGCCTTGAGGTCGGTGTTGGTGTACTCGACGCCCTGGACGGTGACGTGCTGGCCGGTGCCGTTGGCGTAGACGCCCGCGTTGGCCGGGTCGCTGAGGAACTCCAGGAAGGCGTAGGCGGCGGGCTGGACCTTCGAGGCACTGTTCACGCCGAGGACGAAGGTGGTGTTGAAGACACCCTCGTACCTGGCCTCGCCGGCCGCGGTGGTGATCGGCGCGACGAGGTCGAAGGGAAACTTCGCGCCGAGCGCGCGCACGCCCGCCATCTGGAAGGACCCGGTGGCCAGCAGGCCCGCCTTGCCCTGCGCGAACAGCTGGGTGACGGCGTCCGTGGTGGAGCCGGTGGCGCGCGCCTGAAGGTACGGGACGAGCTGGGCGTACTGCTCCAGCGTGGTGAGGAACCAGTCGTCCGTGACCTTGTAGGCGCCCGACTCGATCTTCGTGAACGCGTCGTCGGCCGGCGCGTTGTTCATGACCATCGTGTTGAGCAGCTGGCCCGCGTTGGCCGCGTCGCCGCCGGGCCAGGCGAGCGGGGTGTAGCCCTTGGCCTTGAGGTCGTCCAGCAGTTGGAGGAAGCCGTCCCAGTCGGTCGGCGCGGCCGTGTGGCCCGCCTTGTCGAGGGCGTCGGTGTTGGCGAGCGGCATGTTGAAGACCAGCTGGTAGGGCAGCCCGTACTGGACGCCGGCCTGGGCGCCGGGACCTATGAGGTTCGCCTGGTAGTCGCCGACGACGGCCGTGCCGGTCAGCGGCGCGTACACGCCGGCCTTGACGATCTGCTGGAACTGCGCGCCCCGGAACGCCGTGAACAGGTCACCGGTCTTCGAGCCCTGGATGCGGCGCAGGGCGGTCGACTGGTAGTCGGCGGAGGGAGCGATGTCCTGCTCGACCGCGGCGTCCGGGTACTTCCGCGCGAACGCCTTGATCAGGTCCGCGATCACCGCCTTGTCCTCGGCCCGCCAGTGGGCGAAGGAGACGGTCCCCTCGGGGGTGCCGGAGGTGGCGAGGGCGGCGGGGGAGGCACTGGAGGACGTCGCCCCCGAGCCGCCGCCGGGACCGGCGCAGGCGGCAGCGGCGAGGCCGAGGCCGGCGGCGCCGAACAGGCGCAGCGCTGCTCTTCTGTCGAGGGAACGGGGAGAGGACATGGCGAACTTGGCGGACATGGCGGAATTCCTTAGACGGGGCCGGACGCGCTCGCCGCACCGGGTCGCTCATGATGCAACGTTGAATCACGTCAGAGACGGAATACCGCGGGCGCACGACGGAGGGAGATACGGCGGAGGGCGGAGAAGAGGGAAGCGGGCGCCGGGAAAAGGGCGCGCGGATCAGCTACACAGCGCGGTGGCGACCCTGAGCAGGTCGATGTGCGCGCGCTTCACGAGCTCGACGCCGGATTCCATGGGGCGGGACTATACACACCGCCGGTGAACGGCACGACGGCCGACCGGCATGTGAGCCGGCCGGCCGTCGGGGCCCCTGTACGCGGGGAGTTGACGGGTGTCACGGGCGCAGCGCGGGCTCCCGCTCCACGTCCCGGACGTCCAGCCTCGCGTCGAACCTCGCCAGCGGCTCGGCCCGGGAGACCGCGCTGGGCGCGACGCCCGCCCAGGCCAGGATCCGGGCCGTGGCCAGCGCCTTCTGGTCGGCGACCAGGCCGGCGACGTTGGCGCCGTGGTTCAGGCCGGGGGCCGTGAAGACGTAGCTGTCCTTCGCGCCCTTGCCGAGCCCGAAGCGTTCCGCGCCCCACGGGTCGTTCTGGCCGTAGACGAAGAGCATGTGGTGGGCGTTGTGCCTGACCCACGTGTCGACGTCACGCATCGCCCGCGGCTGGAACCTCATGCCGATGTCGCGGGGGACGAAGTTGCGCGGGGGCTGGTAGCCGTAGCGGATGTACTTCTTCTCGATGGACGGGAAGTGGATGGTGGGGGCGCCCAGTTGGGTGCCCGCCTGGTAGTAGTACGGGGTGTACGGGGACAGGCCCTGGTCCGTGTAGAACGAGAAGCCCGAGATCGTGTCGATGGACGTCCAGATCTCGTCGTCCGTCGCCGTGGCCGCGTCCGCCGGGATCGACGCGCAGTCGGACAGCAGGCTGTACTGCCAGAAGCCCCAGACGTAGTCGAGGACGACCGCCTCGTAGGCACGGTCCAGGCTGCCGACGGTGGCGAACGTGTAGCCGTTCTCCGCCGCGTACGACGCGTACTTCTGCTCCAGCGGCTCCCTGCGCACCAGCGCCTCACGCTGTACGGCGTTCAGGCGGTCGCGGCACTCCTCGGTGCCGACGTTCGCGAAGAAGCGGTCGTAGGCGGAGTCCTCGTCGTTGACGACGTCGTTGGGGGCCACGTAGGCCACCACGCCGTCCATGTCCCCGGGGTAGAAGCGCTCGTAGTAGGTCGCCGTCATGCCGCCCTTGGAACCGCCCGTGGAGATCCAGTTCTTGGTGTAGATCTTCTTCAGCGCCTTGAAGATGCGGTGCTGGTCGCTCGCCGCCTGCCAGATGTCCAGCTTGGACCAGTCGGCGGGGTCGGGGCGGGAGGGCGTGAAGAAGCGGTACTCCATGGAGACCTGGTTGCCGTCCACGATCTGGGTGGGCTCGCGGCGGCTGGGGGTGGTGGAGACGTTGTAGCCGCCGGTGTAGAAGACCGTGGGGCGCGCGGTGTCCTTGTGCAGCACGGTGATCCGCTGCTGGAACGTGCCCTTGGCGGGGTGCCGGTGGTCCACCGGCTGGGTGTAGTTCAGGACGAAGTAGCGGTAGCCGGGGTACGGCTTCTCCTCGATCAGGCTCATACCCGGTACGGCGAGGAGCTGGTCCTTGATGTCCGTGCCGGCGGTGGCCTTGGGCTCGGCGGCGGTGGCCGCCCCTGCCGTGGCCGCCGTGCTCAAGGTGCCTATGAGCACCGTGAGCGCCAGCAGCCATCTGAGCGCCTTGCGCATGCGCGTGCACCCTCCCTGTGAGACAGATGTGCGTCGCCGGAAGCTATCGGAGCAACACCCGTCACACCAGAGGGGGTTGACGCGTCACGTCGATCGGCCGTGGTGGATTCGGCCGAGGAGTCAGCAGAACAGCCAGCCCGAGCGGTACGAACCGCCGGCCACCGCGCCCGTCACCCGCACGCACCGGTGCCCCGCGTAGACCCTGGCCGGCGGGGAACTGCGCGTGTGCTTCCGCGACTTCGACACGGCGACATGACCGCGCGCCTGCACGCTCACCGAGATCAGCCGCTTGGTGCCGGGATGCTTCTGGACGGTGACGGCACAGACGTAGCCGCCGTCCTTGTAGACCAGCACGGAGCCGGTGGAGAAGGACAGGGTCCGCACCTTGCGGCCCGTGCAGGACGCGGCGGAGGTCGCGGCCTGAGCACTGCCCGGCGCGGCGACGGCGAGCAGCCCGGACACGATCAGCAGGGCCAGCCCGAGCACGAGCCGCCGGACCGTCACGCTTCTCGCACCTGTGCCCACGGTCCCCGCCCCTCCCACGCCCGTCGTACTCCCGATCGCCGTACTGATGTACGGACGCACGACGCGCGCCGAATGGTTGCCTCACACCGCCGCGGGCTCGTCCTCGCCGACGAAAGTGCGCCAGAGCCGGGCGTACCGTCCGCCCAGGGCCAGGAGCTCGTCATGGGTGCCGTCCTCCACGACCTGTCCGTGGTCCATGAGGACGACGCGGTCCGCTCGGGCGGCGGTGGTCAGGCGGTGCGCCACGACCAGGGTGGTGCGGCGGCCGGCCAGGCGGTCCGTGGCCTGGTTGACCTGGGCTTCCGTGGCCAGGTCGAGGGCGGCCGTCGCCTCGTCGAGGAGCAGGACGTCCGGGTCGACGAGCTCGGCGCGGGCCAGCGCGATCAGCTGGCGCTGGCCGGCGGAGAGGTTGCGGCCGCGCTCGGCGACCTCGTGGAGGTAGCCGCCGTCGAGGGTGGCGATCATCTCGTGCGCGCCCACCGCACTGGCCGCCGCCTCCACCTCGGCGTCGGTGGCGTCGGGCCGGCCGTAGGCGATGGCGTCGCGGACCGTGCCGGGGAACAGGTACGCCTCCTGCGGGACGACGCCCAGCCGGTGGCGGTACGAGGTGAGGTCGAGGGAGCGCAGGTCCGTGCCGTCGACGGTGACCCGGCCGCCGGTGGGGTCGTAGAACCGGGCCACCAGCTTGACCAGGGTCGACTTGCCCGCGCCGGTCTCGCCGACGAAGGCGACGGTCTGGCCGGCCGGGATGCTCAACTCGATTCCGGTCAGGGCCTCTTCCTCCTCGCCGTACCTGAAGTGCACGTCCTCGAAGGCGATCTCGCCGCGCAGCGAGAGGACCTCGCGCGGCTCGTCGGCGGACTTGGTGGACGTCGGTTCCCGGAGCAGTTCCTGGATCCGGCCCAGGGAGACGGTCGCCTGCTGGTAGCCGTCGAAGACCTGGGAGAGCTGCTGGACGGGGGCGAAGAACAGGTCGATGTAGAGGAGGTACGCGACCAGCGCGCCGGTGGTGAGGGTCGCCGCGTCCACCCGGCCCGCGCCCGCGACCAGGACCGCCGCCGCCGCGACGGACGACAGCAGCTGCACGAACGGGAAGTAGATCGAGATCAGCCACTGGCCCCGGATACGCGCCTGGCGGTAGCTGTCACTGCGCTGCGCGAACCGTGCCGCGCCGTCCCGCTCGCGCCCGAAGGCCTGCACGATCCTGAGCCCGGACACCGACTCCTGGAGGTCGGCGTTGACCGTCGACACGCGCTCGCGGGCGAGTTCGTACGCCTTCACGCTGGCCCTGCGGAAGAAGTACGTGGCGACGACCAGGGGCGGCAGCGTCGCGAAGACGACCAGCGCGAGCTGTACGTCGATGACCAGCAGGGCGCCCATGATGCCGAAGAAGGTGACGACCGAGACGAAGGCCGTGACCAGGCCGGTCTGCAGGAAGGTGGAGAGGGCGTCGACGTCGGTCGTCATCCGCGTCATGATCCGGCCGGTCAGCTCCCGCTCGTAGTAGTCGAGTCCGAGACGCTGGAGCTGGGCGAAGATCTTCAGCCGGAGGGTGTAGAGGACGCGTTCGCCGGTGCGGCCGGTCATCCGGATCTCGCCGGTCTGCGCGATCCACTGCACCAGCACGGCGAGCAGCGCGAGCAGCGAGGCCGCCCAGACGGCGCCCAGCGCGGCCCGGGTCACGCCCTGGTCGATGCCGTGCCGGATCATCACCGGCAGCAGCAGGCTCGTCCCGGCGTCGACGGCGACCAGGCCGAGGCTGACGAGGAGGGGTGCGCCGAAGCCGCGCAGCAGCCGGCGCAGGCCGTACGACGCCTCCGGCCGGACCGCCTGCCGCTCGTCGACGTCGGGGGTGCCGACGGCCGGGGGCAGCGCCTCGATCTGGGCGAGCAGCCCGGGGGTGGCCGGCATCCCGGCGAGGGCGGTCTCCTTGGGCTCCCGGTCTCCTGTCCACAGCCGGGGGGTCACCCCGCGCTCGGCGTCGAACTCGGCGTCCAGTTCCTCGCGGACGGAGGTGTCCTCGCCCGGCACCGCCGGCCGGGCGTGGCCGGGCGAGACCCCGCCGAGCTCGTCGGGGTCGGTGAGCAGCCGGCGGTAGAGCGCGGAGCGCTCCTGGAGTTCCTCGTGGGTACCGAGGTCGGCGAGCCGTCCGGCGTCCAGGACGGCGATGCGGTCGGCGAGGTTGAGGGTGGAGCGGCGGTGCGCGATGAGCAGGGTCGTACGGCCCTGCATGACCTGTTTGAGGGCCTCGTGGATCTCGTGCTCGACCGCCGCGTCGACGGCGGAGGTCGCGTCGTCGAGGACCAGCAGGCGCGGGTCGGTGAGGATCGCGCGGGCGAGCGCGACCCGCTGGCGCTGGCCGCCGGAGAGGGTGAGGCCGTGTTCGCCGACCGTCGTGTCGTAGCCCAGGGGCAGCTCGGCGATGAACCGGTCGGCCTGTGCGGCACGGGCGGCGGCCTCGATCTGCTCCTGGGTGGCGTCGGGACGGCCGTACGCGATGTTGGCGCGGACGGTGTCGGAGAAGAGGAACGAGTCCTCGGGGACCAGGCCGATCGCGGCGCGCAGCGAGTCGAGGGTGAGCTCGCGGACGTCGTGACCGCCGATGAGGACGGCGCCCCGGCCGACGTCGTAGAAGCGGGGCAGGAGGAGGGAGACGGTGGACTTGCCCGAGCCGGAGGAGCCCACCACCGCGAGGGTCTCGCCGGGGCGGATCTCGAAGGTCAGGCCGTCGAGGACGGGCCGGCCGGGGTCGTAGCCGAAGCTCACGTCGTCGAACTCGACGGTGGCGGGGGCGTCGGCGGGCAGCGCCTTGGTGCCGTCCTTCATCGACGGCTCGGTGTCGATCAGTTCCAGGACGCGTTCGGTGCCCGCGCGGGCCTGCTGGCCGACCGTGAGGACCACGGCGAGCATCCGCACCGGGCCGACGAGCTGGGCGAGGTAGGTGGAGAAGGCGACGAAGGTACCGAGGGTGATGTGGCCGCCCACGGCCAGCCAGCCGCCGAGTGCCAGCATGGCGACCTGGCCGAGGGCGGGGACGGCCTGGAGGGCGGGGGTGTAGGCCGAGTTCAGGCGGATCGTGCGCAGCCGGCCGGCGAAGAGCCGGCGGCCGACCTCGCGCAGTTTGCCGGTCTCCTGGTCCTCCTGGCCGAACCCCTTCACGACCCGTACGCCGCTGACGGCTCCGTCGACCACGCCCGCGACGGCCGCCGCCTGGGCCTGGGCGTACCAGGTGGCGGGGTGGAGCTTGGTGCGGCTGCGCCGGGCGATGTACGCGAGGGCGGGCGCCACGGCGAGGGCGACCAGGGTGAGCGGGAGGGACAGCCAGGCCATGATGATCAGGGAGATCAGGAAGAGGAGCAGGTTCCCGATCGTCATCGGGAGCATGAAGAGCAGACCCTGGATGAGCTGGAGGTCGCTGGTGGCGCGGCCCACGACCTGGCCGGTGGACAGCTCGTCCTGACGCCGGCCGTCGAGGCGGGTGATCGTCTCGAACATCGCGGTCCGCAGGTCGTGCTGGACGGCGAGAGCGAGTCGGCCGCCGTAGTAGCGGCGGACGTAGGTGAGGACGTAGACGAGGACGGCGGCGGCGATCAGGGCGCCCGCCCAGGGGCCCATGTCCCGGGTGTGGTCGCCGATCACATCGTCGATGATCACCTTGGTGACCAGCGGGACCAGTGCCAGGACGGCCATGCCGGCGAGCGAGGAGCCCAGCGCGAGCAGGACGTCCACCCGGTGACCCCAGGCGTACCCGGCCAGTCTGCGCGCCCAGCCTCGCCGCTGCTCCCCCTGCTGCACTGCCACGCCGGTGCCTTCCTGTCGTCCCGGCCGTCCCGGTCGTCCGGGTCGTCCTGGTCTGCCGGAAGGCACCAACGCCGTCAGAAGCGGATTTCATCCCTCCGCAACAATCGGGGACACACGGTCACAGTCGGTCAGCGGCGGCCGGAGGCGGTCAGAGGCGTATGCGCAGCCGGTAGAAGCGGGTCGTCTGTGCCGCGTTCTGGTTGTCGTCGCTGGCCAGGAGCACCTCCAGGCGGCCCTTGGCGCGGCCCGTGACCACCATGGCCTCGATGTTGTCGAGCAGCGGGTTCGGCTGTGGCTGCTTGGCAGTCGCTCCCAGTGACGGGCAGTTCACGATGTCGGCGAGGAGTGTCTTCTTCACCAGGCGCACGCCGGCCTGGCCGGTGAGGTTCTCGACGCCGCCGGTGTCCGTGGCGTGGCGGGGGTCGGCCAGGTAGAGGCGGACCGTGTTGCCGACGCCGGAGGTGAAGCCGCGCTCCAGGACGAGCAGCCGGCCGTCGGGCAGGGCCTGGACCTCGGGGACGCCGAGGCCGGAGTCGGTGCGGTAGGCGTACTGGGCCGCGAGCGCGAACCGGCCGTGGTGCCGCTGCCAGGTCTGGAAGCGGACGATGCCCGCGCTGTCTCCGGAGATCGCGTACTCCATCGACGCGAGGAGGGTGCGTCCGCCGGGCAGCAGCGTCAGCCCCTCGAAGGTCTGGTTGGACGTGGCGCGGCCGGCCGGGGCGACGAGGAGCGAGGACGGGACCGGGAGGCGTTCGAGGATCTTGCCGTCGCGGCCGTAGCGGCGGACGGACGGCTCGGTCTCGGAGGTGATCAGCCGGGTGCCGTCCCGGTCGACGGCGAGACCCTCGCTGTCGAGCGCGGCCCCGCTTTCGTCGGCGAGCGGGACGACCGACTTCGGGGCGAGGGTCCCGGCGTCCAGGCCGAAGAGCGCGGAGCGGTCGGAGAGGGCCGCGAGGGAGCCGTCCCCGTCCAGGGCGAGCGCGGAGAGGTTGCCGACGAAGGTGCCGTCGAAGGTCGTCTTGTCGAGGGCGTCGGAGAAGCCGTCGAGGGAGACGGCGGGTGAACAGGCGTGGCCCGTGGCCGAGCCGGCTGCGCTGTTCGTGGCCGGGTGGGCGTTCGCGGGCCCGGCGGCGGTGAGGGTGGTGGCCGCCGCCAGGCCGGCGGTGAGGGTGGCGAGTACGGTTCGCAGGCGCATGGGCGTCACCGTAGGCCGGGTCGGTGACGTGCGGTGGGACACCGCGTAAAGGCTCGCTCAGGAAGCGGCCAGGTCCTTGTGGATGACCTTGGCGACGCCCTGAATGGTCGTGATGCCGTAGTTCATCGTGCTGTTGCCGTGGGTGAGGACGGTCATGACGTAGTCGTGGCCGCCGCCCTTGAACGTGCCGACGCTGTGCACCCGCCAGCCGTGCGTGGCGCGCGACAGCCACCCGTTCTTGACGTGCCAGCTGACCCCGGCCGGCCTGCCGTAGGGGGTGCCCCAGCGCTGCGACGGGACGACCTGGCCCATCAGCGTGTTGACGTAGGCGCGCGAGGCGTCGGTGAGGACCGTGTTCTTGGCGGTGAGCAGTTTCAGCAGCTTCTGCTCGTCGGTGACGGTGATCTGGGTCAGGCCCCAGTAGTTGTTCGCGCCCGGCTTGGTCTGCGTCATCTTCGCGGCCGTCAGGAAGTTCTTGATCTTCGTGACGCCGAGCTGCTTCCACAGGGTGGAGGTGGAGGCGTTGTCCGACTTGGTGATCATGGCCGTGGCGAGGGTCTTCTCACGGCTGGTCAGCGCCCGGCCGGTCTTCTGCGCGTCCCACAGCAGCGCGGAGAGGACGGTGACCTTGACGACGCTGGCCGAGTCGTAGGCGGTGGAGGCACGCAGGGTGCAGGTGGTGTTGGTGGTGCGGTCGTAGAGGCCGACGGCGACCGTGCCCTTGCGGTTCGCGAGCGCGGCGGTGATGTCCTTCTTCAGCTTGGCCGCCAGCCCGGCCTTGGCCGACGTACAGCTCACGGTGGGCGTGGCGGCCGAGGCGGGTGCGGCGGCGGCCACGCCGGTTATGAGGACGCCGGCGGTGAGCCCGGCGCCGAGCAGCCTTGTGCTTCTTCGTGTCCGGTGAGTCATGACCTGTTGACACACGGGTTCGTACGAAAGGTTGTACGTATCGCCGAGGTCGTACGCCTCACCTCGGGTGTTGGGGAAAGCCTGGGCAACCCGTTACCGCGGCCTGTGCGTTCTCACAGGCGACGGCCAGCCTGACCACAGCGACCACCCACAACGGCCGTACAGCATGCGCAGGGTGACATCTGCCACCGATCCCCTCCCCCACCCGACCGTGCCCCCCGCCGTGTCCGCGGACCGGCCGCCGCCGACGGCCTCCGAGACGGCTCCCCCGGCACCCCCGCCGGACAGGGCGCCGCGCTGGTCGCTGCCCGCGCTGATCGCGATCATGGTCCTGGCGGCGGTGCTCTACTCCTGGAACCTGTCCGGGTCGAGCCTCAACAGCTTCTACAGCTCCGCGATCTACAGCGGTACGCAGAGCTGGAAGGCGTGGTTCTTCGGCTCGCTGGACGCCGGGAACTTCATCACCGTCGACAAGCCGCCGTTCGCGCTCATGATCATGGGCCTGTCCTGCCGGATCTTCGGTTTCGGCACCTGGCAGATGATGCTGCCGGAGGTGGCGGCGGCGCTGGGCACGATCTGGATCCTGCACTCGTCCGTGAAGCGGGTCTTCGGCCACGCGGCCGCCGCCGTCGCGGCCCTCGTGCTCGCGCTGACGCCGATCACCGTCGCCATCAACCGCGACAACAACCCCGACACGATCCTGGTGCTGCTGATGGTGGCGGGCGCCGCTCTCGCGCTGCGCGCCACGCGCGACGACCGGCTGCTGCCGCTCCTCGGCTCCGCGGCCTGCTTCGGGCTCGCCTTCAACACCAAGATGCTCCAGGGCTACATCGCCCTGCCCGCCGTCTTCGCCGTCTACCTGTTCGCGTCGCGGCTCGGCTGGAAGAAGAAGGCCGTGAACCTGGCGCTGGCCGCCGTGGCACTGGCCGTCGCCAGTTTCTGGTGGGCGACGGCCGTGTCCCTGGTGCCCGCCGACGACCGGCCGTACATCGGCGGTTCGACCGACGGCAGCGCCTGGGACCTGATCATGGGCTACAACGGCCTGGGCCGCGTCCTCGGCGGCGAGGGCAACGGCGGGGGCGGCGGAGGCGGTGGCTCCTTCGCCGGAACCGCGGGCATCGGCCGGATGTTCAACGACGTCCTCGGCGGCCAGATCTCCTGGCTGATCCCCTTCGCGGGCCTCGCGCTCGTCGCCGGCCTGGTGCTGCGCGGCCGGGCCCCGCGCACCGACCCGATCCGCGCCGCCCTGGTGCTGTGGGGCGGCTGGCTGGTGCTGCACTACCTGACCTTCGCCATGGCCGAGGGCACCATGCACCCGTACTACACGACCGCGCTCGCCCCGGGCATCGCGGCGCTGTGCGGGGGCGGCGGCGTCATGCTGTGGCGCGCCCTGCGCGGCGGTGACGCCCGCTGGTCGTGGGTGCTGCCCGTGGGGCTCGCGGTCACCGGCGGCTGGGCGATCGTGCTGCTGCGGCGCGCCACCGGCTGGAACACCTGGCTGTGGCCGGCCGTCGGCGTGGTCATGGTCCTCGCGATCGTGGGCCTGTTCGTCCTGCGGTCCGCGAGCTCCGGCACCGCGGTCCGGCTGCTCGGCGCGTCCGTCGCCGCGGCGATCGTGGCGGCCCTCGCCGGTCCGACGGCGTACGCCGCCTCGCCCGCGTTCGGTTCTTCCAGCGGCATGATGGGCGGCACCAACCCGACCGCGGGTCCGTCCACGGGTGGCGGCATGGGCGGTCCCGGCGGCGGCGGTGGCCGGGGCGGCGGCGGCAACGGCGGTCCCGGTGGCCAGGCGCCCGGCGGCACGCAGCAGGGCGGCCAGGCGAACGGCGAGTTCCCGGGCGGCGGGGGCGGCCAGATGACGCCGGGCGGCGGCAACGGCGAACTCCCGCAGGGCGGTGGCGCCCCCAGCGGCGCGCCGAGCGGCGGCCAGAGCGGCCAACAGGGCGGCGCGAACGGGGAGTTCCCCGGCGGCGCCCAGGCCGGCGGCGAGAGCGGCACGGCTCCGGGCGGCGGCACCGGCGGGGGGCCCGGCGGCGGTACGGGTGGCGGCGGCATGGGCGGTGGCGGCACGGGCGGCGCCGACAGCGAGCTCATCTCGTACCTGGAGAAGCACCAGGACGGCGCCACCTGGCTGATCGCGGTCTCCAACTCGCAGAGCGCGGGCCAGATGATCCTCAGCAGCGGCAAGCCCGTCATCTCCATGTGGGGCTTCACCGGCAGCGACCAGGCGATGACCCTCGCCAAGCTCAAGGAGCTGGTGAAGAAGGGCGAGCTGCACTACATCCAGCTCGGCGGCGGCGGTATGGGCGGCAACAGCAGCCTGAACCAGGAGATCACCGCCTGGGTGCAGAAGAACGGCACGGCGGTGAAGGAGAGCGCCTACAGCTCGACGGCGAGCTCCGCGTCCGGCTCGGGCACCGCGTCCGGGTCCGGCTCCGGGACCTCCGGATCGGACGCCTCGGGCACGGACACCTCGGCGCAGAGCAACCAGTCGACGGTCTACCGACTGGACGCCTCGGACGTGAGCTGACCGCCACGGCCCAACGGAACGGAACGGCCCCCGACATGACGGTCGGGGGCCGTTTCGGCGTGAGAAAGCGCGTTCAACTCGCGTAGACAAGGGGCAATTTGCCGGTTCCTGTCACCTGATAGACATGTCAGATTCATTGCCATGACCGCATGTGCATGTCACTCTCCCGATTGCCGCCTCCAATCAACCCGCGTAGATCGGACACCCCACATGCTGGCGACACGCATACGCCGATGGAAGTCGGTGGCGCTTGCCACCACTGCCGTCCTGGTCGGTCTCACCGCGCCCGCGCTCACCGCGACCCCCGCCGCGGCGACCACGACGGCATACGACTCGACGTACTACAAGAACGCGGTCGGCAAAACGGGTACGAGCCTGAAGTCCTCGCTGCACACGATCATCAGCAGCCAGACGAAGATCTCGTACTCCGCGGTCTGGGACGCCCTGAAGGCCACCGACCAGGACCCGAACAACAGCAGCAACGTGATCCTGCTGTACAGCGGTGTCTCGCGCAGCAAGTCCCTCAACGGCGGTGACGTCGGCGACTGGAACCGCGAGCACACCTGGGCCAAGTCCCACGGCGACTTCGGCGAGGTGACCGGTCCGGGCACGGACCTGCACCACCTGCGTCCCGCGGACGTCCAGGTCAACAGCATCCGCGGCAACCTGGACTTCGACAACGGCGGCAGCGCGGTCACCAACGGCGGCGGCAGCACCGTCGACTCCGACTCCTTCGCGCCGCGCGCCGCGGACCGGGGCGACGTGGCCCGCATGATCCTGTACATGGCCGTGCGCTACGAGGGTGACGACGGCTTCGCCAACCTGGAGCCCAACGAGAAGGTCGGCAACGGCAGCAACCCCTACATGGGCAAGCTCTCCGTCCTCAAGGCGTGGAACGAGGCGGACCCGCCGAGCGCCTTCGAGGAGAAGCGCAACCAGGTCATCTACGACACCTACCAGCACAACCGCAACCCGTTCATCGACCACCCGGAGTGGGTCGAGGCGATCTGGTAGCAGCTGGAGCGCGACCGTGAAGGGGCCGGACTTCCCTTGATTCCAAGGGGGTTCGGTCCCTTTCGGCGTTCACGGGCAGCCCGCCCGGAGTGCCCGGACGACGTGCTCGGACGGCGTGCCCGTGTGCCTGCCGAGCCCAGCCCTACCGCTCGCCGCGGGGAGCGCCGTGCCAGCGCCATCGCGTGAGGCGCGCGTGCCCCGGGATCTCTCCCCGGCCGGTGGCCCACAGCAGGGTGGCCCACCGGTCGGATCCGGCGGGTGCGGCCGGTCCGGCAGGGGCGGCGGGTCCGGCACTGGCGGCGGGGGCGGCGGGGGCGTCCGGGAAGAGCCTCGTCAGCACCCGGTCGCACAGTGCGGGGTCCGGCTCCCACGGGACCCCGAGCCCCTCGGCGACGTCGTGCAGATGCACCAGCGTCTCGACGACCCCCATGGCGGCGAACCCCTCGGGGTCGGCGGCCCCGAAGACGTGATGCGCCCGGACGCCCGCCGGTGCCGTCCGCACCATAGCGGTCAGCAGCGCCCCGCAGGCCTCCAGCACCTGAGCGAGCCCGGCCGGCCCGGCCGTACGGTCCGCGAAGATCACGTTCGCCGGCGCACCGGGTCGCTCCGCACGCCACACGAAGGGCACCTCGGTGTCCGACGTCGCGCCCCGCGGGCCCAGTTGGGCGGCGTAGGCGAACAGGTCGTCGGCCAGATGCTCGACGGTCTCCCAGCAGCTCCAGTCCAGGGAACCGGCCCTGGCGTCCCAGTCGGCCGCCTCGGCCGCCCGCAGGACGGCCACCGCCGACCGGACCGCTTCCTGCACGTCGTCGGCGGTGACGGGGCCGGGTGATCCGTGTGCTTCGGACATGGCGCGACCGTATCAACCCGGCGACCGGCCGCGGCTAGGAGAGATGCGTCGCCGCGAACATCCGCAGCACCGCCGGGAGGAGGACCACCGAGGGGCCGGGCGTGGACAACGCCTTCGCCAGGTCCGCCTCCAGGGTCTCCGGGGACGTCCGCACCCCCGGCACCCCGAAGGACTCGGCCAGGGCCACGTAGTCCGGGCGGGTCAGTTCGGTGGCCGTGGGCTCGCCGAAGGCGTCGGTCATGTACTCGCGCAGGATGCCGTAGCCGCCGTCGTCGACGATCAGCCAGGTGACGTTCAGGTCGTACTGCCTGGCCGTCGCCAGCTCCGCGATCGAGTACAGCGCGCCGCCGTCGCCCGACACCGCGAGCACCGGGCGGGTCGGGTCGGCCGCCGCCGCGCCCAGCGCCGCCGGGAAGCCGTAGCCCAGGCCGCCCGCGCCCTGGGCCGAGTGCATGTGGTTGGGGCCCTTCGCGTCGAAGGCCGACCAGGCCCAGTACGCGAGGATCGTCATGTCCCAGAAGGACGGGGAGTCGGCCGGCAGCGCCCTGCGGACCGACGCCAGCACCTCCTGTTCCAGGGTGAGTTCCTGGGCGGCGATACGGTCGGCGACCTTGGCGAGGACCTCACGCACGCGCTCGGCGGCCCCCGGACGGGCCCGCTCCACCACCGGCTCCACCGGCTCCACCGTCTCCAGCAGCGCCTGCAACGCCAGTCGCGCGTCCGCGTGGATGCCGAGCGCCGGATGGTTCGACTCCAGCTTGCCGAGGTCCGCCTCGATCTGGACGACCCGGCCCCGGGGCTTGAACGTGTGGTAGTTCGAGGAGAGTTCGCCGAGCCCCGAGCCGACGACCAGGAGGACGTCCGCGTCCTCCAGGAAGTCCGTGGTGTGACGGTCCTCGATCCAGGACTGGAGCGAGAGCGGGTGCGTCCAGGGGAACGCCCCCTTGCCGCCGGGCGTGGTGACCACCGGGGCCTGCAACGCCTCCGCCAGCTGCTTCAGCTTGCCGGAGGCGTCCGACCGTACGACCCCGCCGCCCGCGATGATCGCCGGACGGGCCGCCTTCGACAGCAGATCGGCTGCCACGGCGGTCAGTTCGGGGCGCGGCGGCAGCTCTTCGGGGAAGGCGTCGCCGCCGGTCACCACCGGGATCAGCGTCTGCGCCAGGAGCACGTCCTGCGGGATCTCCACCCACACCGGGCCGTGCGGCACGGTCAGCGCGGACTTCCAGGCCGCCTCGATCGCCGACGGGATCTGTGACTGGGTGCGGACGCTGTGGACCGACTTCACCACACCGCGGAACGAGGCCGCCTGGTCGGGCAGTTCGTGCAGATAGCCGTGGCGGCCGCCGCCCAGGCCGGCCGTCGGGATCTGACTGCTGATCGCCAGCACCGGCGCCGAGGCGGCCGCGGCCTCCTGGAGCGCCGCGAGCGAGGTGAGCGCGCCCGGGCCCGTCGAGAGCAGCAGCGGGGCCGCCTCGCCGGTGATCCTGCCGTACGCGTCCGCGGCGAACCCCGCGTTGTTCTCCACCCGCAGGCCGATGTACCGCAGCGAGGAGCGGCGCAGCGCGTCGAACATGCCGAGCGCGTGCTGGCCGGGCAGTCCGAAGACGGTGGTCGCGCCGAGCCCGGCCAGCGTCTCCACGACCAGGTCTCCGCCGTTGCGGCCGGCGGGAGGGTTCAGCGCAGCGGCGGTCTGCGCCTGAGTCGGCCGAAGCACCAGGTCGTGGTCGTGAGTCACTTCGCGCGAGCCTCGGCAATCTGTCGGGACATGATCGTGGTCAGTTCGTACGCCGTGTGGGACGCGGCCACCGACGTGATCTCCGCGTGATCGTACGCGGGGGCCACCTCGACGACGTCCGCCGAGACCAGGTTGCAGGAGGCCAGGCCCCGCAGGATCTCCAGGAGCTCGCGCGAGGTCATGCCGCCCGCCTCCGGGGTCCCGGTGCCGGGGGCGTGCGCCGGGTCGAGGCAGTCGATGTCGATGGAGATGTAGAGGGGGCGGTCGCCGATGCGCTGACGCAGCTGGTCGGCGATCTCGTCGGCGCCGCGCCGGTACACGTCCGCCGAGGTGACGATGCCGAAGCCGAGCTTCTCGTCGTCGGTCAGGTCCTGCTTGCCGTACAGCGGGCCGCGGGTGCCGACGTGGGAGAGGGCCTCGGTGTCGAGGATGCCCTCCTCCACGGCCCGGCGGAACGGGGTGCCGTGGGTGTACTCCGCGCCGAAGTACGTGTCCCAGGTGTCGAGGTGCGCGTCGAAGTGGAGCAGGGCCACCGGGCCGTGCTTCTTCGCGACCGAGCGCAGCAGCGGCAGCGCGATGGTGTGGTCGCCGCCGAGGGTCATCAGGCGGGCTCCGGTGCCGAGCAGGTCGTCGGCCGCCGCCTCGATCGTCTCCACGGCCTCGTGGATGTTGAACGGGTTCGCCGCGATGTCACCGGCGTCCGCGACCTGCGCGAGGGCGAACGGGGAGGCGTCCTGCGCCGGGTTGTACGGCCGCAGCAGCCGGGACGCCTCGCGGATCGCGTTGCCGCCGAAGCGGGCGCCCGGCCGGTACGAGACACCCGAGTCGAACGGCACGCCCACCACGGCGACGTCGGCGCGGCCCACCTCGTCGAGGCGGGGCAGCCGGGCGAAGGTCGCGGGGCCCGCGTACCGCGGGATGCGGGAGGAGTCGACGGGGCCGCGGGGCGTCTCGTTGCCACTCATGGTCAAATGCTCTCTTTCTTACGCTTCATCGCGTATGTACTACTTCTCGTACGACTCTACTGGGACACCGGAACAGGCGAGGTTCCGGCCGCCTCGGGGGTCCGGCCGGCCAGCCGCTCGCGCCAGGCGGCCAGTACGGCGGGGTCGGTGGCCGGGGTCGCCAGGGAGACGGCGAGGTAGGCGGCCAGGGAGGCGAGGAGGCCGTAGTAGACCGGCTCGTTGGCGAGGATGCCGTAGCCGGCCATCAGGCCGATCACCGCGACGCCGCCGACCACGACGGAGGCGAGGGCGCCCTGGACCGTGCCGCGCTTCCAGAGCAGTCCGCCGAGGATGGGGACCAGCAGTCCGCCGACAAGCAGGTTGTAGGCCACCGTCAGCGCCTCGACGACGTTGTTCAGGGCGATCGCCGTGACGATCACCGCGACGCCCATCAGGAGGATGAACAGGCGGTTGCCCCTGACCTCGTCGCGTTCCTCGCCGTCGGCGCTCACGGAGCCCCGCAGCCGCGACCAGATGTCGTTGTTGGCGACGGTCGCGCAGGCGATCAGCGCGCCCGACGAGGTCGACATCACGGCGGCGAGCGCGGCGGCCAGCACCAGCCCGCGCACGCCGACCGGGAGTTCGTCCTTGACGATCGTCGCGAAGGCGGCGTCCGCGGAGGCGAGGTTCGGGTAGAGCACCTTGGCCGCGGTGCCGATGACGGCGCCGGCGAGGGCGTACACGAGGCAGTAGGTGCCCGCCACCGTGCCGCCCCACTTCGCCGTCCGGTCGCCGCGGGCGGTGAACACGCGCTGCCAGATGTCCTGGCCGATGAGCATGCCGAAGGTGTAGATCAGCACATAGGTGAAGATCGTCTCGCCGCCGATGCCCAGCGGGTCGAAGTACCCGGTCGGCAGCTTCGCCTTCATCTCGCTGAAGCCGCCCGCCTTGACGACCGCGATCGGCAGCAGCAGGAGGAGCACGCCGATCGTCTTCACCACGAACTGCACCATGTCGGTGAGGGTGATCGACCACATGCCGCCGAGCGTCGAGTACGCGACGACGATCGAGCCGCCGAGGATGATCGCGACGGTCCTGTTCATGTCGAAGAGGACGTCGAAGATGGTGGCGTACGCGATGGTCGACGTCACGGCGAGCATCAGGGTGTACGCCCACATCACCACGCCCGAGATCACGCCGGCCCGGCCGCCGTAGCGCAGGTCCAGCATCTCGGAGACCGTGTAGACCTTGAGCCGGGCGATGCGGGCCGAGAAGAAGACGGAGAGGGCGAGCAGGCCCAGGCCGATGGTGAACACCATCCACGCGCCGGACAGCCCGTACTGGTATCCCAGGCCCACGCCGCCGATGGTGGACGCGCCGCCCAGGACGATCGCCGCCATGGTGCCGGAGTACATGACGGGCCCGAGGCGACGCCCCGCGACCAAAAACTCGCTCTTCGAGCGGGCGCGGCGCATGCCCCACCAGCCCATGGCCAGCATGCCGGCCAGATAGACGGCGATCACGGTGTAGTCGACGGCCACGGGGCCCACCCTTCTTGATGGCTGAGGTGGTTCGGGAGTTGACCCTAGGTGGCCGAAAAGCACCCTGGAAGTGTAAGTTTCATCCACTCGAACCGCGCCCAGTGGAGGAAACGTCCATAGTGCCGGAGCCCGCCGTACCCCCCACCCCATCGGTCCCCCTCGCCGCCCTGCTGGCCCGCGAGGACCTCGCCCTGCGGCAGATCGCCGGTCCCGCCGAGCCCGGCACCGTGCTGCACGGGGCGCACACCTCGGAGATGGCCGACCCCTATCCGTATCTGCTGGGCGGCGAGCTGCTGCTCACGGCGGGCGTGCACATCCCGGAGGCCGCCGGCTCGGCCGGAGTCGCCCCCGGCCGAACGGGGCCGAGACCCGGGGACTACTTCGAGGACTACGTCTCGCGGATCGTCGAGGCGGGCGGCGCGGCCCTCGGGTTCGGGGTCGCGCCGGTGCACGACACCGTGCCCGGGGCGCTGGTCGCCGCCTGCGACGCGTACGGGCTGCCCCTCCTGGAGGTGCCACCGCAGACGACGTTCTCGGCCGTGGCCCGCGCGGTCTGGCAGCTGTTGGAGCGGGCCCGCACCGCCGAGCTGCGCCGGGTCACGGAGGCCCAGCAGAGCCTCGCGGCCGCCGCCTCCCGCCCTGACCCGGTCCCGTCCGTCCTGCGGCAGCTCGCCCAGCGGGTCGGGGGGCGCGCGGTGCTGTACGGGCCGGAGGGGACGGAGATCGCGGGGGCGGGACAGACGTCCGCGACGGACGTCCCCCTCGCCGGGCTCGCCCGCCTCCTCCTCTCCCGCGCCTCCGCCACCGCCAGCGACACCACCCCCGACGGGGTCCATCTCGCCGCCTACGCGCTCGGGGCCGGCCGGGGGTTCGTGCTCGGGGTGGCGGCGCCCCGGCGGGACCCCGGCGACCACACCATCGCCTCCGTCGCCGCCGTCCTGCTCTCCCTCCTCACCGGCGAACACCAGAGCGGCTCGGGAGCGGCCCGCTCGTCGGCGCTCGTACGGCTGCTGCTGGGGGCCGCGCCCGCCGAGGTGGCCCCGCTGCTGGGAGGCGAGCGGTGGCTCGTCGTGCACGCCCGGCCGGACGACCGGATCCCCCCGCTCCCGGCTTCGCCCGAGCGGGGGGACCCCTACCTCCCGGTGGCGGCCGCCGCGCTCGGCACCGGTCTCGGCTCACCGCTGGTCGACCTCGCGCACGACGTCGTGCGGGTCCTCGTCCCGGCCGGCGCCGCGCCGCGGCCGCAGCCGGGCTGGATCCTCGGCGTCAGCGCGGACGCGGCGCCCGCCGACTGGCCCGCCGCCGACGCGCAGGCGGCCCGGGCGCTGGCCCGGGCCCGCGCCACCCGCACGGCACTCGTCCGCCACGGCTCCGGGGGCGGGCTGCTGGACCTGGTGCCCGAGGACACGGCCCGCGCCCACGCCCGGGCGGTGCTCGCCCCGATCGAGGCGAGCGGCGCGAGCACCGCGCTCATCGAGACGCTGCGCACCTGGCTCTCCCTGCACGGCAGTTGGGACCGTACGGCGGTGGCCCTGGCCGTGCACCGCAACACCGTGCGGCAGCGGATCGCCCGCTGCGCCGCCCTGTTGGGGACGGACCTGGACGATCCGGACGTCCGGATGGAGCTGTGGTTCTCGCTCGCACAACGGTGAGTGACGCGTGTCCCAGCGTCCGGAACAGCGCAGACGCGCACAGTCCGCTGCCCCACAATGGAAACCATGCCGATACCCGGGACGCCCAGCCGCGCCGAACTCGTCGACCACCTCGTCAGAACCCGTATCGCCGGGGACGTCGCCACGCCCCGCGAGAACAACCTCTCCCACTACCGCCAGCTCGCGAACGGTGTCCGCAACTTCTGGCTCGGCCTGGAGCTCGGCGACCGCTGGACCGACGAGCAGGACGTGCTCGCGGTGATGGCGGAGCGGGTCGGCGTGAACGACGACGCCGAGTACCGCTACGGCCAGGACACCATCGACCCCGAGCTGACGGTCGACGGCCTGGACCGGCTCGCTGCCCGGCTGCGCAAGGCTGCCGAGGGACAGCAGCGGGTCCTCTTCGCCACCGGCCACCCGGGCGGCCTCCTCGACGTGCACCGCGCCACCGCCGCCGCCCTGCGCGCGGCCGGCTGCGAGATCGTCGTCATCCCGGAAGGGCTCCAGACGGACGAGGGGTACGTCTGGCAGCTGGCCGACGTGGCGGTTCTGGAACACGGCGCCACCCTCTGGCACACCCACTCGGGCGAGCCGATGAAGGCCATCCTCACCGCGCTCGAACGCGAGGGCCGGCCGCTGCCCGACCTGGTCGTCGCCGACCACGGCTGGGCGGGCTACGCCGGGCAGCACGGCGTCGACTCCGTGGGGTACGCCGACTGCAACGACCCGGCGCTGTTCATCGCCGAGTCGGAGGGCACCGTCCAGGTGGCGGTCCCGCTCGACGACCACGTCGTCAGCCCGCGTCACTACGACGTGATGACGGCCTATCTGCTGGCCGCGGCGGGACTGACCGACTAGGTCCCGTCCTGGGCGAGGTCCTCCCGGCAGGGGCGCCGCCCGCGCGCGTGCGGCGCCGGGTGCTCAGCCGCCCCGCGGGGCGCGGACCACGCCCTCCTGGATCACCGAGACGGCGAGCCGGCCGTCCTGGGTGTAGATGCGGGCCTGGCCGAGGCCCCGGCCGCCGTGCGCGGACGGCGACTCCTGGTCGTAGAGGAGCCATTCGTCGGCGCGGAACGGGCGGTGGAACCACATCGCGTGGTCCAGGGACGCCCCCACCACGTCACCGACCGCCCAGCCGCCGCGCCCGTGCGCGAGCAGGACCGAGTCCAGGAGCGTCATGTCGGAGACGTAGGTGGCGAGGACGACGTGCAGGAGAGGGTCGTCGGCCAGCTTGCCGTTGGCGCGGAACCAGACCTGGGAGTGCGGTTCGCGCGGTGCGCCGTACCGGCCGTAGGGCGGCTCGTCGACGTAGCGCAGGTCGACCGCCTCGCGGGCCTCCAGGAACCGCTCGACGACCTCGGGATCGAGGTGCGCGTAGCCGCGCAGCCGTTCCTCGGAGGTCGGCAGCGTGGCCGGGTCCGGGGCCGGCGGCATCGGGGCCTGGTGTTCGAAGCCCTCCTCGTACCGCTGGAAGGAGGCGGACAGCGCGAAGATCGGCTGTCCGTGCTGGACGGCGACGACGCGGCGCGCGGTGAAGGACCGGCCGTCGTTCATCCGGTCGACCGTGTAGACGATGGGCGCGCCAGGGTCCCCCATGCGCAGGAAGTACGCGTGCAGGGAGTGGGCGAGACGGTCCTCGGGGACCGTCCGTCCGGCGGCGACCAGCGCCTGCGCCGCGACCTGCCCGCCGAAGACCCGCGGGACGACGGCGGAGCGGGACCGGCCGCGGAAGATGTTCTCCTCGATCTGCTCGATGTCGAGCAGATCGAGGAGATCCTGTAGTGCCTGGCTCATGGGAGACAGTTGTACCCGCCAGTGATTTCCTGAGGTTTCCCGGGCCTTACAGGCCCATGTCCTTGGCGATGATCGACTTCATGATCTCGCTGGTGCCGCCGTAGATGCGGTTGACGCGGTTGTCCGCGTACAGGCGGGCGATCGGGTACTCGTTCATGAAGCCGTAGCCGCCGTGCAGCTGGAGGCAGCGGTCGATCACCCGGTGGGCGACCTCGGTGCAGAACAGCTTGGCGCTGGCGGCCTCGGCCGGGGTCAGCTCGCCCGCGTCCAGGGCCTCCGTGGCGCGGTCGGCGACGGCCTCGGCCGCGTCCACCTCGGCCTGGCAGGCGGCCAGCTCGAACTTGGTGTTCTGGAAGTGCGCGACCGGCTTGCCGAAGACCACGCGCTCCTGCACGTACTGCTTGGCGAACCGGACGGCGGCCTTGGCCTGCGCGTACGCACCGTAGGCGATGCCCCAGCGCTCGGAGGCGAGGTTGTGGCCGAGGTAGTAGAAGCCCTTGTTCTCCTCGCCGAGCAGGTCCTCGACGGGCACCTTGACGTCGACGAACGCCAGCTCGGCGGTGTCGGAGGTCTTCAGGCCGAGCTTGTCCAGCTTGCGGCCGACCGAGTAGCCCTCGGCCTTGGTGTCCACCACGAAGAGGGAGATGCCGTGACGGCGGTCCTCGGCGGTGGGCGCGGAGGTGCGGGCGCAGACGATCATGCGGTCGGCGTGCACGCCACCGGTGATGAAGGTCTTGGAGCCGTTGAGGACGTAGTGCGTGCCGTCCTCGGAGAGCTTGGCGGTGCTCTTCATGCCCGCGAGGTCGGAGCCGGTGCCCGGCTCGGTCATCGCGATCGCCCACATCTCCTCGCCGGAGACGAACTTCGGCAGGAAGCGCTTCTTCTGCTCGTCGGTGGCGAGCAGCTTGAGGTACGGCAGACCGAGCAGCACGTGGACACCGGAACCGCCGAAGGAGACGCCCGCGCGGGCGGTCTCCTCGTACAGCACGGCCTCGAACTTGTACGAGTCGATGCCGGCGCCGCCGTACTCCTCGTCGACGCGGATGCCGAAGACGCCGAGCTCGGCGAGCTTGTAGTAGAAGTCGCGCGGCGCCTGGCCGGCCGCGAACCACTCGTCGTAGACGGGAACGACCTCGGCCTCGATGAAGGCCCGGAGAGTCTCCCGGAACGCCTCGTGGTCCTCGTTGAACACCGTACGGCGCACCGCCGGCCCCTCTCTGCGCCTAAGCCGGCGCCGCTCTCGCGGATGTGGTTGCTCGCCGTCGGGGTGCTCGAATGATGGCTGCCACCCATTGGCTAAGCGCTTGCTCAGAGAACAACCGTACCGGCGAGTACGAAGAGCGTCCAGGGTGGGGCGGGGGTAACGCTCGTCACTCCACGGCCGCCGCGAAGGCCCCCCTGGCCATCCGGTGCAGCAGCGCCGCCGTGACCGCGCGGCCCGGCAGGGAACCCGGCCGGCCGAGGTGCGGGGTGGAGTTCAGCAGACCGAAGACGGAGTGCACCGCCGAGCGGGCGGTCGGCTCGGCGAGGCCCGGATACACGGCACGCAGGGCCTCCACCCACAGTTCGACGTACTGCCGCTGGAGCTGGCGGACCAGCTTGCGGTCGCTGTCACGGAGGCGGTCCAGCTCACGGTCGTGCAGGGTGATCAGGGGACGGTCGTCGAGGGCGAAGTCGATGTGGCCCTCGACGAGCGAGTCGAGGAACGCCTCGGGCGGCACGCCGTCGGCCTCCTGGAGGCGCCGCTTCGCGCCGGTCAGCAGCCGGCCGCTGATGCCGACCAGCAGTTCGGCGAGCATCGCGTCCTTGCCCGGGAAGTGCCGGTAGAGCCCCGGCCCGCTGATGCCGACGGCGGCGCCTATCTCGTCCACCCCCACGCCGTGGAACCCGCGCTCGGCGAACAGCCGCGCGGCCTCCCTGAGGATCTGCTCGCGACGGGTCGGTGCGTCGGTTCTCGTGGCCATGAGGGCAATTCTAGACAGGGAGGTTAGCGGTCGTTAACCTGGAGGAAATGGTTAACGCTCATTAACAGTCGATCACTGGGTGAGGGGACCGCAAGGATGGAGCAGGCACCGGAGCTGACGAGCGCGGCAGACCCCGCGTCGGAGGCCTGGCGGGCCAACGAGGCGGCGCACCGCGCACTCGTCGACGAGCTGCGCGGCAAGCTGGCCGCGGCCCGGCTGGGGGGTGGGGAGAAGGCGAGGGCGCGCCATACCGCGCGCGGGAAGCTGCTGCCCCGGGACCGGGTCGACACCCTCCTGGATCCGGGGTCGCCCTTCCTGGAGCTCGCCCCGCTCGCCGCCGACGGCATGTACGAGGGGCAGGCCCCGGCGGCCGGGGTCATCGCCGGGATCGGGCGGGTCGGCGGTCGCGCGTGCGTGATCGTCGCCAACGACGCCACCGTCAAGGGCGGCACGTACTACCCGATGACGGTGAAGAAGCATCTGCGGGCCCAGGAGGTCGCCCTCGAGAACCGGCTGCCCTGCCTGTATCTCGTGGACTCGGGCGGGGCCTTCCTGCCCATGCAGGACGAGGTGTTCCCGGACCGGGAGCACTTCGGGCGGATCTTCTACAACCAGGCCCGGATGTCCGGGGCCGGGATCCCGCAGATCGCGGCGGTCCTGGGCTCGTGCACGGCCGGCGGGGCCTACGTCCCGGCCATGAGCGACGAGGCCGTCATCGTCCGCGGCCAGGGCACGATCTTCCTGGGCGGGCCCCCGCTGGTGAAGGCCGCCACCGGCGAGGTCGTCACCGCGGAGGAACTGGGCGGCGGCGAGGTGCACGCGCGGGTGTCCGGCGTGACCGACCACCTCGCGGAGGACGACGCGCACGCGCTGCGCATCGTCCGGAACATCGTCGGCACGCTCCCCGCGCGCGGGCCCCTGCCCTGGGAGGTGCGGGCGCCCGTCGAGCCCAAGGTCGACCCCTACGGGCTGTACGGCGCGGTGCCCGTCGACTCCCGCACCCCCTACGACGCGCGCGAGGTCATCGCGCGCGTGGTCGACGGCTCCCGCTTCGCGGAGTTCAAGGCCGAGTTCGGGCAGACCCTGGTCACCGGCTTCGCCCGGATCCACGGCCACCCGGTCGGCATCGTCGCCAACAACGGCATCCTGTTCTCCGAGTCCGCCCAGAAGGGCGCGCACTTCATCGAGCTGTGCGACCAGCGCGGGATCCCGCTGGTGTTCCTCCAGAACATCTCCGGGTTCATGGTCGGCCGGGACTACGAGGCCGGCGGCATCGCCAAGCACGGCGCCAAGATGGTGACCGCCGTCGCGTGCACGCGCGTGCCGAAGCTGACGGTCGTTGTCGGCGGGTCGTACGGCGCCGGGAACTACTCGATGTGCGGCCGGGCCTACTCCCCCCGCTTCCTGTGGATGTGGCCGGGCGCCAAGATCTCCGTCATGGGCGGCGAACAGGCCGCCTCCGTCCTCGCCACCGTCAAGCGGGACCAGCTCGAGGCGCGGGGCCAGGAGTGGCCCGCGGACGAGGAAGAAGCCTTCAAGGCACCGGTCCGGCAGCAGTACGAGCGCCAGGGCAACGCCTACTACGCCACCGCCCGGCTCTGGGACGACGGCGTCATCGACCCGCTGGAGACCCGGCAGGTACTGGGCCTCGCCCTGACCGCCTGTGCCCATGCGCCTCTGGGTGAACCCCAGTTCGGCGTCTTCCGGATGTGAGGAGGGGAGCCTTGATGTTCGACACCGTGCTTGTGGCCAACCGGGGCGAGATCGCCGTCCGCGTCATCCGCACCCTGCGCGCGCTGGGGGTGCGCTCGGTGGCCGTCTTCTCGGACGCCGACGCGGACGCCCGGCACGTCCGGGAGGCGGACACGGCCGTGCACATCGGTCCGCCGCCGGCGGCCGAGAGCTATCTGTCGGTGGAGCGGCTGCTCGCCGCGGCCGCCCGCACCGGCGCCCAGGCGGTCCACCCCGGCTACGGCTTCCTCGCGGAGAACGCCGGCTTCGCGCGCGCCTGCGCCGACGCCGGGCTGGTCTTCATCGGGCCGCCCGCGGACGCCATCTCTCTGATGGGCGACAAGATCCGGGCCAAGGAGACCGTGCAGGCGGCCGGCGTGCCGGTCGTCCCCGGCGGCCGGGACCCCGAACTGGCCGAGGCGGCCCACCAGCTGGGCGCGCCCGTCCTGCTCAAGCCGTCGGCCGGCGGCGGCGGCAAGGGCATGCGCCTGGTGCGGGACCTGGCCGTGCTGGAGGAGGAGATCGCCGCCGCCCGCCGCGAGGCCCGCGCCTCCTTCGGGGACGACACGCTCCTCGTCGAGCGGTGGGTGGACCGGCCCCGGCACATCGAGATCCAGGTCCTGGCCGACGGCCACGGGAACGTCGTGCACCTGGGCGAGCGCGAGTGCTCCCTCCAGCGCCGGCACCAGAAGATCGTCGAGGAGGCGCCCTCCGTCCTGCTGGACGACAGGACCCGGGCGGCCATGGGCGAGGCCGCGGTCCAGGCGGCGCGTTCGTGCGGGTACCGGGGCGCGGGCACGGTGGAGTTCATCGTGCCGGGCAACGACCCGTCCTCGTACTACTTCATGGAGATGAACACCCGCCTCCAGGTGGAGCACCCGGTCACCGAACTGGTCACCGGCCTGGACCTGGTGGAGTGGCAGCTGCGGGTGGCCGCCGGTGAGCCGCTGTCCTTCGGCCAGGACGACGTCCGGCTGACCGGGCACGCGGTCGAGGCGCGGATCTGCGCCGAGGACCCCGCGCGCGGGTTCCTGCCCTCCGGCGGGACGGTGCTCCTGCTGCGCGAACCCCAGGGCGACGGCGTGCGCACCGACTCCGGGCTGAGCGAGGGCACCGAGGTCGGCAGCCTCTACGACCCGATGCTGTCCAAGGTGATCGCCTACGGACCGGACCGGGAGACCGCGCTGCGCAGGCTCCGGGCGGCCCTCGCGGAGACGGTCACGCTGGGCGTGCAGACCAACGCCGGGTTCCTGCGGCGGCTGCTGGCCCATCCGGCGGTGGTGGCCGGCGAGCTGGACACCGGCCTGGTGGAGCGGGAGGCCCCGACGCTCGTCGCGGCCGACGTGCCGCAGGACGTCTACGCGGCGGCCGCGCTGCTGCGCCAGGCCGCGCTCGCCCCCACGCCCGGTACGGGCTGGGTGGACCCCTTCTCCGTCGCGGACGGCTGGCGGCTGGGCGGTGAGCCGGCCTGGACGGCACACCACCTGCAGGTGCCGGGACACGACCCGGTGACCGTCCGCGTGCGCGGCACGGCGGACGGCACGGCCGAGGTGCTGCCGGCCGGGGCGGACACCCCGCTGCGGGGCGCCGGAGGCCCGCTCCCGGCGCCGGGCACGGACTCCCGGTTCGGCTGCCGGCTCGACGGCGTCGCACAGTCCTTCGCCGCGCTGCCGGACGGCACCTGGCTGGGCCGGGACGGCGACGCCTGGAATGTGCGCGATCACGATCCGGTCGCCGAGTCCCTCTCCCGAGGGGCCCACGCGGGCGCCGACTCGCTCACCGCGCCCATGCCCGGCACGGTCACGGTGGTGAAGGTCGCCGTCGGCGACGAGGTGGCCGCGGGCCAGTCCCTGCTCGTCGTCGAGGCGATGAAGATGGAACACGTCATCTCCGCCCCGCACGCCGGCACGGTCGCCGAACTGGACGTGACGCCGGGCACGACGGTCGCCATGGACCAGGTGCTGGCCGTCATCGCCCCGGCGGAGGAGGACCGGTGACCCTTCCCATGGCCGTACCGGCCCCGGGCCTGCCCACGCGGGTGCGCATCCACGAGGTGGGTCCGCGCGACGGCCTCCAGAACGAGAAGTCGACCGTGCCGACGGCCGTCAAGGCGGAGTTCGTCCACCGCCTCGCCGACGCGGGCCTCACCACCATCGAGGCCACCAGCTTCGTCCATCCCGGCTGGGTGCCCCAACTCGCGGACGCCGAGGAGCTGTTCCCGCAAGTGAGCGGCCTCGATGTGGCGCTCCCGGTGCTGGTGCCGAACGAGCGCGGCCTGGACCGCGCGCTCTCCCTCGGCGCCCGCCGGGTCGCCGTCTTCGCCAGTGCCACCGAGTCCTTCGCCAAGGCCAACCTCAACCGCACGGTGGACGAGGTGCTGGCGATGTCCGAGCCGGTGGTGGCCCGGGCCAAGGCGCAGGACGTGCATGTGCGCGGCTATCTCTCCATGTGCTTCGGCGACCCGTGGGAGGGCGCGGTCCCGGTCGAGCAGGTCGTCCGGGTCTGCCGGGCCCTGCTCGACCTGGGCTGCGACGAACTGAGCCTGGGCGACACGATCGGCGTGGCCACCCCGGGCCATGTCCGGGCCCTGCTCACCGCGCTGAACGAACAGGGCGTGCCCACCGGCGTGCTGGGCGTGCACTTCCACGACACGTACGGCCAGGCACTGGCCAACACCCTCGCCGCGCTCCAGCACGGCGTCACCACCGTCGACGCCTCGGCGGGCGGTCTCGGCGGCTGCCCGTACGCCAAGTCCGCCACCGGCAATCTCGCCACCGAGGACCTGGTGTGGATGCTGCGGGGCCTCGGCATCGACACCGGGGTGGACCTCGGCCGTCTCGTCGCCACAAGCGAGTGGATGGCCGGCCGACTGGGCCGACCCAGCCCTTCCCGCACCGTCCGAGCACTCGGCACCCTCACAGAGCCCCACAAGGAGCAGTGACCCGACATGGACCACCGTCTCTCCCCCGAACTGGAAGAACTCCGGCGCACTGTCGAGGAGTTCGCGCACGACGTGGTCGCGCCCAAGATCGGTGACTTCTACGAGCGGCACGAGTTCCCGTACGAGATCGTCCGGGAGATGGGCCGCATGGGCCTGTTCGGGCTGCCGTTCCCCGAGGAGCACGGCGGCATGGGCGGCGACTACCTCGCCCTCGGCATCGTGCTGGAGGAACTCGCGCGCGTCGACTCGTCCGTGGCGATCACCCTGGAGGCGGGCGTCTCGCTGGGCGCCATGCCGATCCATCTCTTCGGGACACCGGAGCAGAAGCGGGAGTGGCTGCCGCGGCTGTGCTCCGGCGAGATCCTGGGCGCCTTCGGGCTGACCGAGCCGGACGGCGGCTCCGACGCGGGCGCCACGCGTACGACGGCCCGGCTCGACCCCGGGACGGACGAGTGGGTGATCAACGGCTCCAAGTGCTTCATCACCAACTCGGGCACGGACATCACGGGGCTGGTCACGGTCACGGCGGTGACCGGCCGCAAGCCGGACGGCCGCCCGCTGATCTCGGCGATCATCGTCCCGTCCGGCACGCCGGGCTTCACGGTCGCGAGCCCCTACTCGAAGGTCGGCTGGAACGCCTCCGACACCCGTGAACTGTCCTTCTCGGACGTGCGGGTCCCGGCGGCGAACCTGCTGGGCGAAGAGGGCCGCGGGTACGCGCAGTTCCTGCGGATCCTCGACGAGGGGCGCGTCGCCATCGCGGCGCTCGCGACCGGCCTCGCGCAGGGCTGTGTGGACGAGTCGGTGAAGTACGCGAAGGAACGGCACGCGTTCGGCCGTCCGATCGGGGCCAACCAGGCCATCCAGTTCAAGATCGCCGATATGGAGATGAAGGCGCACACGGCGCGCCTCGCCTGGCGGGACGCGGCCTCGCGGCTGGTGGCCGGCGATCCCTTCAAGAAGGAGGCGGCCCTCGCCAAGCTCTACTCGTCGACGATCGCCGTCGACAACGCCCGCGACGCCACCCAAGTGCACGGCGGCTACGGCTTCATGAACGAGTACCCGGTGGCCCGGATGTGGCGCGACTCCAAGATCCTGGAGATCGGGGAGGGCACGAGCGAGGTGCAACGGATGCTGATCGCGCGCGAGTTGGGGCTGCCCGGCTGAGCCCCGGCCGGAAGTCGGCCTGACCGCGCGGAGCCTGTGCGCACACGAGGCCGCCGTGCCGCTCGATCCGGGCCGGTACGGCGGCCTCCCGGGCACGCCCCGAGGGCGTCCGACCACCCTCTGGACACAAGCTGAGGTTAGGCTAACCTACGTTCGAACCGTCCTCGGGTGATCCGCCCCGTCCGAAAGTAGCCAGACACATGTCCAACGCCAGAGCCGCTCGTCCCACCCGCCGTGGCATCCTCGCCGCCGGCGGCGCCCTGGGCCTCGGTGCCGCCCTCGCCGCCTGCGGGGACGACGACGCGAGCAGCAGTGACTCCCGGTCGTCGGCGAGCGCCTCGGCCAAGTCCGGTTCCTGGACCTTCAAGGACGACCGCGGCACCACGGTGAAGCTCGACGGGACACCCGCGAACATCGTCGCCTTCACCGGCGTCGGCGCCGCCCTCTACGACTACGGCATCCAGGTCAAGGGCGTCTTCGGCCCGACCACGACCGCCGCGGGCAAGGCCGACGTCCAGGCCGGCGACATGGACGTCACCAAGGTGACCGTCATCGGCAACGTCTGGGACGAGTTCAACGTCGAGAAGTACGCGGCCCTCGCCCCCGACGTGCTCATCTCCACGATGTTCGACAACGCCGGCACCCTCTGGTACGTCCCCGAGGCCTCCAAGGACAAGATCGCCAAGCTCGCCCCGAGCGTCGGCGTCTCCGTCTACGACCGTCAGCTGACCGCTCCGCTCCAGCGCATGTGGGAGCTGGCCGAGTCGCTCGGCGCGGACATGACCGCGGCCGCGGTCACCGACGCGAAGAAGAAGTTCGAGGACGCGGCCGCCCGGCTGCGCGCCGCCGCCAAGGCCAAGCCCGAGATCAAGGTGCTGGCCGGTTCCGCGAGCGAGGCGCTCTTCTACGTCTCCGGCACCAACCTCTCCATCGACCTGGAGTACTTCAAGGCCCTCGGCGTGAACTTCATCGAGCCGCCGGAGAGCGCGAAGGCGGAGGGTGGCGGCTGGTACGAGTCGCTGAGCTGGGAGAACGTCGACAAGTACGCGGCCGACATCATCATGATGGACGACCGTTCCTCGACGATCCAGCCTGCCGACATCACCGAGGCGACCTGGAAGAAGCTGCCCGCAGTGAAGGCCGGTCAGGTCATCTCGCGCTCGCCGGAGCCGATCCTTTCGTACGCGAAGTGTGTGCCGCTGCTCGAGAACCTCGCCGAGGCGCTCGAGAAGGCGAAGAAGGTTTCCTGACCCACGGGTGGCTTCGGTCCCGGGTGAACCGCGGGCTCGTCGTGGCCGGTCGCGCCCGCGCGGCGGGGCCGCACATCGATGCGGCCCCGCGACCCGGCGGCCCCCGAGGAGCAGGTGAGCCACCCCTCCCCACAGCTACAGGAGCACCCCCGTGACCACCGCCGTTGTCGCGCCCTTCCGGTTCTTCTCCCTCCAGGTCGTACGGACTCGGCGGCTCGGCCCCTCTCTGGTGCGGGTGAGTTTCGCCGGGGAGGACCTGCGGCACTTCTTCTCCGACGGGCGCGACCAGTCGCTGTCGCTGTTCCTGCCGCACCCGGGGCAGTCCGTGCCGGCCGTTCCCTTCGAGCTCGGGGACGGCTGGTGGCAGGCGTGGCGTGAACTGCCCGACGGCGTGCGGGCCGTGATGCGGTCGTACACGCTGCGCGCGCTGCGGCGCGATCCCGACGAGATCGACATCGACTTCGTGCTGCACACCCCGGCCGGGCCCGCCTCCGCGTGGGCCTCGCGCGCCGGCGCCGGGGACCGGGTGGTCCTGCTGGGCCCGGCCCTGGCGGACAACCGGGCGATCCGGTTCCGGCCGCCCGCGGACACCGATCTGATCGTGCTGTGGGGCGACGAGACCGCCCTTCCGGCCATCGCCTCGATCCTGGAGTCCCTGCCGGCCGGACAGCGCGTCCGGGTCTGGCTGGAGGCGTCCGACGCCGGGAGCGTGCGGGAGTTGGCGACGGCGGCGGACGCCGAGGTCACCTGGGTGGTCGGGGAGAGTTCCGTGGACGCCCTCCGGGAGGCCCGGCTCCCGGCCGCCGGGCACCCGTACGTCTGGATCGCGGGCGAGTCGGGGTGCGTGAAGGCGTTGCGCCGCCACTTCGTCCGGGAACGCGGGGTCGACCGGCGCCGCATCACCTTCGTCGGGTACTGGCGCCAGGGCATGAGCGAGGAACAGCTCCGCGCGTCGGAGTAGCCACCACCCGTGCCCCCGCGGGCAGTTGCGCGGGGGCGCCGACGTGATCACGGTCACGACGGAGGCCGGGTTCCGACAGCATTACTTAGGTTAGGCTAACCTAAGTTGAACCCGAGGCTCCGACCCCGAGCCCGGCCCGCAGCAGACCTCGTCCCCACCCCCCGGAGGACCCCCACCATGCGCTCGCACCTGCTCAATGACACGACCGCGGAGCAGTACCGCCGCTCCGTGACCGAAGGAGTAGAGCGGGTGGCCGCCAAAATCGCCGCCACCGACCGTCCGTTCACCGGCGTCTCGGTCGACGCCCTCGCGCCCCGCATCGACGGGATCGACCTGGACAAGCCGCTGCACGACACCACGGCCGTCCTCGACGAGCTGGAGGAGGTGTACCTCCGCGACGCGATCTACTTCCACCACCCCCGCTACCTCGCCCACCTCAACTGCCCGGTCGTCATCCCCGCCGTGCTGGGCGAGGCCGTCCTGTCGGCCGTCAACTCCTCCCTCGACACCTGGGACCAGTCGGCCGGCGGCACCCTCATCGAGCGCAAACTGATCGACTGGACGACGGCCCGGATCGGCCTCGGCCCGGCCGCCGACGGCGTGTTCACCTCCGGCGGCACCGCGTCCAACCTCCAGGCGCTGCTGCTCGCCCGCGAGGAGGCCAAATCGGAGTCCCTCGCCGAACTGCGCGTCTTCGCCTCCGAGGTCAGCCACTTCAGCGTGAAGAAGTCCGCGAAACTGCTGGGCCTCGGACCCGAGGCGGTGGTGTCCATCCCGGTCGACAACGACAAGCGGATGCAGACCCTCGCCCTCGCCCGCGAGCTGGAACGGTGCAAGGAAGCCGGTCTGACGCCCATGGCCGTGGTCGCCACCGCCGGCACCACCGACTTCGGCTCCATCGACCCGCTGCCCGAGATAGCCGAGCTCTGCGACCGGTACGGCACCTGGATGCACGTCGACGCGGCCTACGGCTGCGGACTGCTCGCCTCCGTGAAGTACCGGGGCCGCATCGACGGCATCGAGCGCGCCGACTCCGTCACCGTCGACTACCACAAGTCCTTCTTCCAGCCGGTGAGTTCGTCGGCCGTACTGGTCCGCGACGCGGCCACGCTCCGCCACGCCACCTACCACGCCGAGTACCTCAACCCGCGCCGCATGGTGCAGGAGCGCATCCCCAACCAGGTGGACAAGTCCCTGCAGACCACCCGCCGCTTCGACGCGCTCAAACTGTGGATGACCCTGCGCACGATGGGCGCCGACGGCATCGGGCAGCTCTTCGACGAGGTCTGCGACCTGACCGTCGAGGGCTGGCACCTGCTGGCCGCCGACCCGCGCTTCGACGTCGTCGTCCAGCCGTCGCTCTCCACCCTCGTCTTCCGCTACATCCCCGCCGCCGTCACCGACCCGGCCGAGATCGACCGCGCCAACCTCTACGCCCGCAAGGCCCTGTTCGCCTCCGGTGACGCGGTGGTCGCGGGCACGAAGGTCGGCGCCCGCCACTACCTGAAGTTCACCCTGCTGAACCCCGAGACGACGACCGACGACATCGCCGCCGTCCTCGACCTGATCGCCGGCCACGCCGAGCAGTACCTGGGAGAGTCCCTTGACCGCGCTTCCTGAAGCCAGCCACACCTATGACTTCGTGGGGATCGGGCTCGGCCCCTTCAACCTCGGCCTCGCCTGCCTCACCGAGCCGATCGACACGCTCGACGGTGTCTTCCTGGAGTCCAAGCCGGACTTCGAGTGGCACGCCGGCATGTTCCTCGACGGCGCCCACCTCCAGACGCCGTTCATGTCGGACCTGGTCACCCTGGCCGACCCGACCTCGCCGTACTCCTTCCTCAACTACCTGAAGGAGAAAGGCCGGCTGTACTCGTTCTACATCCGCGAGAACTTCTACCCGCTGCGGGTCGAGTACGACGACTACTGCCGCTGGGCCGCGAACAAGCTGAGCAGCGTGCGCTTCTCGACGACGGTCGCGGAAGTGACGTACGAGGACGACCTGTACGTCGTGCGGACCACCGCCGGCGAGCGGTTCCGCGCCCGGCACCTGGTCCTGGGCACCGGCACGCCCCCGTACATCCCCGAGGCCTGCGCGGACCTGGGCGGCGACTTCCTGCACAACTCCCGCTACCTGCGGCACAAGGCGGAGCTGCAGAAGAAGGAGTCGATCACGCTGGTCGGCTCCGGTCAGTCGGCCGCCGAGATCTACTACGACCTGCTCAGCGAGATCGACGTCCACGGCTACCGGCTGAACTGGGTCACCCGCTCCCCGCGCTTCTTCCCGCTCGAGTACACCAAGCTCACGCTGGAGATGACCTCCCCGGAGTACATCGACTACTTCCGCGAGCTGCCGGAGCAGACCCGCTACCGCCTGACGGCCGAGCAGAAGAGCCTCTTCAAGGGCATCGACGGCGATCTCATCAACGAGATCTTCGACCTGCTCTACCAGAAGAACCTCGGCGGCCCGGTGCCCACCCGGCTGCTCACCAACTCGTCCCTGACCGGCGCCGGTCACGCCGACGGCACCTACACCCTCTCCTTCCGTCAGGAGGAGCAGGGCAAGGACTTCGAGCTGAGCTCCCAGGGTCTGGTCCTGGCCACCGGCTACAAGTACGTCGAGCCGGAGTTCCTCGCGCCCGTCCGGGACAGACTGCGCTACGACTCCCACGGCAACTTCGACATCGCCCGCAACTACTCCATCGACACCACGGGCCGGGGCGTGTTCCTCCAGAACGCGGGCGCGCACACCCACAGCATCACCTCCCCCGACCTCGGCATGGGCGCGTACCGCAACAGCTCGATCATCCGTGACCTGCTCGGCAGCGAGTACTACCCGGTCGAGAAGACCATCGCGTTCCAGGAGTTCGCCGTATGAGCACGACCACGGCCGCCGTCGGCCGTCTCACCCTGCGCCCCCTCGACCCGGTCGAGGACGCCGAGCTGCTGCACGGCTGGGTCACCCACCCCAAAGCCGCGTACTGGATGATGCAGAACGCGAAACTGGTGGACGTCGAGCGTGCCTACATGGACATCGCGGCCGACGAGCACAGCCACGCCCTCATCGGCCTGCACGACGGTGAGCCCGCCTTCCTGATGGAGTACTACGACCCGGCCCACCGCGAGCTGGTCGGCCTGTACGAACCGCGCCCCGGCGACGTCGGCATGCACTTCCTGGTCGCCCCCACCGACCGGCCCGTGCACGGGTTCACCCGGGCCGTGATCACCGCCGTGATGGCGCGCCTCTTCGACGACCCGGCCACCTCCCGGGTCGTCGTCGAACCGGACGTCTCCAACACGGCGGTGCACGCCCTCAACGAGGCCGTCGGGTTCGTGCCCGAGCGGGAGATCCGGAAGCCGGAGAAGCAGGCGCTGCTGAGCTTCTGCACGCGCGAGCAGTTCGTCGCCGCGACGGAGGTGCCGGCATGAGCCTCGCCGACGCCGTCGCCCACCTCTCCCCCGAGCGCTGGGAGAAGGCCAACCGTCTGCTCGTCCGCAAGGCCCTCGCGGAGTTCGCGCACGAGCGCCTGTTCACCCCCGAGGAGAAGGACGGCCGCTTCGTCGTCCGCAGCGACGACGGGCTGACCTACTACCGCTTCACGGCGGTCCGCCACGCCCTCGACCACTGGCAGGTGGACGCCGACTCGATCACCCGCACCCGTGACGACGCCGAACTCCCGGTCGCCGCACTGGACTTCTTCATCGAACTGAAGAAGACACTGGGCCTGAGCGAGGAGATCCTGCCGGTCTACCTGGAGGAGATCTCCTCCACCCTCTCCGGCACCTGCTACAAACTGACCAAACCGCAGATCACGTCGGCGGAGCTGGTCAGGAGCGGCTTCCAGGCCATCGAGACCGGGATGACCGAGGGCCACCCCTGCTTCGTCGCCAACAACGGACGGCTCGGCTTCGGCATCCACGAGTACCTGTCGTACGCGCCGGAGACGGCGAGCCCGGTCCGGCTGGTGTGGCTGGCCGCGCACCGCTCACGGGCCGCGTTCACGGCGGGCGTCGGCATCTCGTACGAGTCGTTCGTGCGGGAGGAGCTGGGCGAGAAGACGGTCGAGCGGTTCGACGCGGTCCTGCGCGCGCAGGACCGGGACCCGGACGACTACCTCCTCATCCCCGTACACCCCTGGCAGTGGTGGAACAAACTCGCCGTCACCTTCGCCGCCGAGATCGCGCGCGGGAACCTGGTCTGCCTGGGCGAGGGCGACGACGAGTACCTGGCGCAGCAGTCCATCCGGACGTTCTTCAACTCCTCGCACCCCGAGAAGCACTATGTGAAGACGGCCCTGTCCGTCCTCAACATGGGCTTCATGCGCGGCCTCTCGGCCGCCTACATGGAGGCGACCCCGGCCATCAACGACTGGCTGGCCCAGCTCATCGACAACGACCCGGTGCTGAGGTCGACGGGCCTGTCGATCATCCGGGAGCGGGCGGCCGTCGGCTACCGGCACCTGGAGTACGAGGCGGCCACGGACCGCTACTCGCCGTACCGCAAGATGCTGGCCGCGCTGTGGCGGGAGAGCCCGGTGCCGACGCTGCGGGACGGCGAGTCGCTCGCGACCATGGCCGCCCTGGTCCATGTGGACCACGAGGGCAGGTCGGTGGCCGGCGCGCTGATCGAGCAGTCGGGCCTGACGCCGACGCAGTGGCTGCGCGGCTACCTCCAGGCGTACTACACCCCGCTGCTGCACAGCTTCTACGCCTATGACCTGGTGTTCATGCCGCACGGCGAGAACACCATCCTGGTCCTGAAGGACGGGGCGGTGCAGCGGGCGATCTACAAGGACATCGCCGAGGAGATCGCCGTCATGGACCCGGACGCGGTGCTGCCGCCCGAGGTCCGGCGCATCCGCGTCGAGGTGCCCGAGGACAAGAAGCTGCTGTCCGTCTTCACGGACGTGTTCGACTGCTTCTTCCGCTTCCTCGCGGCCGGCCTCGCCACCGAGGGGATCCTCGACGAGGACGACTTCTGGCGCACGGTCGCCGAGGTCACCCGCTCCTACCAGGAGGCGAACCCCGAACTGGCCGACAAGTTCCGCCAGTACGACATGTTCGCCCCCGAGTTCGCCCTGTCCTGCCTCAACCGCCTCCAGCTGCGCAACAACCGGCAGATGGTGGACCTGGCGGACCCGTCGGGCGCCCTCCAGCTGATCGGAACCCTGAGAAATCCCGTCGCAGGGTTCTGATCCGGACGGGCGGGCGCCCCCGAGTACGGTCCTCGGGGGCGCCCGTCGCCGTCTTTGGGAGAATCCCCCCATGGCGGAAATCATCCAGAAGGACGGCACCTGGGTCTTCGACGGCGATGCCCTGCGGCTGACCCCGGGCCGCGACAAGAACGTCAGCCCGCTGCGCCGGGAACTGGGTGAACTGGTCGTGCCCCTGGGCGCGTTGGCGGGGCTGTCGTTCGAGCAGGGCAAGAGGACCGGGCGGCTGCGGCTGCGGCTGCGGGACGGCGCCGACCCCCTCCTCCAGGCGACCGGCGGACGGCTGACCGAGCCGCACGATCCGTACCAGCTGCTCGTCGACTCCGACCGGTACGGGGTCGCCGAGTACCTCGTGGACGAGGTGCGCCAGGCCCTGCTCCTCGACGAGGTGCCGGCCGACCCGGTGGACGCGTATCTGCTGCCCGGCCCGTCGGTGCCCCTGTCCGCCTCCGCCGGGGACGGCACCGCGAGCTTCGACGGTGAGCGGGTGCGCCTGGAGTGGAACTGGAAGACCGAGGAGTCCAAGTCCTCGGCCGGCGCCCGCAGTCTCGGCATCGCGGAGATCGAGGCCGTGGAGTGGCAGCCCGCGGTCGGCCTCGAGAACGGCTGTCTGCGCTTCCGGCTGCGGCACGCGCCGACGAAGGCACCGGCCAAGTACGACCCCAACGCCGTGGAACTGTGGGGATTCAAGAAGGATCCGCTGATGGCGCTCGTCGCGGCGGCCGTGCAGGCCAGGCTGCCCCATCCGGCGGCCGGACCCCGGGACGCCCTGCCCGCGCAGCGCGAGCCGGCCCCCACCGCCGGGGACGACCACGACGCGCTGCTGCGCCGCCTGCGCGAACTCGGCGACCTGCGCCGCGACGGCGTCCTGACGGACGAGGAGTTCGCGATGGCCAAACAGGCGGTCCTCAGACGCATGTAGCGCGGACGAGGACCGCCTGCCGACGTGGGTGTGCGCGGGGGTGTGCGCGGGGGTGTGCCCTGCCTTCCGGGCGCACCCGGCGGGGCTACCTCGCCTTGCGGGCCACCGTGAAGTGGTCGACCTGGGCACCGGTCTCGGCGATGCCGCGCACGGTCAGCGTGGCCGTACGGCCCTTCGCGGCCGGGGTCACGTCCACCCGCAGGAACGAGTAGTCGAGGTAGCGCACGCGCGACCAGGTGACGGTCTCGTTGACCTTGCCGTCCTTGGTGTTGATGTAGGAGGCGACGGAGTCGACCTCGTTCTCGTGGCCCTCGTAGGAGAGCGGGGCGGTGAAGGCGTACAGGCTGCGGCCGGCCGCGCCCGCCGTGACGTACACCACGCCCTCGGTCTCGGGGTACGCCGTGCCGCCGATCGGGAGCTTCTTGGCGACGGCGCCCTTCTTGAGGACGTCGGTGCGCTCGTACTGGTGGTTGTGGCCGTTGATGACCAGGTCGACCGTGTACTTCTCGAACAGCGGCACCCACTCCTGGCGCACGCCCCCCTCCGAGGCGTGTGCGGTGGAGGTGCAGTACGCGCAGTGGTGGAAGAAGATCACGATGAAGTCGACGTCCTTCGACGCCCGGTACTTCTTGAGCTGCGTCTCCAGCCACTTGGTCTGGGTGCCGCCCGAGATGCCGAGGTTGGCCGGGATCTCGAAGGAGATGTCGTTGGCGTCGAGCGAGATCACCGCCGTGTTGCCGTAGACGAAGGTGTAGACGCCCGGGAGGTTCTTCGCGTCGGGGCCGTTGTCCGGGAGGTTCCAGCGGGCGTCCTCGCCGCCGTAGCCGTTGGGCGAGTACCAGGCCTCCATGTCGTGGTTGCCGTAGGCCGGCATCCACGGGACGGACTTGGCGACGGACTCGGTCTGGGCGAGGAACTGGTCCCAGACGCGGGAGTCGAACCCGGTGTCGGCGGTCTTGCCCTGGCCGGCCGGGTCGGCGTAGGCGATGTCGCCGGCGTGCAGGTGGAAGGCCGGGTTCTGGCCGAGGAGGAGGCTGTTGTTGGCGAGCCCGTGGTAGCCGACGCCCTCGTCGCCGAAGGCGGTGAAGGTGAACGGCGCCTTGTGGTCGGGGGCGGTGGTGAAGGTGCCGAGGGTGCCCAGGAGGTGGGCGGCGGCCGGGTCGAAGCCCGCGTGGCCGACGCCGTAGTAGTAGGTCCGGCCCGGCTTGAGGTGGGTGAGCTCGGCGTGCAGGTAGTACTGGGTGTGGTCGCCGCTGGCGCCGACCCCGGCCGGGGTGTAAAGGGTGCGCACCTCGGCCTCGATCTTGCGGGAGAGGTCCCAGGGGTGGGCGCCGATCCGGATGAAGGGCTTCCGCACCGCGACCGGGACCTGCCAGGAGACCGTGATCTCGGTGCGCGGGTCCTTGCCGAAGGCGAGGTGACGGCCGAAGGGGGCGACGAGCGCGCCGTCGACGTGCTCGGCGGCCGGTGCGGTCTTCGGGGTCTGCGCCGGCACAGCGGCCTGTGCCGTGGCGCCGGTCACGAACGCGCCACCCGTGACGGCACCGAGCGTGACGGCGCCGCCTCTGATCATCGTGCGCCGGGAGAACTTGGCGCGCAGGTACTCGTGCTGCTCGGCCATGCTCATGCGTCCGGCGAGCTGCTCGGGTACGCCCATGCGAGGAGTGTCCATGACGTCTGAAAATGGTCGCCTCGGGCGACGGGCCGCAAGACGCCATATGGACGGTTCGCGAACAGCGGCTCATAACACATTCAATGTTTTCCCAAGGCTCCTTAACAGGGGCCTGCCCGAAATCGGGCACGATTCTTGCGAAACCGGCTCGCGTACCCCAGGATCTACCGGGTGCACGACGAACTCGTTGATCACCTGACGCGATCCACGCCCCTCCAGCGGGGCGAGGCGCTGCGGGTGATCCAGGACGTGCTCGCCTACTTCGACGAGACGACCGAGGACTACGTCCGTCGCCGCCACCGCGAGCTCCAGGCCCAGGGCCTGGTCAACGCGGAGATCTTCGAACGGGTCGAGGCGGACCTGAAATACCGTGCGGTGGCGCCGCCCGAGCTCACGCTCAGGCAGCTGCGGCGCATCGTCTACGGATGATCGAAAGCTTGGGGATACCTATATATGTGCGGAATCGTCGGATACATCGGCAGGCGTGACGTGGCCCCGCTGCTGCTCGAAGGCCTTCAACGGCTCGAGTACCGCGGCTACGACTCGGCGGGCATCGTCGTCACCTCGCCGAAGACGGCCGGTCTGAAGATGGTCAAGGCCAAGGGCCGGGTCCGCGACCTGGAGGCCAAGGTCCCGGCGCGCTTCAAGGGCACCACCGGCATCGCCCACACCCGCTGGGCCACCCACGGCGCCCCGTCCGACGAGAACGCCCACCCGCACATGTCGGCCGACCTCAAGGTCGCCGTCGTCCACAACGGCATCATCGACAACGCCTCCGACCTGCGGAAGAAGCTCGAGGCCGACGGCGTCGAGTTCCTCTCCGAGACGGACACCGAGGTCCTCGTCCACCTCGTCGCCCGCGCCCAGGCCGAGAAGCTCGAGGACAAGGTCCGCGAGGCGCTGCGCGTGGTCGAGGGCACCTACGGCATCGCCGTCATGCACGCCGACTTCAACGACCGCATCGTCGTCGCCCGCAACGGCTCCCCGGTCGTCCTCGGCATCGGCGAGAAGGAGATGTTCGTCGCCTCGGACATCGCCGCGCTGGTCGCCCACACCCGCCAGATCGTCACCCTCGACGACGGCGAGATGGCCACCCTGAAGGCCGACGACTTCCGCACCTACACGACCGAGGGCACCCGCACCACGGCCGAGCCGACCACCGTCGAGTGGGAGGCCGCCTCCTACGACATGGGCGGCCACGACACCTACATGCACAAGGAGATCCACGAGCAGGCCGACGCCGTGGACCGCGTGCTGCGCGGCCGCATCGACGACCGGTTCTCCACCGTGCACCTCGGCGGCCTCAACCTGGACGCCCGCGAGGCACGCCAGATCCGCCGGGTGAAGATCCTCGGCTGCGGCACCTCGTACCACGCGGGCATGATCGGCGCCCAGATGATCGAGGAGCTCGCCCGCATCCCCGCGGACGCCGAGCCCGCCTCCGAGTTCCGCTACCGCAACGCGGTCGTGGACCCCGACACCCTGTACATCGCCGTCTCGCAGTCCGGTGAGACGTACGACGTGCTGGCGGCCGTCCAGGAGCTGAAGCGCAAGGGCGCCCGGGTGCTGGGCGTGGTCAACGTGGTCGGCTCGGCGATCGCCCGCGAGGCGGACGGCGGCGTGTACGTGCACGCGGGCCCCGAGGTCTGCGTCGTCTCGACGAAGTGCTTCACCAACACCACGGTCGCCTTCGCGCTGCTCGCCCTGCACCTGGGCCGCACCCGTGACCTCTCCGTGCGCGACGGCAAGCGGATCATCGAGGGCCTGCGCAAGCTGCCCGCGCAGATCGCCGAGATCATGGAGCAGGAGGCGGAGATCGAGAAGCTGGCCGAGACGCTCGCCGAGGCCCGCTCGATGCTCTTCATCGGCCGCGTCCGGGGCTACCCGGTCGCCCGTGAGGCCTCGCTGAAGCTCAAGGAGGTCTCGTACATCCACGCCGAGGCCTACCCGGCCTCCGAGCTCAAGCACGGCCCGCTGGCCCTCATCGAGCCCGCGCTCCCGACGGTCGCGATCGTCCCCGACGACGATCTGCTGGAGAAGAACCGCGCCGCGCTGGAGGAGATCAAGGCCCGCAGCGGAAAGATCATCGCGGTCGCCCACCGGGAGCAGGAGAAGGCCGACCAGACGGTCGTCGTCCCCAAGAACGAGGACGAGCTCGACCCGATCCTGATGGGCATCCCGCTCCAGCTCCTCGCGTACTACACGGCGAAGGCGCTCGGCCGCGACATCGACAAGCCGCGCAACCTGGCGAAGTCGGTGACGGTGGAGTAGTCCTCCCCGCTCACACGGAACGGCCCCCCACGCGTGCCACCTGCATGTGGGGGGCCGTTCTGTCGCCGGGGATGCCCGACTCCCCGGCCTCGGCTGCCGTTCAGCCCGTGGCCGTCACCCCGGGGCGGGCAGCACGCCGAGAGAACGCCGTGGGCCAGTGGGCCAGCGCCGCGGTCGCCGCGTACCAGGCCACCGCGCCCGCCGCGACGGCGAACCAGCCGCCGACCTTGGTGAGTCCGTCACTGTCGGCGAACCGGGCGACGGCCATCAGCACGAGCCCGGCGCAGAACAACCCGTGGACGCCCTGGCCGAGTTGGTCGCCACCGGCGAGGGTCAGGGAGAGCGCCACGAGGGCGAACAGGAGCAGGAAGAGCCCGGCGGCGTTGTCGGAGACCTGGGTGCCGGCGGAGACCGCCCAGGTGAACCAGAAGGCGCCGAGGACGGTGTAGGCGGTGCCGGTGGCCGTGTCGCGGTCCCGGAAGGCGAACAGGCCGGCGACGAACAGTGCGACGCCGCCGACGTAGTGGGCGATGGATACGGCGTCCGCAGCCGTCACGCCGTCGATGAGGTCGGTGTACCCGAGCCCGAAGGCCAACAGGGTGACACCCAGGGCGAGTCGGCCGGCGATCGTGGTGGTGCTGTTTCCCGCAGAGACGTCGTTGTCCACGGCGGGCTCCCTTCATGCATGTGCAGTTGTGTGAGCGATATATGCCCTTCACAAAGGCACAAACACCCCTACGCGCCAGTAGATTCACGCGGCGCGGCAAGGGGGCCGGGCGTACCCGGAATCTCATCCCACCTGGGAGGACGGCGAGTTACGGAATGACGACGACGGGCCGCTTGGCCCGCTTGGCGAGCCGCCCCGCGACCGAGCCGAAGATCCGGCCGACGATGCCGTGGGTCGAGCCGACGACGATCGCGTCGGCCTCGTACTCCCGCCCCACCTCTTCGAGTTCGTGGCAGATGTCGCCGCCGCGCTCGACCAGGATCCAGGGCACCTCGGCGAGGTACTCCGCGCAGGCGAGCTCCAGACCGAGCACCTCGGTGCGGTGGTCCGGGACGTCGACGAAGACGGGCGGCTCGCAGCCGGCCCACACCGTGGTGGGCAGCCGGTTGGCGACATGGACGATGATCAGGCCCGAGCCGGAGCGGTGGGCCATGCCGATGGCGTACGCGAGCGCGCGTTCACTGGACGTGGAGCCGTCGAAGCCGACGACCACACCGTGCTTGAAGGCTGGATCGCAGGAGTGGCGTGCGTCTTCCGCCGCCAGGGGCTCGGCCGCCGTAGGGTCGGCGACGGGCCGCTTGCGGTCCGCGGGTTCGAAGAATTCGTGACCGGCCATGGCTGTCTCGGCGTATTGATCCTTATACGAGGGGGACGCGGCGGTGAGCGATGGAGCTGTCCGGGAATCATCTTCCCAACCCCATACCCCCAAGGGTACGGCGGCACGCCTCCTGGGCCCAGTTCCCGCACGCCCCCGGTGGGGGTTCCAGGGAGCATGCACGAGCGGACGCCCGTAACGCAATGGTTGCTGCCCCGTACAGGCGGTTTGCACAGGATTCACTTACGCGGGACCGGCTCCGGCAGTGACCGACCGCTCGAACAGGCGTTGAACCCCGTGCACCGCCGCCCCGCCGCCGACGCACCGCCCGCCCCTCGCACCGCCGCACCCCGCCCCGCCGCCCCGCCGCCCCGCCGCCCCGCCGCCCCAGGAAGGAGCCCACCCCGTGCCCTCGTCCCGTACCACCCCCGAGACCGGCCCCGGCGACGACCGGTCGACCGACCTGATCCGATGGGCGGCCTTCAGCTGCTTCCTGGTCCCGGTGGTCCTCCTCTGGTACGGCACCTCCCTGGCCGGCGCCACCGGCACCGCGCTGGGCCTGGCCGCCGTCACGGCCGTCTGCCGGGTGCTGCTGCGCCGGTCCGAGCGGTGCGCGGCCCGGCTGCTCGACGAGGAAGGGGCGCCACAGGCGCACCACCGGGGGCGCCATCAGCGCACCGGAACGGGGTCACACCGTGGCGGTCGTCACTCCGGGGGAAACTCACCGGTCGGTTGACCGGTTTTCACGCACGGACCCGCTTCTTTTCAGCCAACTTCCGGTGATGGCGCATCCCTTGCCCCAACCACCCCCCACCCCCCGTTCCACCTGCACGGAAAGGACCTCAGGGGCCCTGCGCACCCTACGGGGATTGGCCACCGCACCGAGGCGCACTTCCCTGCACGGCCCACGAGTGCAACGCTTCGTGATCGAATGCTTCACGCCAAGTTGCCATGTCGACAATCTGCCGGGTGGTGAACTGGCCACGCCGGCATTGTGCGACACGTTAGATTCGATCTTGACTGTCTACGGCGGGGGACTCGTGCAGGACCGAGGGGAAACGTGCAGGAGCGACACAACCGAGGAGCCGCGACCACCGAGGGGGGCTTAGCAGGATGAGCCACGACTCCACTGCCGCGCCGGAAGCCGCGGCCCGGAAACTCTCCGGGCGACGCCGCAAGGAGATCGTCGCGGTGCTGCTGTTCAGCGGCGGCCCCATTTTCGAGAGTTCCATTCCACTGTCGGTGTTCGGGATTGACCGCCAGGACGCCGGCGTACCGCGCTACCGCTTGCTGGTGTGCGGGGGCGAAGAAGGCCCGCTGCGGACCACAGGGGGCCTGGAACTCACCGCGCCACACGGCCTGGAGGCGATCTCACGGGCGGGCACGGTCGTCGTGCCGGCCTGGCGTTCGATCACCTCGCCGCCGCCGGAGGACGCGCTCGACGCGCTGCGCCGGGCGCACGAGGAGGGTGCCCGCATCGTGGGCCTGTGCACCGGCGCGTTCGTGCTGGCCGCCGCGGGTCTGCTGGACGGGCGCCCGGCCACGACCCACTGGATGTACGCGCCGACGCTGGCCAAGCGCTATCCGTCGGTACACGTGGATCCGCGCGAACTGTTCGTCGACGACGGCGACGTGCTGACGTCGGCGGGCACGGCGGCCGGAATCGACCTCTGTCTGCACATCGTGCGGACGGACCACGGTAACGAGGCGGCGGGCGCGCTGGCCCGGCGACTGGTCGTCCCACCACGCCGGTCGGGCGGTCAGGAGCGCTACCTCGACCGGTCTTTACCCGAGGAGATCGGCGCCGACCCGCTCGCCGAGGTCGTCGCCTGGGCGCTGGAGCATCTCCACGAGCAGTTCGACGTGGAGACGCTGGCGGCCCGCGCCTATATGAGCCGCCGCACCTTCGACCGCCGCTTCCGGTCCCTGACCGGCAGCGCGCCGCTCCAGTGGCTGATCACCCAGCGGGTGCTCCAGGCGCAGCGCCTGCTGGAGACGTCGGACTACTCGGTCGACGAGGTCGCGGGGCGCTGCGGCTTCCGCTCGCCGGTGGCCCTGCGCGGGCACTTCCGCCGGCAGCTCGGCTCGTCCCCGGCGGCGTACCGGGCGGCCTACCGGGCCCGCAGGCCACAGAGCGAACGGCCGACGGACCACGAACCGTCGGGCCCGCCGCAACCGCCTCCGGCGCTGCACCCGGACGGCCCGGGGCCGGTACCGCCGCAGCTGCGGCGTACGGCCTCGGCGGCGGCCGGTGCGATGGGCTCGTCGGCGTCCCTGCCGTCCGAGCACGCGCGCGACGCGTACGCGACCTCGCGGGCGAGCCTGCCGGGGCAGCGCAGCGGCACCTGAGCGGGTGACGGAACCTCGCGAGCGCCGGTCGGGCCCAGCTGCCCGACCGGCGCTCGGGCACGAGAGCGCCCCCGCGGGGCACCTCAAAAGCCGACGTCAGCTTTAGGGTGGTCGCATGAACGATCGCATGGTGTGGATCGACTGCGAGATGACCGGCCTCTCGCTGTCGGACGACGCTCTCATCGAGGTAGCCGCCCTCGTCACCGACTCCGAGCTGAACGTGCTCGGCGACGGCGTCGACATCGTCATCCGCCCGCCGGCCCGGGCACTGGAGACGATGCCGGAGGTGGTGCGCGAGATGCACACCGCGTCCGGCCTGCTCGAGGAGCTGGCAGGCGGGACGACCCTCGCGGAGGCGGAGGCCCAGGTGCTGGCCTATGTGAGGGAGCACGTGAAGGAGCCGGGCAAGGCGCCGCTGTGCGGCAACTCCGTCGGCACGGACCGGGGCTTCCTGGCGCGGGACATGACCGCCCTCGAGGGGTACCTCCACTACCGGATCGTCGACGTGTCGTCGATCAAGGAGCTCGCCCGGCGCTGGTACCCGCGGGCGTACTTCAACAGCCCCCCGAAGAACGGCAACCACCGCGCCCTCGCCGACATCCGCGAGTCCATCGCGGAACTGCGCTACTACCGCGAGGCCGTCTTCGTGCCGCAGCCCGGGCCGGACTCCGACACCGCCAGGACCATCGCCGCGAAGCACGTCGTGTCCAGCAGCTGAGGGGCCCCCGTAAAGGCGTGCGCGAGCACCCCCTCGGACCCTGTACACTTTTTCTCGGCCGGTAGGGAGACCGCAAAGTCCAACTGCCGGGCGTGGTGGGTGTAGCTCAGCTGGTAGAGCACCTGGTTGTGGTCCAGGATGCCGCGGGTTCAAGTCCCGTCACTCACCCTGAGTCATCAGCCGGTGACTTCCCGAGAGGGAGGTCACCGGCTGATGTGTTTCCCGGGAGGGGTCATGCACCCGAGAGTCCCCGTCGAGCCGTTCGCGACCGCCCGGCTCGACCTTCTCCCCCTGCGTGTCGAAGACGCGGCGGAGATGGCCGTCGTCCTGGGCGATCCCGCGTTGCACACCTTCATCGGCGGCGCCCCCTGCACACCCGAGGCCCTGCGCGCCCGCTACGAACGGCTCGTCGCCGGGTCGCCGGATCCGTCCGTCTCCTGGTGCAACTGGGTGCTGCGGATGCGGGACACCGGCCGGCCTGCCGGGACCGTCCAGGCCACGGTGACCGGGCGGGACCACGCCGAGATCGCCTGGGTCGTCGGCACCCCCTGGCAGGGCCGCGGCCTCGCCTCCGAGGCGGCCGCCGGACTCGTCGGCCGGCTGCGGGCACAGGGCGTGCGCACGTTCGTCGCCCACATCCATCCCGAGCACCACGCGTCCGCGGCCGTGGCCCGTGCCGCCGGGCTCTCGGCCACCGCGGAGCGGCAGGACGGCGAGGTGCGGTGGCGGCTGGCCGTCGCTCCGTGAAGCCGCGCCCCCTCGGGAACACCGCCTCGGGAGCACCCTGCTCAGGAGCGCCGTGCTCCGCGGAACCGTGCTCAGGAGCGCCGTGTTCAGGAGGAGGAGCGCCCCACCAGCTCCGTCGCCAGCACGACCTGCCGGCGCTCCAGGCCGCGGGACACCGCGGGACGGCGGTCCGCGATCTCCGTGAGGAGCAGGTCCAGCATCCTGCGGCCCATCTCCTCGATGGGCTGGCGGACGCTCGTCAGCGGCGGGTCCATGTGCCGGGCGATCGCCGAGTCGTCGTAGCCGACCATCGCCACGTCCTCGGGGAGGCGGAGGCCCGCCTCGCGCAGCGCCCGGCGGGCGCCGGCCGCCATGACGTCGGAGCCGGCGAAGACCGCGTCGAGGGTGGGGTTGCGGGCGAGGAGCTCGCCCATCGCGCGGTGTCCGCCCTCCTCGGTGAAGTCGCCCGGGGCGATCAGGCCCTCGTCCGCCGGGTACCCCGCGTCGCGCAGGGCGTCCCGGTAGCCGTCGACGCGCCGCTGGGCGCCGTAGACGTCCGTGCGGCCGGTGATGTGGGCGATGCGGGTGCGGCCCCGGGAGAGCAGGTGATCCACCGCCGAGCGGGCGCCGCCGTAGTTGTCGGAGTCCACGGACGGGAGGGTCTCCGCGGCGGAGCGCGGGCCGCTGATCACCGCCGGGATCTCCAGCTGGGCCAGCAGATCGGGCAGCGGGTCGTCCGCGTGCACCGAGACCAGGAGGACCCCGTCGACGCGGTGCGCCGCCAGGTACTGGGCGAGCCGGCGTCGTTCGCGATCGCTACCCGCGAAGATCAGCAGCAGCTGCATCTCGGTGTCCGAGAGTTCCGCGCCGACGCCGCGGAGCATGTCCGAGAAGTAGGGCTCGGCGAAGAAGCGGGTCTCCGGCTCGGGGACCACCAGCGCGATCGCGTCCGTGCGGTTGGCGGCCAGGGCGCGGGCCGCGGTGTTGGGGACGTAGCCGAGCTCGGCCACGGCCGCCTCGACGGCCGCGCGGGTCGCGTCACTGACCCTCGGCGAGCCGTTGATCACCCGGGAGACCGTGCCGCGGCCGACACCGGCGCGCGCGGCCACCTCTTCGAGAGTCGGCCGCCCTCCGCTCCGGCTCCGCGCTCCGTGGCTTGCCATGGGCCCCGCCTTCCCGCCGTCGTTCACGCTGGCCTGGAATCTAACAGCCTCGTCCGTCGCGCCCACCTTCGCCGACGGTCGTCGCCCCCGGGGGCCCGCCCCGGCCCCGCGGAGCCTCGCCCGCAGCCGCCCGACGGGCCTCGCCCCGGAGCGCCGTCAGCGCCCGACTCCCGGGCGCCGGACGGCCCAACTCCCGGGCTCCGGACGGCCGGAGTGTCGTCGCTCGCGGCCGGAAAGCGCTGTCTCCCCGAGTTAGCTAACAGGCAGATAACTGAACGCATCTCTCCGCGTCCCCACCCTTGACACCCCCGCCCGAACCGACGACTCTTCAACACATCACCTGTGGGAGCGCTCCCACGGTACCTGACACATACACATCCCGCACGTTCCCCGCCCGAGCCGCAGCGAGTAACTAACGGGCCCAACAATGCAGTTGGCCGGGGGGTCGGCACGTCAGGGCAACAGGAGGACGCAATGCGAGCACGTACCCGAACCACCCGCCGGGTGGTGGTCCTCGCGGCCGTAGCGTCGCTGGGCGCCGGGCTGCTGGCCGGCTGTGCCGACGACGGCGGCGACGACGCATCCGACGGCTCGTCGTCGGGCAGTGGCAAGGGCAAGACGACGATCACGCTCGGCCTGTTCGGCACGATGGGCTTCAAGGAGGCCGGTCTCTACACCGAGTACGAGAAGCTCCACCCCGACATCAAGATCGCCGAGAACGTCACGGAGCGGAACGAGAACTACTACCCGGCGCTCCTCAACCACCTCACGACCAACAGTGGCCTGATGGACGTCCAGGCCATCGAGGTCGGCAACATAGCCGAGGTCGTGGCCACGCAGGCGGCCAAGTTCGAGGACATGTCCAAGGTCTCGGGCGTCGACAAGAGCAAGTGGCTGGACTGGAAGTGGTCGCAGGGCACCACCAAGGACGGCCAGACGATCGCTCTCGGCACCGACGTCGGTCCGATGGCCCTCTGCTACCGCAAGGACCTCTTCCAGGCGGCCGGTCTGCCCACCGACCGCGAGGCGGTCGGCAAGCTGTGGGCCGGTGACTGGAACAAGTTCATCGCCACCGGCGAGCAGTACAAGAAGAAGGCCAAGGCAGGCACCTTCTTCATGGACTCCCCCGGCGGCCTGATCAACGCCGTCCTCAGCAGTGAGAAGGAGAAGTTCTACGACTCCTCCGGCGAGATCATCTACAAGTCGAACCCGGCCGTGAAGGCAGCCTTCGACCTGACCGCGAAGGCCGCCGAGGAGGGCCTGGTCCAGGCCCAGACGCAGTTCCAGCCGGCCTGGGACACCACGATCGCCAACAGCAAGTTCGCCACCATCGCCTGCCCGCCGTGGATGCTCGGCACCATCAAGGGCAAGGCGAAGGCCGAGGACGCCGGCAAGTGGGACGTGGCCGTCGCGCCCAAGTCCGGCAACTGGGGCGGCTCCTTCCTGGGTGTGCCGAAGAGCGGTAAGCACGTGAAGGAGGCCGAGGCGTTCATCACCTGGCTGACCGCGCCCGAGCAGCAGGCGAAGCTGTTCAAGGTGCAGGGCTCCTTCCCGAGCACGCCGAGCGCGTACACGATGCCCGAGGTGACCGGCGCGAAGAACGACATGACCGGTGACTCGCCGATCGGTACGGTCTTCTCCGAGGCCGCCAAGACGGCTCCGGTGCAGGTGATCGGCCCGAAGGACCAGATCATCCAGCAGGGCCTGACCGACAACGGCGTCATCCTCGTGACGAAGGGCAAGTCGGCGGCGGAGGCCTGGGAGACGGCCACCAAGACCATCGACAACAACCTGGACAAGTGACCCGCATGGCCACCCGCCACGACACCGCCGCGCCCCCCGCCAAGGAGGGGGGCGCGGCCCCGGGCCGCCCGGCCCCCGTTCCCACGGAGGCGGAACAGCGGCACCGCGCCCGGCTGTCCCGCCGCTGGCAGCGGGACAAGCGCTGGAGCCCGTACGCCTTCGTCTCGCCGTTCTTCCTGCTCTTCCTCGCGTTCGGCCTGTTCCCGCTGGTCTACACCGGCTGGGCCTCGCTGCACCAGGTGGAGCTGACCGCGCCCACCGACATGACGTGGGTGGGGATGCGCAACTACACGCGCATCTTCGACGACGACTTCTTCTGGAACGCGGCGAAGAACACCCTGACGATCGGGATCATCTCGACCGTTCCGCAGCTGCTGATGGCGATGGGCCTCGCCCACATCCTCAACTACAAGCTGCGCGCCTCGACCTTCTACCGGGTCGCGATGCTCGCGCCCTACGCGACCTCGATCGCGGCCGCCTCGCTGGTCTTCGTGCTGCTCTTCGGGCGCGACTACGGCATGATCAACTGGGCGCTGCACTTCGTCGGGATCGACGCGATCGACTGGCAGAACGACAAGTGGCCGTCGCAGATCGCCGTCTCGTCGATCGTCATCTGGCGGTGGACGGGCTACAACGCGCTGATCTACCTGGCCGCGATGCAGGCGATCCCGCAGGATCTGTACGAGTCGGCGGCGCTGGACGGCGCGAGCCGCTGGAAGCAGTTCCTGCACGTCACGCTGCCGTCGCTGCGGCCGACGATCCTGTTCACGGTCGTCGTCTCGACGATCGGCGCCAGTCAGGTCTTCGGCGAACCGCTGCTGTTCGACGCCAACAAGGGCGCGTCGGGCGGCGCGGAGCACCAGTTCCAGACGCTGGGCCTGTACCTGTACGAGCAGGGCTGGGTGAACCAGCACCTGGGCCGGGCCTCGGCGATCGCCTGGACGATGTTCCTGATCCTGATCGTGATCGGCATCGTCAACTACGTCATCTCGCGCCGGCTGCGCGCCAGTAGTTAGGAGTACCGGCCGTGACGACGACGACAACGACCGCGAAGTCCGTGGAATCCGAGGACGCCGTGCCGACGGCCCGCAAGGTGCGGCGGCCGAAGTCCGCGCGGGCCGGCGGGCAGATGCACGGCGGCCCGATCGCCTACATAGTCCTGGGCGTGTTCACCATCGTTTCGCTGTTCCCGCTGGTGTGGACGGCGATCGCGGCGTCCCGCGACAACAACCGGCTGGCGCAGAACCCGCCGCCGTTCGTGTTCGGCTCGAACCTCTTCCACAACCTGGACGTGGCCTGGAACGACGCGAATCTGGGCAAGGCGTTCGTCAACACGACGATCGTGGCGGGGACTTCGGCGGCGACGATCGTCTTCCTTTCGACGATCGCCGGGTTCGCCTTCGCCAAGCTCCGGTTCCGGGGCCGGGGCGCGCTGATGCTGATCGTGATCGGCACCATGATGGTGCCGCCGCAGCTGAGCATCATCCCGCTCTACATGATGGTCGCCAAGCTGGAGTGGACGGACCAGCTCCAGGCGGTGATCCTGCCGTCGCTGGTGAGCGCGTTCGGTGTGTTCTTCATGCGCCAGTACCTCATCCAGGCGCTGCCCGACGAGATCATCGAGGCGGCCCGGGTGGACGGCGCGAGCAGCTGGCGCGTGGTGTGGCACGTGGTGTTCCCCGCGGCGCGCCCGGCGATGGCGGTGCTCGGCATGCTGATGTTCGTCCAGACCTGGAACGACTTCCTGTGGCCGTTCCTGGTGCTGAGCCAGACCGGCAACCCGACCGTGCAGGTCGCGGTCGCGGGCCTCGGCCGCGGCTACACCCCGGACCAGTCCCTGATCATGGCGGGCGCGCTGCTGGGCACGCTGCCGCTGCTGCTGGTCTTCGCGATCTTCGGCAAGCAGATCGTGGGCGGCATCATGCAGGGCGCCGTGAAGGGCTGACCAAGCGAAACGGCTCCGTACGACGCCTCGACGCCCTCCCGTCCGTCAGTCCGTGACCTCTCGGGGGCCGGGTCATCGCCGCCCCGGCCCCTCCGCACCACTTCCCCCCCGACCTCGTCGGTCTCGACGACCACCCATGGGAGCGCTTCCATGCCTGAGCCCATTACTCCGGTGACCTTTCCGCCCGCCTTCCTCTGGGGTGCCGCGACCTCCGCGTACCAGATCGAGGGGGCGGTGCGCGAGGGCGGCCGCACCCCCTCGATCTGGGACACCTTCAGCCATACGCCCGGCAGGACGGCCGGTGGCGAAACCGGTGACATCGCTGTCGACCACTACCACCGCTACCGCGACGACGTGGCGCTGATGGCGGAGCTGGGCCTGTCCGCGTACCGCTTCTCCGTCTCCTGGTCCCGGGTCCAGCCGACCGGCCGGGGCCCCGCGGTGCAGGTGGGCCTGGACTTCTACCGCCGTCTGGTGGACGAGCTGCTGGCGGCGGGCATCAAGCCGGCCGTCACCCTCTACCACTGGGACCTCCCCCAGGAGCTGGAGGACGCGGGCGGCTGGCCGGAGCGGGACACGGCGCTCCGCTTCGCCGAGTACGCGCAGATCGTCGGCGAGGCGCTCGGCGACCGCGTGGAGAACTGGATCACGCTCAACGAGCCGTGGTGCAGTGCCTTCCTGGGCTACGCGTCCGGGGTGCACGCGCCGGGCCGCACCGAGCCGGTGGCATCGCTGAAGGCGGCACACCACCTGAACCTGGCCCACGGGCTGGGCACGTCGGCGCTGCGCTCGGCCATGCCGGCCCGCAACTCGGTGGCGATCAGCCTCAACTCCTCGGTGGTGCGCCCGCTCTCCCCGGGCGACCCGGCGGACCTGGCCGCGGTGCAGAAGATCGACGACCTGGCCAACGGCGTCTTCCACGGCCCGATCCTGCGGGGCGCCTACCCGGAGACGCTGCTCGCGGCGACCTCGTCGCTGACGGACTGGTCGTACGTCCTCGACGGCGATCTGCGCGCCATCCACCAGCCGCTGGACGCGCTGGGCCTGAACTACTACACGCCCACGCTGGTCTCGGCGGCGGACGCGTCGGTGCGGGGCCCCCGCTCGGACGGTCACGGCGCGAGCGACCATTCGCCGTGGCCGGGCGCGGACGACGTGGCCTTCCACCTGACGCCCGGCGACCGCACGGAGATGGGCTGGTCCATCGACCCGACCGGCCTGCACGAGCTGATCATGCGTTACACGGCGGAGGCGCCGGGCCTGCCGCTCTACATCACGGAGAACGGCGCGGCCTACGACGACAAGCCCGACTCGGACGGCCGCGTCCACGACCCGGAGCGCATCGCCTACCTGCACGGCCACCTCTCGGCGGTCCGGCGGGCGATCGCGGACGGCGCGGACGTGCGGGGCTACTACCTCTGGTCGCTCCTCGACAACTTCGAGTGGGCGTACGGCTACGAGAAGCGGTTCGGCGCGGTCTACGTGGACTACGCGACGCTGACCCGCACACCGAAGTCGAGCGCGCTGTGGTACAGCAAGGCGGCCCGCACGGGCACCCTTGCGCCGACCGAGACCACCTGACCCGGGGAGCGGGGAGAGGGCGCGGCGGGCCGGGGGGCCTGCCGCGCCCTTCGCCGGTCGATCACTCCTGTCCGCTTCCCGTCCGGGTCCGCGGGATCTCTGGCCCGCTCGTTGCGCCCACGACCTCCCGTCGCCGGAGGTGCCGGCCCGTCGGCCGGGCTGACCGGCCCCTTCCCCTCTCCGGCCGACCGGCCACACCCCATCCGGCCGACCGGCCACACCCCATCCGGCGACCGGCCACACCCTCTCCGGCCGGCCGGGCCCCCGCTCAGCGGTGGCCGCGCGACTCCCGGACGACCACGACTCCGTGCGGCGGGACAGCGACCGCGCCGTCCCGCGCCGGCTGTCCGCCGAGCAGTTCGACCGCCCCGGCCGCGACCGCGACCTCGGCTCCCGCCCCGCCGTGGTCGATGAGGAAGAGGTAGTCGGCGTCACTCCCCCGGCGCCGGACCGCCTCCACGCCCGCGGGCAGGTCCTCCAGCACCGGCCGTACCCCCGCCTCCTCCCGGACGTGCTCCAGCAGCGCCGCCAGCGTGTCCGGGTCGGGGAGCGTGGCCAGGTACCAGGCGATGCCCGCGCCGTGGCCGTGCCGCGTCACCGCCGGGACGCCCGCCAGCGCGCCGTCCGTGTACGAGGTCACCGCCAGGGCTCCGGCCAGGTGGACCCGCTCCGACCAGAGCGAGCCCGTGCCGCCGGAGTCCAGGCCGACCCGCTCGCCCGGCAGCAACGGGAACAGTTCGTCCGTGCGGACGCCGAGCACCTCGCGGAACGCGCCCGGGTAACCACCCATCCGTACATGGCAGTTCTCGTCCACCGCCCCGCTGTGGAAGCCGACCGCCAGCGTGCCGCCCCGCTCGGTGAAGGCGGTCAGGTTCGCCGCGCCCGCGTCGTCGACGAGGTACAGGCTCGGCGCCAGGACCAGGCGGTACGCCGACAGGTCCGCGTCCGGGCGGACGAAGTCCACGGCGACGCCCGCCCGCCACAGCGGCTCGTACCAGGAGCGGACCAGCTCCAGCTGGCGCACCGACTCGCTGGGCTGGGAGGGGAGTTCCAGCGCCCACTTGGCGTCCCAGTCCCAGACGATCGCCGTCTCCGCCGTGCCCGTGCTGCCGCGCACCTCCGCCAACGCCCGCAGATCCGCGCCGAGTCGGACGACGTCCCGCCAGATGACGCTGTCGGTGCCCGCGTGCGGGAGCATCGCCGAGTGCCACTGTTCGGCGCCCGCCTTCGCCGCCCGCCACTGGAAGTAGGCGATGCCGTCGGCGCCACGGGCCACGTGCGCCAGGGCGTTGCGGCGCAACTCCCCCGCCTTCTTGGCCCGGTTGACCTGCTGCCAGTTCACGGCGCCCGTCGAGTGCTCCATCAGCAGCCACGGCCGGCCGCCCGCGAGCGAGCGCACCAGATCGCCGCTCATCGCGATGTCGATCTCCGACTCGGGGTCAGTGGAACGCAGGTAGTGGTCGTTCGAGACGATGTCCAGGTGCGGTGCCCAGCGCCAGTAGTCCAGCGCGTCGAAGTTGTACATCACCATGAAGTTGGTGGTCGCGGGCACCGCCGGGGCGGCTTGCGCCAGCACCTCCCGCTCGGCCGTGCACAGGGACAGCAGCGCATCGCTGGAGAAGCGCCGCCAGTCCAGCCGGTGGGCGGGGTTCGGGACCGCGCCGGTCGCGCGGGGCGGCAGGATCTCGTCCCAGTCGTAGTACCACTGGCTCCAGAAGGCGGTGCCCCAGGCGTCGTTCAGCGCGGCCAGGTCGTCGCCGTACCGGGCGCGCAGCCAGTCCCGGAACGCCGCCGCGCTCGTGTCGCAGAAGCACTCCGCGTTGTGGCAGCCGTACTCGTTGTGGACGTGCCACATGACCACCGCCGGGTGGTCCGCGTACCGCTCGCCCAGCGCGCGGGCGATCCGCAGCGCGGCCTCCCGGTAGGCGGGGCTGCTCGGGCAGAACGTCTGGCGGCTGCCGTACGACAGTCGCCGGCCGTCCCGGTCGACCGGCAGCGCCCCGGGATGGGCCCGGAAGAACCAGGCCGGCGGTGCGGCCGTCGGGGTGGCCAGGTCGGCGGCGATGCCGTGGGCGTAGAGCATGTCCAGGACGCGGTCGAGGCGCGAGAAGTCGTACACGCCCTCGGCGGGTTCCAGCAGCGCCCACGAGAAGATGTTGACGCTGACCATGGTCACCCCGGCCTCGGCCATGAGGCGCATGTCCTCGGCCCAGACCTCCTGCGGCCACTGCTCGGGGTTGTAGTCGCCGCCGTAGGCGAGGCCGGGGACGTCCAGCACGCGACGCGTCATCGGGCGCCTCCCGACAGCAGCCGGCGGGTGGTGTCCACGCCCCAGACGTCGAGCGACAGCAGCCGGTCGCTGGACGCCGTCAGGCCGCCCGTGGCCTCCACGTGCGCGGCCCACCGTTCCCGGGTCTCCACGGCGGGGCGGGCCATCAGGCAGTCGGGGTCGTTGGTCCAGAGCCGGCCGTGCTGCCACTGGCGGGCGGCGCCGGTGAACTCGGCCGGATCCTGGCCGGGCTGGCTGTAGTCGTCGGCCTCCGGGCGGCGGTGCGGGGCCGTGTCCGGGCTGACCCGCATCGCGTCGAAGAGGCCGAGCGAGGGCAGGATCGGCGCGCCGCAGCCCAGCAGGTACGCGTCCGGGCCGATCGCCGCACGGATCAGCTCGACGCCCGAGCGGTACGCCGTCAGCGCGTCCGCCGTGCTGTCGTGCCGTACGCCGTCCAGCGCGCCCGCGTACAGGAAGTCGGCCTTGAAGTAGTCGTAGCCCTCGGCCCGCAGCGTCCGGAAGACGTCCGTCAGGTACGACGCCGCCTCGGGGTGGGTGGTGTCGAGGACCCGCAGGTCGTGGCCCCAGTTTTGGCCGGCGTGCGCGAAGCCGCCGTCGGCGGAGCGGACCAGCCAGTCGGGGTGCCGGGCGGCCAGTTCGCTGCTCGGGTCGACCAGGAAGGGCGCCGTCCAGATGCCCGCGCGGCGGCCCCGGGCGCGGATGGCGTCCGCGATGCCGGACCGGGAGCGGAAGCGGCCCGACAGGACGAGCCAGTCGCCCAGGGCGCGCTGGTAGCCGTCGTCGATCTGGACGACGTCGACGGGCAGGTCGAGGGTGTCCATCGCACGGAGGTTCTCGTGGATGTCGTCCTCGGTGACGGAGGTGAAGTACTCGTACCAGGAGCACCAGACGGTCGGCGCGGGCCGGGGGGCCGCGAGGCCGAGCCCGGTCGCCCAGTCGGACAGGAGCGTCTGGATGCCGGTGCCCGTGTACTCCTTCACCGGGCCGTCGGCGCTGATCTCCGCCACGGATCCGGCCCGGGTGAGGCGGATGGACGGCACCTCCCGCGTCGGGTCCGGCGCCGCCCACAGGCGTATCGGTGAGCCGTCGCCGGGGTCGAGGGCCAGCAGCCCCTCCCCCTGGAAGGCCCCGGCGGGGACGGTGGCCCCGGGGCGGTAGCAGACGGTCGCCCAGTTGTCGTTCGTCGGACGGTACGGGGTGTCGCGGAGCGGGTAGGCGCCGCTCGGGCTCCAGGACTGCCAGCCCTCCTCGTGGACGCGGGCACGACGCGGGTCCACGGGGACGGCGGCCACCGGGGTGAAGGGGTGGTGCACGGGGGTCTCTTTCGGGAAGGAAGGGGCTCAGCCCTTGTTGGCGCCCAGGGTCAGGCCGCTGACGAACTGGCGCTGGAGCACGAAGTACACGATCAGCGTGGGGATCGCGGTGAGCAGGGCGCCGGCGGCGACCAGGTTGGGGTCGGTGAAGTACTGGCCGGAGAGGTTGTTCAGGGCCGAGGTGATCGGCATGTTCTCACCGGTCGAGATCAGCACGATCGCCCAGAAAAAGTCGTTGTAGATCCAGATGGAGAGCAGGGTCGCCAGGGCCGCCATCGCGGGCTTGCACAGCGGCAGCACGATCTGCCAGTACAGCCGCCAGACGGACGCGCCGTCGACCAGGGCGGCCTCGGTCAGTTCGTGCGGCAGCGAGCGCATGTAGTTGCTCAGCACGAAGGCGCAGAAGCCGGACTGGAACGCCACGTGGATCAGGACCAGGCCCAGCGCGGAGTCGTAGAGCTTGCCGCTGACCGTGATGCCCGGCAGGTCGACCAGGAGGTACAGGCGGTACAGCGGAGTGATGATCACCTGCTGCGGGAGCAGGTTGCCGGCCGTGAACACCAGGAGCAGGAACAGGTTGACGCGGAAGTCGAAGCGGCTGACGTAGAACGCCACGCACGACGACAGGAACAGGGTCAGGAGCACGGCCGGGACCGCGATCAGCAGGGTGTTCCCGAAGTAGTGCAGCATGTCCGACTGCCGGAACGCGTCGGTGAAGTTGTCGAGGCTCAGGCGGTCGGGCCAGGAGACATAGCCCTTCTCGCTGGTCTCCGCGTAGGGGCGCAGCGCCGCGAACAGGGCCCACAGCAGTGGCGCCAGCCAAGCCAGGGACGTCACGACGAGGAACGTGTGCAGCAGGATCCGGGCGGGGCGGACGGGGGCGCGCCGCCGGGACGCGAGGGTCGCGCTCATGCTCGCCGCTCCTTCCGGAAGGTCGCGATCAGGTACGGGATGATCACGACGAGGGAGATCACCAGCAGGACGACGGCGATCGCCGATCCGTATCCGATGCGGCTGGACTCGCCGATGATGTTGTTGGTGACCAGGATCGACAGCAGCTCGGTCCCCTGGGCGCCCTTGTTGAAGACGAAGACCAGGTCGAAGGCGCGCAATGCCTCGATGATCGTCACCACGAGGACGACGGTGTTGGTGGGCCGCAGGGTCGGGAAGACGACGTTCTTGAACGTCTGCCACTCGTTCGCGCCGTCCAGTGCGGACGCCTCGCGCAGGGCCGGGTCGACGCTCTTCAGACCGGCCAGGTAGAGGATCATCATGTAGCCGGCGTGCCGCCAGGAGGCGGCGATGAGGATGGCCCAGAGGTTGAGGTCCGGGTCGCCGATCCAGTCGATGTAGTGACCCGGCTCGTTGGCGCCGATCAGGCTGTTGATCAGGCCCGTGTCCGGGTTGTAGACCAGCTGCCAGACGAAGCCGATGACGGCCATGGAGACCACGACCGGCAGGAAGAAGGCCGTCTGGTAGACCCGGCTGAACCGGATCCTCTTGTCGAGCTGGACCGCCAGGAAGAGCCCGAACGGGGTCGGGATCAGGATGAGCACGACGAACCAGATGACGTTGTGCTGGACGGCGGGCCAGAACTGCGGGTTGTTGCTGAACAGCTCGCGGAAGTTGTCCAGCCCCACCCATCTGATCGAGCCGAAGCCGATGCCGTCCCAGGTGGTGAAGGCGAGGGCGACGGAGGCCAGGGCGGTGACCCAGACGAGGGCCACGTGCAGGATCGTCGGCACGCCCGCCATCAGGCCGAGCGTGAGCCGGTCGCGGCGGGTCAGCAGGCGCCGGTGGCCCTGCGGAGCCCGCTTCTTCGGGGTCGCGGTGCCCGAAGGCGGCACGGCGGCCGCCTTCGGGTCCTTCGTGGTCGTTTCGGAGCTCATGTGTCGGTGCTCATCCGCCTCGGCTCGAGCGTCTCAGCCGGACGCGAAGATCGTCTTCTTCTGACGCTCGATCGACGTCAGCAGGCTGTCGATGCCCTTGGGGTCGCGGACGAACTTCTGGAGCGCGGGCTGCATCACCGTGGAGGTGAAGTCGGGCCGGCTGTCGCGGTCCATGAACTGCGTGAGGTGCTTGGCGCCGCTGATCATCGCGTACGCCTTCTTCTGCAGGGCGGTGTACGAGGAGGTGTCGGCCCTGGAGGAGGCGGCGACGACGCTCGGGTCGGCCTTGAGGTAGGCCGCCTCGGCCTCCGGGGTGCCCAGGTACTCCAGGAGCTTGACGGCGGAGGCCTTGCTCTTCGGGGCCTTGGAGAGCATGAAGCCGTCGGTGGGCGCCTCGACGGTGTCCTGGCCGTAAGCCGGGTCGATCTCCGGGAAGGCGAAGAAGTCGAGGTCGTCGGCGTCGGCCTGGTTCGTGAACTGCTGCGCGACGAAGGTGCCCAGCAGATACATGCCGGCCTTCTTGGAGACGAGGGTCTGGGCGGCGTCCTGCCAGGTACGGCCGACGGCGCCGTCCTGGTGGTACGGGAGGAGCTCGGCCCAGTGGTCGAAGGTCTTGCGGACCTTCGCGTCGGTCCAGGAGGCCTTGCCGGCCATCAGCTCGACGTGGAAGTCGTAGCCGTTGGTGCGGAAGTTGATCTGGTCGAAGGTGCCGAGCGCGGGCCAGGCGTCCTTGTCGCCGAAGGCGATGGGGACGAGCCCGTCCTTCTTCATCTGCCTGCACAGGGCGACGAGCTGGTCCCAGGTGGTGGGGACGGTGTAGCCGTGCTGCAGGAAGACGCTCTTGCGGTAGAAGAGCGCCCAGGGGTACGTGTACAGCGGCACGAAGTAGTACTTGCCGTCCTCGCCCTTGCTGAGCGCCTTCATCGCGTCGGGGAAATCGCCGCCGATCTTCTGCCACACGTCGTCGATCGGGGTGGCGAGTTTCTTGGCCGCGAAGAACTGCATGCGATAGCCGGCGAACCAGTTGAACACGTCGTCCGGGGTGCCCTGGAGGTAGGAGTTGATCTGCTCCTGGAACGTGTTGTGGTCCTTGGTGTTCACGTCGACCGTGATCCCGGACTGCTTCTTGAAGGCCGCGTAGATCTCCGCGAAGGCCTTCTTCGGGACGGCGTCGGAGGCGTTGGAGCCGAGGGTGACGGTCTTCGGGTCGGCCGCGGTGCCGCTGCCGCCGCAGGCCGACAGCAGGGGTATGCCGGCGCCGAGCACGGCCGCGCCGCCCATACCGCGCAGGAGGGTGCGACGGCTCGGGGAGGGGAGAGCGGGGCGGCCGGAGGGGGAGAAGTGGTGCATGAACGGCTCCTGACGCGAAGTTCGGCCACGGGGAGTGGCTGAAAGCCGGTCTCAATCGACCAGAAATCAACTTGACCGAACACGGGGTGGCGCAATAACAGCCGTATGTCCGGTCATGCGTCAAGAGCCGCTGGCTTCATTTGTCGAAACGTAATCGACACACCTTGATCACTTACCTGATCGTTTTTCCGCTCCCCCTCTTGATCGTTTGATTGATCACTTGTACGCGGCGAACGCCTTCGAGAAAGCGGAGTCGGACTGGACGATCGAGCTGCACGTCGCGTCGGCGTAGTTCTTGGCCCCGCCCGCGCACTGCTTGTCCCGGGTGGCCGACCACATCGACAGCGGGCCGAGCCCCTTGGCCTTGGCGAAGGCGACGAGCTGGGTGGCGTCCTCGACCTTGAAGATCTCGGACGTGACATCGTTCACACCGATCATCGGAGTGACTCCGACCGCTTTCCAGGCCGCGCTCTCGCTGAGCCCGAGAACGCTCTTGACCTGCGCCTGGGTGGCGGTGGCGGCCTGCTCGGCGTAGGTCCCCATGTCACCGCTGTACGCCGGCCCGTAGTCCATCGCCATGATGTTGACGGTGTCGATCGCCACGCCCGCGGACTTGGCTCCGGCCAGCAGGTTCACGCCGTCCTGCGTCAGCCCCTCGGGCATGACGGGGAGGGTGAACGACACGTCCAGGTCCGGGTGCTGCCGCTGGAGCTCGACGATCGCCTGGGCGCGGCGGGTGTTGGCCGCGGTGTCCGGCAGCGCGCCGCCCTCGATGTCGAAGTCCACCTTGGTGAGCCCATAGGCGTCCACCGCCTTCCCGTACGCCGCCGCCAGCGCGTCCGCCGAGGAGCAGGTCGTCGCCAGCTCGGAGCCGGAGGCACCGCCGAAGGAGACCCGGACGTCACCGCCCTTGGCCCGCAGGGCCCCGATCTGCGCGGCCACGCCGTCGGTCGCGAGGTCGGTCACCCCGCCCCACTTGGGCGTGCAGCCGCCGCCGTCGGTGACGAACGCGAGGTTGTAGTCCTTCACCCCGGTCGCGCTCACGCTCGCCAGGAGGTCGAAGGCGGGATAGAGGGAGGTGTCGACGTAGGGGGCGAACCCGGCGGAGGCGGTGGTGCCGGTACCGGTGCTCGCGCTGGTGCTCGGCGCGGGAGAGGAGGGGGTCGCGGAAGAGGAGGGCGAGGAGGTGGCGGTCGGGCTCGGGGCCGTGGTGGGACTCGCGGTCGTCGTCGGCCGGCCGCTCGGCTCGGGCGTGGCGCCGTCGTCGGCGGAGCACTTGGCGCCGTCCACGAGACAACCCGCGGGATCTGCCCGGCCGTTGACGACGAAGCCGACGGTGACGGACTCCCCGACGGCGAGCCCGTCGGTGTCCCACTTGGGCGGCGAGACGGTGACATGCTGCCCGCTGACGGCGGACTCACCGTTCCACAGGGAGCTCAGCTTCGCCCCGGCCGGCAGATCGAACTCCAGCTTCCAGGCCGCCTTCACCTGACCGCTGTTGTTCGTCACGACGTACTGCGCGGTGTACCCCGTCGACCAGTCGCTGGTCCTGGTGTAGGCCGCCCCGACCCCGGCCGCCTGCGCGGTGCCTCCGAGCAGAACGGCGCCGCCGCCCACCACGGCGGCGGCGACCGCGCCGCCGATCATCTTGTTCCTGCCACTGAACCTGCGCCGATGCGTGCTCATCACGTGCCTGCCTTCACTGATCACGGGGATCCCGAGGGGGGTGCGGCAGCACGCTAGCGAGCCCGAACCGGGCAAAACGCCTGATAGGGACGGCTGTTGAGGTTCTTAGGGAGCGCTTAAGGAACACATCGGGGGCGGTTAAAGGTCGAGACCAATTCGCCTCTCAGGAGCGGCCGGCGAACGCCCGCCGCCGTCTGCGGACAGCGCCCCGGTGGCCCCTGCGCACCGGCTCCCGCCCGTCCAGCTGGATCCAGAGCCGCACCTCGGTGCCGCCCAGTACCGAGGAGCCGATGCGGACGTCACCGCCCGTCGACTCGGCGAGCCGGCGGACGATGTCCAGGCCGAGGCCGGTCGAACCCTCGGCGCCCGAGCCCCGGCCGCGCGCCATCGCCGCCTCGGGGTCGCGGATGCCCGGACCCGCGTCCGAGACGAGGACGATCACCGCGTCCTCGCCGTTGTGGACGTCGACCGCGAAGGCCGTGCCCTCCGGGGTGTGCCGGAAGACGTTGCCGAGCAGGGCGTCCAGGGCGGCGGCGAGGTCGGTGCGGGCCACGGGTATGCGGACGGGGCGGTCCACGCCGGCCGTGCGCACCTTGCGGCCCTCGTCCTCCGCGAGCGCCGACCAGAACGCCATCCGCTCCCGGACCACCTCCGCCGCGTCGCAGCCCGCGCCCGGACCGGCGGCCGCCGTCTGCGGCTTGGCCTCCCGCGCCGTCCGGATGATCGTGTCCACCTCGCGCTCCAGCTGGGCGACGGCGGTCCTCGTCTGCTCGGCGGCCGGAGTCTCGCCCAGCGAGGCCGCGTTGAGCCGCAGCACGGTCAGCGGGGTCCGCAGCCGGTGGGACAGGTCCGCCGCCAGCTCCCGTTCGTTGGCCAGCAGTTGGACCACCTGATCCGCCATCGAGTTGAACGCCACCGCCGCGAGGCGCAGTTCGTTCGGACCCTCTTCGGGCACGCGCGCCCCGAGCTTGCCCTCCCCGAGCTCGTGCGCCCCTTCGACCAGCCGCCTGGCCGGCTGCACCATCCGTACGCCCAGCCGGTCGGCGACGGCGACCGAGCCGACGACCAGCGCGGCCCCGACCGCCGCCAGCACCGCCCAGGCCGTGCCCACGCCGTTGCTCACCTCGGACTCGGGGACGTACACCTCGATCACCACGGTCCCCAGGCTCAGCGCGACCGGCTGGAGCAGTGCGGAGCCCCCGGGGACCTCGGTGGTGGAGGCGCGGCCCAGCTTCCGTACGGCCGCGATGTCCGCGTCCGCGGCACGCTGCCGGCCGAGGTCCACGGCGGCCCGGCCGTCACCCCCCGGCAGGTGCAACGCCATGCCGTCGTCGGAGCCCGCCGAGGCGACGACCCGCTCCAGCTGGTCGCGGTCGGTCGTGATGGACAGCGCCGGGACCACGACCGCGGCCTCCCGCTCGGCGTTGGAGAACGCGCGGTCGCGGGCCATCTCCTTGATGACGAGACCGAGCGGGACGGCGAAGGCGATCACGACCATCGTGGTGACCGCCAGGCAGACCTTGACCAGTGCCCATCTCATCGGATCGGTCCCGTCCCCCCGGAGTCGCGGACGGGCGGCTCCAGCTTCACGCCGACGCCCCGCAGGGTGTGCAGATAGCGCGGCCGTGCCGCCGTCTCGCCCAGCTTGCGGCGCAGCCAGGACAGATGGACGTCGATGGTCTGGTCGTCGCCGTAGGACTGCTGCCACACCTCGGCCAGCAGTTCCCGGCGCGGGACCACGACCCCCGGCCGGCCCGCGAGAAAGGCCAGCAGGTCGAACTCGCGGCGGGTGAGGTCGAGCCGCGCGCCGTCCAGCTCGGCCTGGCGGCGCAACGGGTCGACGGTCAGACCGCCGACGCGAAGGACGCTGGAGGGCGCGGCCTCCGCGGCGCCGGACCGGGCCCGGCGCAGCACGGCCGCCATCCGCGCCGACAGGTGCTCCACCGAGAACGGCTTGGTCAGGTAGTCGTCCGCGCCCGCGTTCAGCAGCCGGACGATCTCCGTCTCGTCGTCGCGCGCGGTGGCGATGATGACCGGCACGTCCGTGATGCCGCGCAGCATCTTCAGGGCCTCGGAGCCGTCCAGATCGGGCAGACCGAGGTCGAGGATGACCACGTCGAAGCGGAAATGGGCGACCTCGCGCAGCGCCTCCAGTGCCGTACCGACGCTGCGCACGAGGTGCGAGGCGTCGGTCAGCTGCCGGATGAGCGCCGAGCGCACGAACTGGTCGTCCTCGACCACGAGCACACTTGCCATGCGCCGCAACCTACGCCATGCGGACGGACGTCATTCGGGCCTGTGGACAACTCGGCCCCTGTGGACGACCGGTGAGACGACCGTGCGCGGCCGTGGGGACATCCGTGCGACACGGGTGAGACGCGTGGGGCAAGATGGCCCGCGATGCGCAGAGGACTCGTACACGTACTGGCCTGGTCGCTCGCCACGGGCGCGGCGGTCACGCTGTCGTGGTGGGGTGTCCACACGGTGATGGCGGGCACGGCCTACGACCCGCCGCGAGCCCTGCCGCTCACCGCGGGCGACGCGGTCACGCAGGAGTCGAAGCCGCCGGCCTCGCCGACCGGTGGCCCGTCCGCGTCGCCGACCCCCTCCCCGACGCCGAGCCGCACCTCGGCGGCCCCGTCCCCCTCCCGGACGACGGCGACCGCCGGCCCCTCCCCCAGCACCTCCGGAACCCCCCGGAGCACGGCCCGGGGCACGGTCAAGAGCTACGACACCGAGGGCGGGCTGGTCGTCTTCGACCTGGGCAAGGTCTCCGCGTCGCTGGTCTCGGCGACACCGGGCGCGGGCTGGTCGATGCAGGTGTGGAAGACGGAGTCGTGGATCCGGGTGGAGTTCAGCTCCGGAGCGGACCGGGTGTCGGTGTTCTGCACCTGGCACGACGGGCCGCCCCGGGTGGAGGTGGGCACGTACTGACGCCCCGGGCTCCGGCCGACGGACCGGCCTAGCGGAAGACCGAGGGCGGCGGGGCCGGTGAGGCCACCGCCGACGCGTCCACGACCGGTACCGCGCCGCCGGTGAAGTCGGTGAGCGCCCTGCCGTGCTCGACCCGGCCGGGGTGGGGGTCGGAGGCGGCCCGGCGGGTCAGTTCGGCGGTCGGCAGCGGCAGGTCGGAGGCGGCGAGTACGGCGTTGCCGAACCGTTTGCCGCGCAGCACGGTGGGGTCCGCGACCAGCGCGAGTTCCGGGAACCGGGCGGCGGCGGTGGCGATCTGGCCGCGCAGGTGCGCGAGCGGCGGGCCGTCGGCGAGGTTGGCGGCGTAGGTCCCGCCGGGCTTGAGCGCCCTGCGGACCTCGTCGAGGAACTCGGTCGAGGTGAGGTGGGCGGGGGTCCGGGCGCCGCTGAACACGTCCGCCAGGACGAGATCCGCCCACCCGTCGGGCACCTTGGCCAGACCCTCGCGTGCGTCGACCGACCTCACCCTGATGCGCGCGCCCGGGTCCAGCGGCAGTTCCCGGCGCACGAGTCGGACGAGGGCCGCGTCCCGTTCGACGACCTGCTGGGTGGAGCGGGGGCGGGTGGCGGCGACGTACCGGGCGAGGGTGAACGCGCCGCCGCCGAGATGCACGACGTGCAGGGGCTTGCCGGGCGGCGCGACGAGGTCGATGACATGACCGAGGCGCCGCTGGTACTCGAAGGAGAGGTAGGCGGGATCCTCGAGGTCCACATGCGACTGGGGAGCTCCGTCGATGAGCAGCGTCCAGGCCCGCGCCCGGTCCCGGTCGGGTACGAGCTGGGCGAGCCCGCCGTCGACGGGCTCGACGACGGCGGCGTCGGCGTCCCGCTCGCGCCGGTTGTTCCTGGACTTTGCCATGACGGCATTTTCGCAGGCCGCGGGCGCTCCCCGCGCGCCCGGCCGAACAGGGGGACGGGCAGGGGCCGGAAAGCGGGCGGTCGGGGGCGGCGGGGGCACGGCGGGGGCCCTGCGGCGAGCACGGGCGGACGGGCACGCGCGCGTGGGCACGAATGCCCGCGCGCCACCGGGTCCCGCGTACGGCCGGGTCCCGCGTACAGCCGGGTCCCGCGTACAGCCGGGTCCCGCGTACAGCCGGGTCCCGCGTCGGTCACACCGCAGGCGTCCTCACCGGCAGCTGTCCGCCGCCTCGATCAGCCGGGCCGCCTCGCCCAACGCCCGCCGCAGCACCGCCGGATCCGTCGCGAGGTCCGCCTCGCCGGGAGGCACCAGCCAGTCCGAGCCCTCGACCGGCGGCTCGGGAGCGAGTCGCAGTCCCCGGCCGTCGGTCTCCGTACAGGTGCTGCCCGGCATGTCCCATGCCGCCGCCGTCCCGGCCGGCACCACGAAGCCGAGCGTGTCGTCGCCGTCGTCGTGCAGGACGGGCCCCACCCCGTCCCCCGTCGACGCCCTCCGCAGGATGTCGACCGCCTCCAACCCCTGACGGGTCGGCACCGTCACCAGGTCGCACGCCGCCACCGCTGTCATAGAAGGAACGTTGCTCTGGCTGGTCTCCATCCCGGCCTCCACCGCGCAGCCCGCCTGTACTCCGCAAGGCTCAACGCGTCACGGCGTCAAGGGCTACGGCGGAAGTCCGCCGCAAAGGATGGCAGTTCATGGCAGATCACGGATGAGATATCCGGTTTGTAGCCAAACACCGCATGGCGGCCCGACCACAGCAGGTACGTTCTTGCCCGCCGGGAACAAGGGTGCCACACGGACAACTCATCCCTATTCCGGCATGGTTCGACGGTTCGCACGAGAGGACCCGGCCATGGCGTCGTCAACGGTGACCCCACCTCGGCCCGACCGGCCGGCACGGCCCAACCTCGCCTTCCGCCACCTGCGCGGACATCGCTCACCCGCCGAGTTCGCCGCACTCGTGCGGCGGGCCGCGCGCGAGATCGGCGAGTGCGTCAGCTGTGACGCGCGCTACATCGGGCGCGTCGAGGCGGGCGAGATCCGCTGCCCCAACTACGCGTACGAGCGGGTGTTCCTGCACATGTTCCCCGGCCGCACGCTCACCGATCTGGGGTTCGCACCCCGCGCTTCCGTGCGCGGACGAGGGGCGCGAACCCCTGAGGACGCGCCCTGCGCGCACACCACGAGACCGGAGCGCACTACCAGTGACGAGCGGAACACGGCTGAGACGGGTGGGGCGCACGAGCCGTATGACACGCAGGACCCGTACGACAAGCACCACGACCACGAGGAGAGCGACGTGCTGCGTCGCGCATTCATGACCGGCGGAGGTGCCACGATGGCCGCCGCCACACTGGGCCCCCTCGGGCTCGCCCACGACGCGTCCACGGATCGTCCCGTGCGCCGCGCGGGAGCGAGCGAGGCCGGCGCCCTCGAAGAAGCGGTCCGCAGGATCCGGCTGCTGGACGACCGGCACGGGGCCGACGGCCTCTACCGGCGCGCGGCCGCCCCGCTGCGCGCCGCCTTCGCGCTGCTGGACGCCGGGACGGCCCGGCAGGCGACCGCCGACCGGCTCCACTCGGGCGCCGGGGAGCTCGCCATCTCGGTGGGCTGGCTGGCACACGACTCGGGCCGGTTCGACGACGCGCGCTCGCACTACGCGGAGGCGCTGGCGACCGCCCGGATGACCGGGGACCAGGGGCTGGAGGCGCACGCCTTCTGCAACACGGCGTTCCTCGCCCGGGACGCGGGCCGGCCCCGTGAGGCCGTCCGCGCCGCCCAGGCCGCCCAGCGGGCCGCCCGCCCCCTGGGCTCACCCCGCCTGATGTCGCTGCTGGCGCTGCGCGAGGCGGGCGGCTGGGCGGGGCTCGCCGACCACACCGGCTGCGCGCAGGCCCTCGTCCGCGCGCAGGCCCTCTACGACCGGGGTCCCTGCGACAGCGACCCCGAGTGGATGAGCTTCTACGGCGAGGCCGAGCTCGAGGGGCTCGAGGCGCAGTGCTGGTCGACCCTCGGCGACTGGCCGCGCGCGGCCAGGCACGCCAAGCGGGCGGCCGACCTCCAGGACCCGCACTTCTCCCGGAACATCGCGCTGTACACGGCCGAGCTGGCGGACGACCTCGCGCGCGGGGGCCGTCCCGACGAGGCGGCGACGGCCGGGATGCGGGTCCTGGACCTGCTGGACCAGGTCCAGTCGTCCCGGATCCAGACGATGCTGGCGGGAACGGCCAGGGTGCTGCTGCCGCACCGGCGGGCGGGGGGCGTGTCCACGTTCCTGGAGCGGCACGCCTCGACACCGCGGACGGTGTGAGACCCAGTCCCCGCAACCGCACGCGGTGACCGCGACCGCCTACGGCTGCCCGAGGTGCCCGAGATCGTTCCAGCTCTCGATCGCCGGTTCGCCGTAGGCCCAGCCCAGGACCGAGAGCGATGTCGGGTTCAGACGTATCCGGGCCGCGAAGTCCAGCGGCAGACCCAGCCAGCGTGCCCCGATGGACCGGAGGATGTGCCCGTGCGCGAAGACCAGCACGTCCCGGTCCGCCGAACGGGCCCAGGCGACCGCCTCGTCCGCGCGGGCGGTCACCTCGGCGAGGGTCTCGCCCTCGGGGACGCCGTCGCGCCAGATGAGCCAGCCGGGCCGGGCGGCCTGGATCTCGGCGGGGGTCATGCCCTCGTAGGCGCCGTAGTGCCACTCCATGAGGGTGTCCCAGGTGGTGGCCCGGTCACCGAAGCCGGCGAGCTCGCACGTCTCCCGCGCGCGTGCCAGCGGGCTGGTGCGTATCTCCACGTCCTTCAGGCCGTCGTACGGCGCCCGGTGCAGCCGCTCGCCGAGCAGCTCGGCACCTCGGCGGCCCTCCTCCAGGAGCGGCACATCGGTCCTGCCGGTGTGCTTGCCGGACAGCGACCACTCCGTCTGTCCGTGCCGGGCCAGCAGGATGCGCGGTGCCATGGGGGACCTTTCCGGGGAGACCCTGAGCGGGATCAGGGGGAGAAATCAGGGGCGGATCCCCTCCATCATCGCTCACCCTGAACCGGGGCAACCCGATGGGCGATCTCAGCGTCTTTGAGAGCCGGGGCGCCCGCAAAGGGCGCACACATGCGCCGTAAAGTGGCCCGTCCCGAGCAACCGGCACAGCAGCCACGAGACAGCGAACAGAAGGGGGAGGCGATCGGATGCCGCAGACCGAGACACCAGGCACCGAGGCGGCCCCGCGGACACGGCTGCGCTGGTGGACCGAGCTGCCCCTGCTCCTGCTGGTGTACGCCTGCTACTCCGCGGGCCGACTGCTCGCGCGGGGCGATGTGACCACCGCCGTCGACCACGGTCTGGCAATCCTGCGCATCGAGAAGTTCCTGCACATCAACGCCGAGCACCCGCTGAACCGGCTGTTCAGGACCCAGGCGTGGATAGGCGTGCCGGCCGACTTCTGGTACGCGTCGCTGCACTACCTGGTGACGCCCGTGATCCTGGTCTGGCTGTTCCGTTCGGGGGCCCGGCACTACCGGGCGGCCCGCACCTGGCTGATGACGTCCACGTTCATGGGCCTCATAGGTTTCACTCTGCTGCCCACCTGCCCGCCCCGGCTGCTGTCGGCCGGCCACGGCTTCGTGGACACCATGGCCCAGTACAGCTCGTACGGCTGGTGGGGCGGCGAGGCGAGCGCCCCGCGCGGTATGGGCGGCATGACCAACCAGTACGCGGCCATGCCCAGTCTGCACGTCGGCTGGGCCCTGTGGTGCGGTGTCATGCTGTGGCGCCACGGCGGCACGCGTACGGCGAAGACCGCCGGTGTCGTCTACCCGCTGGTGACCACGCTCGTGGTGATGGGCACCGCCAACCACTACTTCCTCGACGCGGTCGCGGGCGCGGCCGTGATGGGTGTCGGCCTGCTGCTGACACCGCTGGCGATGCGCGGCGCGGACCGCGCCCGGGTGTGGTTCGCGGACCGTGTCCCACTGGTCGCGGCGGCCTCTGCGAGCACATCGTCCTCGATTGTCAGTGGCGGATGCCAGACTTCGACGGGTGAGCGAATTCCACGGCAGCGCGAGTCACGGTTCGGCCCCGGAGCCGAGCCGGGTGCCTCCCCCTCGGACGCGGGGGACGGCGCTCCGGCAGCGGCTCGCTGAGCTGCGCGGCCCCGACGTACCGGCCAAGGCGCTGGACGCCCGTGCCCTCGCGGCACTGGCGGCCAACCCGGGCTGCGAGCGGCGCGCGATCCTCGACGGCGCCGGGGTGGACAAGGCGACGCTGGCGGACGCGCTGGGCTCGCCCTCGGCCTTCGGGCAGTCCCAGTTCGCCCTGACGCGCGGCAACGCGTTCGAGGCGAAGGTGAAGGCGGACGGCGGCGCGGAGCTGCTGCGGCTGGTGCACGAGCGGCTGGACCCCGGGGCCGCGCCGCCCGCCGAAGCGGCCCTGCCCGACCTGTCCGCGATCGGCCCCGAGGGCCGCACGGCGCGCACCGCGCTGGCGCTGCGCGAGGCCACCGGGGCCAGGGGCACCTGGACGCTCCTGGACCATCCGATGATCGCGCTCGACGTCGCGGGCTCCCCCGCCTTCCTGGAGCCGGACGCGGTGGTGGTGCACCCGGACGGCACCTGGACGGTCGTGGAGATCAAGTCCTTCCCGATGCTGGACGGCTCGGCGGACCCGGCGAAGGTCGGCGCCGCCGCCCGGCAGGCCGCCGTGTACGTGCTCGCCCTCGAGGCGGTCGCCGCCCGGCTGGACCCGGCCCCGCGCGTGCGCCACCGGGTGCTCCTGGTCTGCCCCAAGGACTTCTCCAACCTGCCCACCGCCTCCGCCGTGGACGTGCGCAAGCAGCGCGCGGTCACCAGCCGCCAACTGGCCCGCCTCACCCGCATCCAGGACATCGCCGACGCCCTCCCCGAGGGCACCTGTTTCTCCCCCGAGCTGCCCGCCGAGCGGCTCACGGCGGCCGTCGAGGCGGTCCCGGCGACGTACGCGCCCGAATGCCTGGCCGCCTGCGAGCTGGCGTTCCACTGCCGTGAGCGGTCCCGCGCGGCCGGCGCGGTCACCTCCCTGGGCCGCTCCGTGCGGGCCGAACTGGGCGGGCTCACCACCGTCGAGGACGTCCTCGCGGCGGCGCGCGGCGAGAGCGGCGATCCGCGGGATCCTGCGGTGGCCGCCCTGCGCCGGGCCGCACGACTCCGCGCCGACGCCCTGGGGCCGATGTGTCACTGATCACCACCCTCGCCCGGCTCGAGGCCGTCACCACCGGCCGCGCCCAGCCCACCGCCACCGTCCGGCACCGGCGCCTCTCCGAGCGGCCGCTGGTCCTCGTCCCGCTGACCACGGCCGGTGAGGCCGGTGCCCCGCTGGGCGCGCTGGTCGGCACCGAGCGGGACGCGCCGCGGCTGCTCGTCGTACCGCAGCCGCGCGACCGCGACCTGAGGTTCGCGTTCCTCGCCGAACTGGCCGACGTCGTCCTGCCGTACCTGGATTCCTACGCCGACGTCGTCGAGGCCGCCGAGCGCAGCGAGACCGACCCGGAGTCCGGAAAACGCGTCAAGGTCGAGGTCGAGCTGTGCGCCGACGCGCCCCAGCTGATCGTCCCGAGCCGCGCGGGCGTCGACTTCGTGCGCCTCCTGGGCCGCTCCATGCGCTTCAGGCGCACGGCGGAGCAGGACCCGGAGACGCCGTATCCCGCGCCCCCGCACGTGCCGCTGCTCGGACGGTGGCTGACCCACTTCGGGGAGCGGTCCCGGGTGCCCGGCTCCTCACTGCTCATGGCGATGACGGAGGTCCTGGGCCGGCACTGGGCGACCGGGCAGTCCAGCCTGGAGGACCAGCACCTGGGGGCGCAGCTCGCCTGGATCGCCCCGCCGCCGGGGGAGACGGGCGCGGCGGCGGCGCTGCGCGCGGAACTCGCGCGGGACGCCGCCGGACAGCTGGTGTGCCCGCCGGCCGGTCCGGCGACCGACCCGGCGTTCGACAACAGGCTGCTCGCCCCGGCCTTCGAGCGCTACGACCGGGCGCGCACCGCCCTGGCCGCCGCCGAGGACGGCCTCCAGGCCGACGACCGGCTGGGCGCGCTCACCGCGGCCGAGCAGGAGATCCGCGAGCTGGTGAGGAGCAGGACGCTGCCCACCTGGAGCAAGGTGTGGGAGGGCCTGGACCTGCTGCGGGCGCTGCCGGAGGGCGCGCACGTCGAGGAGCGCTGGACGCGCGACCGCTGGTCGTTCACCGGCCACCGCGACCGGGTCGTCGCCGGTGAGCCCCCGCAGCCGCGGCGCGACGACGCCGTCACCGCCGCCAACAAGCTCGCCACCCGCGAGCGCGAACAGGCCCGGCTGGAGGCGCAGGAGGCGCTCGACGACCCGCTGGTGATGGCGGGGCGGCGGCTGGCCGGGGAGGCGTTCGCGGGCGAGGTCGTCGACGTGGTCATGGCGTACAGCGAGAGCAAGCGGCCGAGCCCGCGCCCGCTGGTCACCGTACGGACGGACGACCGGCCGCATCTCGGGGAGCGGGCGAAGGTGTTCCGGTCGCTGGGCGGCAAGCCGCAGGCGGCCGAGTTCGTGGGGCGGGACGGCGAGGAGGACGACGGCCTGCTGGTGCTGCGGATCGTCGACAAGATGGGCCGGGGCAAGGAGCCCGAGGTGGGCTCCTTGCCCGAGAAGGGCGACCGGCTCTGCTTCACGCTCTTCGAACACGAGCAGCGCGGCGGCGCGAAGCTTCCCGACCCGGAGGACACGCCGTGGACGCACGGCGGCCCGCCGGGCGAGCAGGTGCCCGAAGTCCCCGATTCCGTCACCCGGGAGGATGTGCTGTGACCACCGAGGCCGCTTTCGACCCCGGTACCGCCGCCACTCGCGCCACCGACGCGATCCTGCGCGACACGCTGCACGGCACCGCGCGCGGGGTGGTCGTCGACTCCCCGCCCGGCGCCGGCAAATCCACGCTCGTCGTCCGCGCGGCCCTGGAACTCGCCGACGCGGGGCGGCCGTTGATGGTGGTCGCGCAGACCAACGCGCAGGTCGACGACCTGGTCGTGCGGCTCGCCGTGAAGAACCCCGAGCTGCCGGTGGGCCGGCTGCACAGCAGCGACGCCGACCCGTACGACAAGGTGCTCGACGAGCTGCCGAACGTACGGAAGTCGGCGAAGGCGGCGGAGCTGGCGGGTCTGCCGGTGGTGATCTCCACGGCCGCCAAGTGGGCGCATGTGAAGGTCGACGAGCCGTGGCGGCACGCGATCGTGGACGAGGCGTACCAGATGCGGTCGGACGGGCTGCTGGCCGTGGCCGGGCTGTTCGAGCGGGCGCTGTTCGTGGGCGACCCGGGGCAGCTGGACCCGTTCTCGATCGTGGGCGGCGAGCAGTGGGCGGGCCTGTCGTACGATCCGTCGGCCTCGGCGGTGAGCACCCTGCTCGCGCACAACCCCGAGCTGCCGCAGCACCGGCTGCCGGTGTCCTGGCGGCTTCCTGCGTCGGCGGCGCCCCTGGTCTCCGACGCGTTCTACCCCTTCACCCCGTTCCGCAGCGGCACCGGGCACGGCGACCGGCGCCTGTCCTTCGCCGTGCCCCCCGACGGCTCCGGCACGGACCGGGTGATCGACGAGGCGGCGGAGTCGGGCTGGGGCCTGTTGGAGCTGCCCGCCCGGCACACGCCCCGGACCGACCCCGAGGCGGTGCGGGCCGTCGCGACGGTCGTCCGGCGGCTGCTGGACCGGGGCGGCGCGGCCACCTCGGAGCTCTCCCCCGACCCGACCCCGCTGACCGCCGACCGGGTCGCCGTCGGCACGGCCCACCGCGACCAGGCGGCGGCGGTGCGGGCGGCGCTGGCGGAACTGGGCGTCCGGGACGTGACCGTGGACACGGCGAACCGGCTCCAGGGCATGGAGTTCGACGTCACGGTGATCCTCCACCCGCTCTCCGGCCGCCCCGACGCCACCGCCTTCCACCTGGAGACGGGCCGACTGTGCGTCCTGGCCTCCCGGCACCGGCACGCGTGCGTGGTGGTGTGCAGGGCAGGCGTGAGCGACCTCCTGGACGCCTACCCGTCGACGGAACCGGTCCAGCTGGGAACCCTCGTGAAGTTCCCGGACGGCTGGGAGGCGAACCACGCGGTGCTGTCACACCTCGCGGAACACCGGGTGCCGTGGAGACCTTGACCCCGGCAGCCGCCCACCCGCCTTTCCGCCGGCCGGAGGCCGGCACGCCGCCGGCGGCGGCCGATGAACACAGCCCGGACGGCTGGGAGGCGAACCACGCGGTGCTGTCACACCTCGCGGAACACCGGGTGGCCTGGAAGCCCTGATCCGGCGGGAGCATCGGGGGCCCGGGAGTCACGACCCGGCGGGAACATCGGGGCTGCCGGGAGCCTTGAGAGTGCGGGGCCGAGGGCCTCTTGCGCTGCCGGGGGACAATGGAGGGTGGTCCACTCCGCCGGTGCTGTCCGCCTGTGGAGCCATCCGAACCGTACGAGGAGGAGAAGACATGGCGGAGCCCACGCCGCGTCGGAACGAACCGCGGCTACGCCCCGCGCCCCTGCTCTTCGAGCCCGCCGAGGCGGCCGGTGATCCGGAGCACTTCTTCGACCTGGAGTCGATAGACGATCCGGCCGCGTTGCTCACCCGGGCGACGGAGCTGACGCTCGCGTTCCGTGCGGCCGCCGACCGGGCGGTGGAGTTCCAGGCCATGGCGGCGGCGCAGCTCGCCGATCCGCGCCGCTTCGACCGGCTGACCCCGGCGGACATCGGCGAGCGGGCCGAGTGGACCGAGGACTACGCGAAGAAGATGGTCGAGTTCGGACGGGATCTCCTGCGGGGCGACACCGAGGGGCGGGGGCACGCCGACCCCGTGTGAGCGCCGCACGGCACAGCGACCGCGTCGGCGCAGCAGCCGATCGACCGCGTCGAGTACGACCTGCCCGCCTGGCATATGCCGGGCGGGCAAGATACTCCTCCCCCTCCCCTCCCGTCCCGGTTTCCGGCAACCCTGTGAAATCGTCCGCTCACCCCCGGTAGACCTGGAGGTATGAGCAGCGCATGCGACGAACCCATCGGCGTCACCCCGGACGGCGCCGCCTGGCTGGCCTCCGCCGGGACGTATCCGCGCAGCACGCTCGCCTTCTGGGAGGAGCGACCGCAGGCCCCGGTGGTACTGCCCTGCGGCTCGGCGTTCGACATCGTCAGCGCGCCGGCGATGTTCGGCCGGCTGATGCTCGACCGGCTGTGGGGCGAGGGGCCGGGCTCCGGACCGGTGGCCGCGTTCCGGGGACGGACGCTGCTGTTCGCGGCGCCGGGCACGGCCCAGCGGCTGCCCTCGCTGCTGGAGTGGGAGGAGTGGAGCGCCGAAGGCCGCCGGGACGGCCGTACCGCGACGGTGCCGCCGCTGCTGTGCCACGGCACGGGTGACGCGGTGACCGTGCCCGCGCTCACCCCCGCCCGGGACGGCGCGTCGACGCGCTGGATGGTCGCCCCGGACACCCGTCATCCCTGGCTGCCGGGCCCGGAGATCCTGCTGTGGGCGGCCGTCCGGGCGGCCCGTTCGGCCGTGCGGATTTCGATTTCTCCTCCCCAGGATCAGGATGCTAAGGTCTACGACGTCAGCAGGCGCCGCTAGCTCAGTTGGTTAGAGCAGCTGACTCTTAATCAGCGGGTCCGGGGTTCGAGTCCCTGGCGGCGCACAGACGGCAAAGGCCCCTCGCGAGAGCGAGGGGCCTTTCGCGTGCCCGGGACGAGACCGGACGAGGCGGGACAGGACGAGGCGAGTCGTGTCGCGTCGGTGCGGGGTCCGTCCGGACGGTCCAGGGTCCAGGGGTCACAGCTTCGTCCCCGGCGTGATCTTCACCGTCCACTCCCCCGACACCGTGCGCCCCTCCACGTCCACCCGTACGCCGTTGCCCGGCACCGTGAAGCTCTCCCCGAGGGCGACCGGGGCGTCCGCGAGGGGCGGGTAGACGGAGTTCTCCCAGCAGGCCTCGGTGCGCGGGTGGGCGTCGATCACCTCGACCGGGCCCCGGCCGGACCGGGCACCGCTGCTGATGCGGTAGACGAGGACGCCGGTGCGGCAGGCCGCCCGGTCGTTGCCGGCCGGGCCGCGCGCCTCGAAGGCGAGCGCGCTGTCGGGTCCGGTGCGCACCACGGCGAGCTTGGGCCCGTTGCCGAGCCCGAAGGCCGGCGCCCCGGAGGCACGGGGGACCGGCACGCCGGGTCCGGCGCTCAGCGGTTCCAGGGTCAGCCGGGTCGGACCCGGCCCCCGTACGCACACCACCTGGCGCTCCTCCAGCCAGCCCAGCTTCCACTTGTGCCAGGCGAACAGGTCGGGGGCGAGGCCGAACTGGCTGCCCATCAGGTCCCAGTCCCCGACGTAGGTGTCCCAGTCGCCCTTGCCGTCGGCGGGGCGGTGGTAGAGGTCGGGCAGGTCGAAGACGTGGCCGGTCTCGTGGGCGAGGACGAGCCGGTCCGGGGGGTGCTGCTCGAAGACCGTGACGACCCGGCGGATGTCCTTGCCGTCGGCGTTCAGCGGGGTGTCCAGGTTGACGACCTTCGTGGCGTCCGAGTCGACGCCCGGCGCGTCCGGGTCGGCCACGAAGTAGACGACGTCGTAGCGGGAGAAGTCCACGTGGGGGTCGGCGGCGGCCAGCGCGTCGTGCAGGTAGGCGGCCCGGCTGTCGGCGTTCCAGTCACGCTGTATGGCGTACGCGGTGGACGGCTTCGGCATGCTGATCCAGCGCTTCAGCGGATGCGCGCGCAGGGCGAACTTCCCGTACGACGCCTGCCGGAAGAAACGGCTGGTGGCCGGGAAGTGGTCGGCGGCCAGTTCGTCGGGAGTGGTCGTCGGGAACCGGTCCGGGAAGGACAGGAAGACCATGACCGCGTCGAGGGAGCGGGTCGGCCGCGGGTAGGCGGTGTTCCAGGTGTCCACGCCCTCCGAGTGGTGGGCGGTGGTGCGGGTCAGGGCGCACGGCGCGGGCGAGAACGGCTCGGCGACCGAGGGGCCGCCGACGAGCGAGTTCGCGACCAGCGCCGAAAGGGTGGTGAACACGGCCGCGGTACTGCGCAGTCGGGGGCGCGGCAGCAGTCGCACACGTCGCGGCAGTCGCGGCACAGGGACCTCCGGAAGGCGGTTCACGGGACACCGCCACCCAGCCTGTGTGAATTTGTCGTACTACGCCCTGTTTGTCTGCCCCAGACGAGTGAGGAGGCGGAAAGCGGGCATCACCTCGACACCCCCGGAATTCTCACGGAACGTCACAAGCGGTCGTCCCCCCACAGAACCGGGCCAGGTGCGGGCAGAAACGATCTGTCAGAAAGGCCGGTTGTTCGGGGACACTGGGCAGTGGCTGCGCGGGTCCGGGGGCAGCCTCTATGATCGGCAGACTTTCCTGCACGGACAGCGATCGAGTGCACTGCGGGAGCGAGCGGTGAGCGGAACGTCCGAAGGGCCGACGCCCGCGGCAGACCTCGACCGGTCAGCCGTCACAGAGAGTGACATCGACAGTACGGAAAGCGGGCTCCTGGTCAACCGACCACCGGCCTACCGCTCCGTCTTCGCGGCGGCGCCACTCGCCATGGCCGTGGTCGACGGCGAGGGCCGCATCGTCGACGCCAACGACGCGCTCGACGCGCTGCTCGGCGGCGGAAGCACCGGCCTGGTCGGACGGGTCGCCTCCGACCTGCTGGACCTGGCCTCCGACGCGCGCACCTGGCACGCCTACCGCGAGGTACTGCGCGGCCGGCAGGCGAAACTGCGCTGCACCCGGCGCCTGAAGCAGCCCGACGGGCGCTCGCTGTGGGCGCAGGTCACCGTCTCCCCCCTCGACCCCGACACGCCCGGCGTGCTGCTGTCGGTCGCCGATGTCAGCGCTCACCGTGACCTCCAGGCGAGACTGCGGCATCTCCAGATGCACGACCCGGTGACCCGGCTGCCCAACCGGACGCTGTTCTTCGAGCGGGTGTCCGCCGCGCTGGAGGCGGAGGCGTACGAGCAGACCGGGACCGGCCGGATCGGCCTGTGCTATCTGGACCTGGACGGCTTCAAGGCGGTCAACGACACCCTCGGTCACCGGGTCGGCGACCTGCTGCTGGCCGCCGTCGCCGACCGGCTGACGGAGTGCGCCGAGCAGGCGGGGCAGACCCGGCCGAGCGTGCCGCTGGTGGCCCGGCTGGGCGGCGACGAGTTCGCGCTGCTGGTCGAGGACTCCACCGGCACCGAGCAGCTCGCCGACCTCGCCGAGTCCGTACTCAAGGCGCTCCAGGCCCCCTTCGACCTGGCCGGGCACCGGCTCAACGTCTCCGCGTCGATCGGGGTCGTGGAGCGGCACGCGGCCGGCACCACGGCGACCGGTCTGATGCAGGCCGCCGACACGACCCTGTACTGGGCGAAGGTGGACGGCAAGGACCGCTGGACGCTGTTCGACCCCGAGCGCAACGCGCATCTGATGACCCGGCAGGCCCTGGCCTCCACGCTCCGTCCCGCCATCGAGCGCGGCGAGTTCCGCCTCGACTACCAGCCGCTGGTCGGCATGTCGGACGGCCGGCTGCGCGGTGTGGAGGCGCTGGTGCGCTGGGATCACCCCCGGTTCGGGCTGCTGTCGCCGAATCGGTTCGTCGCGCTGGCCGAGGAGGACGGTTCGATCGTGCCGCTCGGCCGATGGGTTCTGGCCACCGCCTGCCGGCAGGCACGGCAGTGGCAGCTGGACAATCCGGACGATCCGCCGCTGTTCGTCAGCGTCAACGTGGCGGTGCGTCAGGTGTGGGACTCCGACCTGGTCGCGGATGTGGCCGAGATCCTCGCCGAGACCGGGCTCGCGCCGCACCTGCTCCAGCTGGAGCTCACCGAGTCGGCCGTGATGGGCTCGGCGGGGCGGCCGCTCCAGGCGCTCCAGGCGCTCAGCGACATGGGCGTGGGCATCGCCATCGACGACTTCGGCACCGGCTACTCCAACCTCGCCTACCTGAGCCGGCTGCCGGTCTCGGTGCTGAAGCTGGACGGGTCCTTCGTGCGCGGCTTCCAGTACGAGGGCGCGGGCTCGCCGCCGAACCCGGCCGACCAGGTCGTCGTCGAGGCGATGATCGACCTGGCCCACCGGCTGGGGCTGACCGTCACCGCCGAGTGCGTGGAGACCTCCGCGCAGGCGACCCGACTGCGCAGCATCGGCTGCGACACCGGCCAGGGGTGGCTGTACTCCCGTCCGGTGTCGCCGGATCGTATCTCCGAGCTGCTGGGTACCGAGACCTACGCCGTCGGCAACCCGTAGGCGTCCGCGACGAGTTCGTAGGAGCGCAGGCGCAGCTCGCCGCGGTGGGCGTGGCTGGTGAGCATCAACTCGTCGGCGCCGGTGCGCTTGTGGAGGTCGTCGAGGCCGGAGCGGACCTCGTCGGCCGTGCCGTGAATGATGTTCGCGCCCCAGGAGTCGACGAACTCCCTTTCCAGCGGACTGAATTCGTGCGCCTCCGTCTCCTCCGGGGAGGGGAACAGACCGGGGCGGCCGCCGCGCAGCCGGATCATGTTGAGGCCGGTGGCCAGGATCTGGCGGCGGGCCTCCCGCTCGTCGTCGACGGCCAGCACGGAGACGCCGATCAGCGCGTAGGGCTCGGCGAGCGCCTCGGACGGCCGGAAGGACTCCCGGTACAGGTCGAGGGCCGGGACGGTGTTCTGCGCCGAGAAGTGGTGCGCGAAGGCGAAGGGCAGGCCGAGCACTCCGGCCAGCCGGGCGCTGAAGCCGGAGGAGCCGAGCAGCCAGACGGGCGGCCGGTGCGGCGACTGCACACCGCCGGGGGACGTCCCCTGGACCGGGCCGGGGATCGCGTGGATACGGCGGTAGCGGTGGCCGTCGGGGAAGTCGTCGTCCAGGAAACGGGTGAGCTCGGCGAGCTGCTCGGGGAAGTCGTCGGCGCCCTCGTGCAGGGTGGCGGTGCGGCGCAGGGCCGCGGCGGTGGCGCCGTCCGTCCCCGGGGCGCGGCCCAGGCCGAGGTCGATACGGCGGGGGGCCAGCGCCTCCAGGGTGCCGAACTGCTCGGCGATGACAAGCGGCGCGTGGTTGGGCAGCATCACGCCGCCCGAGCCGAGCCGGATGCGGTCGGTGTGGGCGGCGAGGTGGGCGAGGATCACCGCGGGCGAGGAGGAGGCGACGCCCGGCATCGAGTGGTGCTCGGCGACCCAGTAGCGGTGGAAACCGCGCGACTCGGTGAACCGCGCGAGCTCGACGCTGGTACGCAGGGCGTCGGTGGCGGTATGACCGGAACCGACGGTGACGAGGTCCAGCACGGAGAGGGGGACCGGGGCGCTGCCTCGGACCGTCCCTCGGATCTCGTCCGCCGACGTCACACCACTCGCCGTCGCATCGTTCGCCGTCTCGTCCGCCGCCACGGGGGTCCTCCTGCTTGTCGGCCGTGCTCTGTCCGCTGTCCTCCGGCCGATAACAGGAGGGTGTCCCCGTTTATTCCCGGCCCTTCCCTGCCGATATCGCCGACGACCGGGGAGGCCGGCCGGTCAGACCTGCACGATCGGCTCTCGGGTGAAGAGGGTGCCCAGTCCCGGGGCGTTCACGCGGCGGTCGGTGAGGCGTAGGGCCTCCCAGACCGTGACCTGGTTGGCGGTGAGGACCGGCTTGCCGAGCTCCTTCTCCAGGGCGGGGAGGAACGCGGCCGTGTGCAGGGCGGTGTCGGGCAGCAGGACCGCCGTCGCGTCGGGGGTGTCGGCCGCCCGGGCGAGGGCGAACACCTCCGCCTCGCCCCAGGCGCCGACCTCGGCCGCCGTGACGATCCCGGCGCTGTGGACGCCGCTCACCTCGACGCCGCCCGCCCGCAGGAACCCGGCGAACAGTGCCGCCACGTCGTCCGGGTACGTCGCCCCGACGGCGACCCGCCCGGCACCGATCTCCCGGGCCGCGTGCACGAAGGCGAAGGAGGTGGAGGAGGCCGCCATACCGGCGGTCGTGGCCAGGGCGCGCACCTGCTCCTGGGCGCCGTCCCAGCCGTGCACGAAGCCGCCGCTGGTGCAGGCCCACACGATCGCCTCGGCGCCGGCCAGCCGCAGCTGCTCGACGCCCTTCGCCAGCCGCTCCGGCGCGCCCATCTGCCGCAGCGCGTCGACCCGGTGCGCGTCCTCGCCGATGTCCGTGTGGACCACGTCCAGGCGGACGTCACTGCCCAGGAGCTGCTCGATACGGGGGTAGTCGTCCTCGGCCGAGTGGCCCGGGTAGAGGAAACCGAGTGCGGTCATGTCCAGCCTTCCTGCTGCTCTTCTTCCGGCAGGACCGGGGGTTCCTGCGGCACGGGGAGTTCCCGCGGTACCCGGGTGTCCGGCAGCCCGGGGGGCCACACGCGCGCTGAAGGGTCCAGCAGCGCTTGATACGCTCCCACCGCCCGGGTACCCAGTCGGCGCAACGCCGCCCACATGGTCACCTGGTTGGCCGAGATCACCGGTATGCGCAGTTCGGCCTCCAGTTGGGGGATGACGTCGTAGGTCGGCAGGTTGGTGCAGGAGAGGAACAGCGCGTCGGCGGCCGCGGGCAGACGCACCGCCCGGTGGGCCATCTCCACCACCTCCCGGTACGGCACCTTCCAGATGTGCCGGGTCAGGCCCATGAACGCGCGTCCGGTGACCGTGCCGCCCGCCTCGGCCACGTACTCCTCCAGCGACCGCGTCACCGACTCCGTGTACGGCGTCACCAGCGCCACCCGGCGGGCGCCCAGCTCCGTCAGGGCCTCGATCAGCGCGCCCGAGGTGGTCACGGACGGCGTCGCACCCGCCCTGGTCATCGCCTCGCACATCGCCCGCTCCCCGGCGAGCCCGCCGACGAAACTGCCCGAGGCGCAGGCGTAGGCGACGGTCTCCGGGGCGACCGCGATCAGGGTGCGCACGGCGTCCTGGAGGGTCTCGTGCTCGCTCACCCGGCGGGCGAGGTCCAGGCCGACCTCGACGGGGACGTACGGCGTGCGGGTCAGATGGAGCGAGACGTCGTCCGGCGTCCAGCGCCACAACTCGCGGTCCAGCGCGAAGTCGAAGGGGGCGACGACACCGATGCCGCGCTGCGCGCGGGGGCCGCCGAGAAAGGTGACGTCCATTGCGGGCACCGCCCTCACGGGGAGACAGGATGCGCAACGAGCCGTACGAACGGCTGTGTTGACGACGGTAGGTTCGGGTGCGAACGTGGTCAATCCGCGCACGTCAGGCACTTGTTCACGGACGGAGGGGGCACCGGATGGCCGTCGTCCCCGCAGCTCTGCCCACGCTTCTCGTGCTGGACTCCGACCCCCTCCCCCGGCTCGGGCGCCTCACCGGACGGGCCCGGGTGCTGCACACCGACGAGGCCTCCCTCGCCGCCCGGCTGCCCGAGGCGGACGTCCTGCTGGTCTGGGACTTCGCCTCGCGGGCGGTGCGCGCCGCCTGGCCCGGCGAGGGACCGCGGCCGGGCTGGGTGCACACGGCGAGCGCGGGCGTGGACCACCTGCTGTCCCCCGAGCTCGTCGCCTCGGACACGGTGGTGACGAACGCCCGCGGGATCTTCGACGAGCCGATCGCCGAGTACGTCGCCGCGCTGGTCCTGGCGATGGCGAAGGATCTGCCGCGCAGCTGGGAGCTTCAGCGGCGGGGCGAGTGGCGGCACCGGGAGGGCACGCGGGTCGCCGGGACCCGGGCCGTGGTCGTCGGGTCGGGGCCGATCGGACGGGCGGTCGCCCGCACCCTGAAGGCGCTCGGCATGACCACGGCCGTCGTCGGCCGCGTCCCGCGCACCGGCATCCACGGACCCCAGGACCTGGACCGGCTCCTCGCCCGCGCCGACTGGGTGATCGCGGCCGCCCCGCTCACCGAGGAGACGCGCGGCATGTTCGACACCCGGCGGTTCGGGGTGATGCAGCCCTCGGCCCGGTTCGTGAACGTCGGCCGCGGGCCGCTGGTCGTCGAGGACGCGCTGGTGCGGGCCCTGGAGCGGCGGTGGATCGCGGGCGCGGCCCTGGACGTCCTCACCACCGAACCCCTCGCCGCCGACAGCCCGTTGTGGCGGGTGCCGGGGCTGCTGATCTCGCCCCACATGAGCGGCGACACGGTCGGCTGGCGGGACGAGCTCGGTGCGCAGTTCGTGGAGCTGTTCGAGCGGTGGGCGGCGGGCCGGCCGCTGAAGAACGTGGTCGACAAGCAGCGCGGATACGTGCCCGGACACTGACGTCCCCGGCCTCGGGAGGGTCCATGACCGACCTCACCACACGCACGGCGACCGAGCTCCTCGACGGCTACCGCAAGGGCGAGTTCAGCCCCGTGGAGGCGACCCGCGCGGTCCTGGACCGGGCCGAGCGGATCCAGCCGGAGGTGAACGCGTTCGTGCGGCTCCTCGCCGACGAGGCGCTGGCGCAGGCGGCGGCCTCGCGGGAGCGGTGGCGGCGCGGGGAGCCGGCGGGGCCGGTCGACGGGGTGCCGGTGACGGTCAAGGACATCCTGCTGCTGAAGGGGCATCCGACCCTGCGCGGCTCGAAGGCCGTCGATCCGTCCGGCTCCTGGGACGAGGACGCCCCCGCCGTCGCCCGGCTGCGCGCGGCCGGCGCGGTCCTCGTCGGCAAGACCACCACCCCGGAGTACGGCTGGAAGGGGGTGACGGACTCCCCGCTGACCGGCGTGACCCGCAACCCGCACGACCCGTCGCGCACGGCGGGCGGTTCCAGCGGCGGGAGCGCGGCCGCCGTGGCGCTCGGCGCGGGACCGCTGTCGCTGGGGACGGACGGCGGGGGCAGTGTCCGTATACCGGCCGCGTTCTGCGGGATCTTCGCGCTGAAACCGACGTACGGCCGCGTGCCGTTGTACCCGGCGAGCGCCTTCGGGACGCTGGCGCACGTGGGTCCGATGACCCGGGACGCGGCGGACGCGGCGCTGCTGCTCGACGTGATCGGTGTGCCGGACGCCCGGGACTGGTCGGCGCTGGGCCCGGCGGACGGACCGTTCCGGGCGGGGCTCGACCGGGGCGTGCGCGGGCTGCGGGTGGCGTACTCGCCGTCGCTGGGCGGACAGGTCGCGGTGCGGCCGGGGGTCGCGGTGGCCGTACGCCGGGCCGTGGAGCGGCTGGCCGGGCTCGGCGCGTACGTCGAGGAGGCCGACCCGGACTTCACCGACCCGGTGGACGCCTTCCACACCCTGTGGTTCGCCGGGGCGGCCCAGGTGACGCGGCGGCTGCGGGCGGACCGACGGGAGGCGCTCGATCCGGGGCTGCGGGAGATCTGTGCCGAGGGCGCGCGGTACAGCGCCCTCGACTATCTGGCCGCGGTGGACGTCCGGATGGAACTGGGCCGCCGCATGGGCCGTTTCCACGAGGCCTACGACCTGCTCCTCACCCCGACGCTGCCGATCACGGCGTTCGAGGCGGGAGCGGAGGTGCCGGCCGGGTCGGGGCACCGGCGCTGGACGGGGTGGACCCCCTTCACCTATCCCTTCAACCTCACCCAGCAGCCCGCGGCGACGGTTCCGGTGGGAACGGACGACGACGGGCTGCCGGTGGGCCTGCAGATCGTGGCCGCCCGGCACCGGGACGAGCTGGTGCTGCGGGCGGGACATGCGTTGCGCGACCGGTCGTAGTCCCCGCCCTCAGCCGGCGGCGGCGTCTCCCGGCGGGCCGGTCCGCCGGAACCGCAGCGTCTCCCCCGCCGCGCCCGTTCGCCACAGGTCGTTGCACGCCTCCGCCATCTCCTCCAGACCTTCCACGATCCGGCCCCAGACGATGCCGGGGACCCAGCCGACGTCACCGTTGAGCAGCAGGTTGTTGCGTTCGTAGAAGAGGGCCAGGTCGACGACCGTCGTGCCCGGGCGGACCTCGTGGTCGTAACCGTAGGCCCGGGTGCCCAGTTGTGTTCCGGCGAAGGAGAAATAGCAGAGATCTCCGGGAATCGGGGTGACCGTCGGATTCTCCAGGGGTGGTTCCGCTTCCGCGAAGGGCGGGAAAAGGGCGTAGATCTCGTTGCGGGCGTACTTCGCGTGATAGACGTCACCGGCGAGGGGCAGGGCGTTCCAGACGGCTTCGCAGGTGACCGGGGCGCGGTCGGCCAGCAGTTTCGCCGTGCAGTGGATTTCCCTTTTCACCAGGGAGACCTCGAGATAGCGGTCGGCAGCCATACGGTCCATGGTGCATACGTCGTGTCGTCCTGGGTAGCCGCGCCGCCATGGCTCCACCGACCAGACAACTCAGTCATCGCATACACACAACCGGAACCACCCGCCGATCGCTGCTCGCGGGGGTGGCGGCGCTCGGCACGCTGGGCGTCGCGGGCTGCTCACGGGTGGCGACGGCGTCGACCGCGCCCGGCGGCGACCTGCTGGAGAGACTGCGCGCACAGGGTGTCGTACGGCTCGGGATAGCCGGTGAGATTCCCTTCGGATACATCGACCGGGACGGTCGGTTGACGGGTGAGGCACCCGAGTTGGCGAAAGCGGTGTTCAAGCGTCTCGGCGTCGACAAGGTACAGCCCGTGCCCACCGAGTTCGGGTCGCTCATTCCGGGTCTCGGTTCCCAGCAGTTCGATGTCGTGGCCGCCGGGATGTACGTCAATCCCGACCGCTGCGAGCAGGTGATATTCGCCGACCCGGACTATCAGATGCTGGACGCCTTCATCGTCCGCAAGGGGAACCCGAAGGGGTTGCGCTCCTACCGGGACGTGGTCGAGAAGGGCGCGAAGTTCGCCACCGGGACCGGGTACGCCGAGATCCAGTACGCCGTCGAGGCGGGGTACGAGCAGGACGACATCCTGATCGTGCCGGACCAGGTCGCCGGACTGAACGCCGTCGAGGCGGGGCGGGTCGACGTCTTCGCCGGTACGGCGCTCACCGCCCGTGAGGTCGTCAAGAAGTCCGCCAAGGCCGAGGCGACCGAGCCGTTCGCCCCGCTGGTCGACGGCAAGCCGCATGTCGACGGGGGCGCCTTCGCGTTCCGGCCGACCGAGACGAAACTGCGGGACGCCTTCAACGTCGAGCTGCGCAAGCTGAAGAAGAGCGGGGAACTGTTCCGCATCCTGCGGCCCTTCGGGTTCACCGAGGCCGAGATGACCGACCTGACCGCGAAGGAGCTGTGCGGCGGATGACCTCGGGACTCTGGGAACTCGTCCTCAGGGGGGTCTGGGCGACCGTTCAACTGCTGGTGTTCAGCGCCCTGCTGGGCGCTGCCGTCTCCTTCCTCGTCGGGATCGCGCGTACGCATCGGCTGTGGATCGTCCGCTTCCTCGCGGGCTTCTACACCGAGGTGTTCCGCGGGACCTCGGCGCTCGTCATGATCTTCTGGGTGTTCTTCGTGCTGCCGCCCGCGTTCGGCTGGCAGCTGGTGCCGATGTGGGCGGGCACCCTCGCGCTCGGGCTGACGTACGGCGCGTACGGCTCCGAGATCGTGCGCGGCGGCCTCCAGGCCGTCGACCCGGCGCAGCGGGAGGGCGGGATCGCGCTCGGCTTCACGCCGGGGCAGCGGATGCGCAAGATCCTGCTGCCGCAGGCGGTGCCGGAGATGATCCCGCCGTTCTCCAACCTCCTCGTCGAACTCCTCAAGGGCACCGCCCTGGTGTCCGTCATGGGCATGGGCGACCTGGCCTTCAGCGGCAACCTGGTCCGCCTGGCGCTCCAGGAGAGCGCGGAGATCTACACCTACGTACTGCTCATCTACTTCGTGATCGCGTTCCTGCTCACCCGGGTGATGCGCGGGCTCGAGAACCACCTGAAGGCGGGTGTGCGATGAACTGGGACTGGAACGCGGTCCACGACTTCATGCCGTTGTTCTGGGACGGCCTGCTCGTCACCCTCCAGGCGCTGGTCCTCGGCTCGCTGATCTCGTTCACGCTGGGTCTGGTGTGGGCGCTGCTGATGCGGACGCCCACGCGGTGGGTGCAGTGGCCGGTCGGGATCGTGACCGAGTTCGTCCGGGACACCCCGCTGCTGGTGCAGCTGTTCTTCCTCTTCTACGTGCTGCCCGAGTGGGGCCTGACCCTGTCGGCGATGGCCACCGGCGTCGTCGCGATCGGGCTGCACTACTCGACGTACACGATGCAGGTCTACCGGGCCGGTATCGAGGCGGTGCCCGTCGGCCAGTGGGAGGCGGCGACCGCGCTGAACCTCCCGAAGGTCCGGACCTGGCGTGCGGTGATCCTGCCGCAGGCGGTCCGCCGGGTCGTGCCGGCGCTCGGCAACTACGTCATCTCGATGCTCAAGGACACGCCGATGCTGATGGCGATCACCGTGCTGGAGATGCTCGGCCGGGCCCGGCTCTTCTCCCAGGAGCACTTCCAGTTCACCGAGCCCCTCACCGTGATCGGCGTGGCCTTCATCGTCATCTCCTATCTCGCCTCCGTCCTTCTGCGCACCCTGGAGCGACGCCTTGTCCGTTGACACTCTCAAGCAGCCCGCCGACACCCCCAGGACCACCGAGCTGATACGGCTGGAACAGGTCACCAAGCGGTTCGGGGACAACACCGTCCTCGACCAGCTGGACTTCTCCGTGCAGCCGGGCAAGCACGTCACCCTCATCGGCCCCTCGGGTTCCGGCAAGACCACGATCCTGCGGCTGCTGATGACCCTGACCAAGCCCGACGAGGGCACCATCACCGTCGACGGGCAGCAGCTGTTCCCGGCGCCGGAGAAGCAGGTCCGCGAGGTCCGCAAGAAGATCGGGATGGTGTTCCAGCAGTTCAACCTGTTCCCGAACATGAGCGTGCTCAGAAACCTCACCGAGGCCCCGGTGACCGTGCTCGGCCTGTCCAAGGACGAGGCGGAGGCGCGGGCGCGCGAGCTGCTGGACCTGGTGGGCCTGGCCGACAAGTGCGACGCGAAGCCGTCCCGGCTGTCGGGCGGCCAGCAGCAGCGCGTCGCGATCGCCCGGGCGCTGGCGATGCGGCCGCAGATCCTGCTCCTCGACGAGGTCACCTCGGCGCTCGACCCGGAGCTGGTCGCGGGCGTCCTCGACGTCCTCAGGGACATCGCCCGCTCCACCGACATCACGATGCTCTGTGTGACGCACGAGATGAACTTCGCCCGGGACATCTCCGACCAGGTCCTGATGTTCGACGCGGGCCGGGTCATCGAGGCGGGCCCGCCGGAGCAGATCTTCGGCTCACCGGAGCAGGAACGCACCCGGGAATTCCTGAGCGCGGTGCTGTAGGCACCGGCCGGGCCGCAGGCCCATGGCCGGGGCCGGGGCCCATGGCCGGGGCCGGGGCCCATGGCCGGGGCCGGGGCCCATGGCCGGGGCCGGGGCCCATGGCCGGGGCCGGGGCCCATGGCCGGGGCCGG
>NZ_JBEOVB010000024.1:0-134579 GCF_040295245.1 Streptomyces sp. NPDC002884 | reverse complement strand
GTCGGGCCCCCCCCCCCCCCCCGCCCCCCCCCCGCGCCCCCCCCCCCCCCCCCCCCGGGGGGGGGGGGCGGGGGGGGGGCCCCCCCCCCCCCCCCCGCGCCGGGGACGCCTCCGCGGGCGAGCCGCCGTCCGGGCGGCGTGTCCTCACGCGCGTGCCCGGCGACGGTGCTCCCGGACCGTCCGCTCAGTAGGCCGGCAGCGTCCTCGGTCCGAGGTCGTCGCGTGCCGGCGGGGGCGCGAGGCGTACGGAGGCGCCGAGGACGCTCAGCCCGTGCGGGGCGACGACGACCGGCTCCAGGGTGACCGCGACGACCTCGGGGTGGTCGTCGACCAGCCGGGACACCCGCAGCAGCAGCTCCTCCAGGGCGGCGGTGTCGACGGGCGTCGAGCCGCGCCAGCCGAAGAGGAGCGGGGCGGTCCGGATGGACCGGATCAGTGAGGTCGCGTCGCGGTCGGTGACCGGAACCAGCCGGTGCGCCATGTCCCCGAGCAGCTGGGAGGCGGCCCCGGCGAGCCCGAAGGACAGTACGGCTCCGGCCGCCGGGTCGATGACCGCGCGGACGACCGTGTCGACCCCGCGCGGTGCCATCGCCTGGACGACCGGGCGGATCTCCTCCGGCTTGCCGAAGAGCTCGGTCAACTCGGCGTACGACCGGCGCAGTTGCTCCTCGTCGGCGACATCGAGCCGAACGCCGCCCAGGTCGGCGCGGTGCCGCAAGTGCGGGGCGGTGGCCTTGAGGGCGACGGGGTAGCCGAGGGCGTCCGCGGCCCGCGCGGCCTCGTCCGGGGTGGGCGCCGGGATCGCCCGCCGGGTGCGGATGCCGTAGCGGCCGAGCAGCTCGCACGTCTCGTCGGTGCCGAGAGTCAGGCCCTGCCCGCGCGCGAGGAGCCCGCCGATCAGTTCGGCGGCGCCCTTCTCGTCGATGTCCTCGTACTCGGGTACCTTGCCGGCGTCGGCCGCCTCGCGCCGCCACTGGGCGTACTTCACGGCCTCCGCGAGCGCGCGGACGGCGCGTTCGGCGGCGGGGTAGGCGGGGATGAGGTGCGTCCCCTCGGGTGCCTCGACGGCGGCGGGCACCGGCTGCGCGCCCTCGGGGCCGTCGGTGCGCGCGCGTGGGGCCGCCTCCGCGCGCGGTGCGGTGCTCGTCGCGGCGGACAGCGCCGTGGCGAGACCACCGAGTTCCACGTGCACGACGAGCACCGGCTTGGCGGGCGCGGCCGCCGCGGCCGACCGCAGGGCCTGCGCGAGTTCCGCGTCCCCGGGCGACCTCTCCCCGATCGCCGGGATCGCCGTCACGACCACCGCGTCGCACGTCTCGTCGGCGAGCGCGCGGGCCAGCGCCGCGTGGAAGTCCTGGGCCGACGCCTCGGTCGTCAGGTCCAGCGGCGGGAGCGGACGCAGCCCCTCCGAGAGGCAGGCGTCGTACGTCAGCAGGCCCAGCGACTCGGAGTTGCCGAGGATCGCCACCCGCGGGCCCGTCGGCAGCGGCTGACGGGCGAGCAGCAGGCCGGCGTCGACCAGTTCGGTGATGGTGTCCACGCGGATCACGCCGGCCTGCCGCAGCAGCGCCGACACCGTCGCGTGCGGCAGCCGCGTCGCCCGTACGGCGTGCCCCTGCGGGGCGGAACCGGCGCCCTGGACGACGACCAGGGGCTTGGCGGCGGCCGTGCGCCGCGCGAGGCGCGTGAACTTGCGCGGGTTGCCGATGGACTCCAGGTACATGAGGGCGACATCGGTGTCGGGGTCGTCGTACCAGTACTGGAGGACGTCGTTGCCCGAGACGTCCGCGCGGTTGCCGGAGGAGACGAACGTCGACACACCGGTGACGCCGGTGACGCCTCCGCCCCGTCGGTGGAGGCGGGACAGCAGGGCGATGCCGATGGCCCCGGACTGGGCGAACAGGCCGATCCGGCCGGGCCTCGGCATCTCCGGGGCCAGTGAGGCGTTCAGCCGCACCTCCGGGGAGGTGTTGATGACTCCGAAGGCGTTGGGGCCGATGATCCGCATGCCGTACGCGCGTGCGTGCCGGACGAGTTGGCGCTGGCGTTCCCGCCCCTCGGGGCCGCTCTCGGCGTAACCGGCGGAGAGGACGACGAGTCCCTGCACTCCGTGCTCGCCGCACTCGGCGACGGCCTCGGGGACCTGGTCCGCCGGGACGGCGACGACCGCGAGATCGACGGGGGCCGCTATGTCGCGCACCGAGCGGTGGGCGGGCACCCCGTCCAGTTCCTTGAGGTCCTCGGGGAAGGCCTTGTTGACGGCGTACAGCCGACCGGTGAAACCCGCCTCGCGGAGGTTGCCCAGGACGCTCCGTCCGACGCCGCCGGGGGTGCGGCCGGTGCCGACGACGGCTACGGAGCCGGGCGCGAGCAGCCGGCCCACGGAGTGCGCCTCGGCGCGCTGTTCCCGTGCGCGCTGCACGGCCACGGAGCGCTCGGTGGGTTCGAGGCCGAACTCCAGGTGGACGACGCCGTCCTCGAAGCTGCGCTTCTGGGTGTAGCCGGCGTCCGTGAACACCTTGATCATCTTGGTGTTGGCGGGGAGCACCTCGGCGGCGAAGCGGCGGATGCCGCGCTCGCGCGCCACGGCCGCGATGTGCTCGAGCAGCGCGGAGGCGACGCCCCTGCCCTGGTGGGCGTCCTGCACGAGGAAAGCGACCTCGGCCTCGTCGGCCGGCGCCGAGGCGGCCATGCCGTCGGCACCAATGCGGTCATAGCGTACGGTGGCGATGAACTCGCCGCCGACCGTGGCCGCGAGTCCCACCCGGTCCACAAAGTCGTGGTGCGTGAAGCGGTGGACGTCCTTGTCGGACAGGCGCGGGTAGGGCGCGAAGAAGCGGTAGTACTTCGACTCGTCCGAGACCTGCTCGTAGAAGCTGACCAGGCGCTCGGCGTCATCGATGGTGATGGGGCGGATGCGCGCGGTGCCGCCGTCGCGCAGCACCACGTCGGCCTCCCAGTGGGCGGGGTACTCGTGCCGGTCCGACGCGCTCTGCATGGGGCCCAGAGTACGGCTCGCGTACGACAACGGCGCGAGGCAGTCTGTGGAGGACGCACGTCGGATCGAGGCCGCGATCCGACGTCCACGTCGGGAGGGGACCACACGACCCCTCCCTCACTCGCTTCACGTGTGGAACACTGGTCTAGACAACCTGAACACTGAAGGGCAGCATCACATGGCTGAGCGCCGCGTCAACGTCGGCTGGGCCGAGGGCCTTCACGCCCGCCCCGCTTCCATCTTCGTCCGGGCCGCCACGGCCGCAGGTATCCCGGTGACGATCGCCAAGGCCGACGGCAACCCCGTCAACGCGGCCTCCATGCTGGCCGTTCTCGGCCTGGGCGCCCAGGGCGGCGAGGAGATCGTCCTCGCCTCCGGGGCCGACGGCGCCGACGCCGCCCTCGACCGGCTGGCGAAGCTGGTCGCCGAGGGTCTCGAGGAGCTCCCCGAGACCGTCTGAGCGCGCGCACCCCTTTGCGGGGCGCTCAATTGACGGGTGCGGTGTTCGTCACTCAAAAGGTGCCGCCCCGCTGACCCCGAAGGGCTCGTCCGAATTATCGGGCGAGCCCTTTGCATTTCCCGTTCACGGGCAGCAGAAATAATCCCCCGCGAATTAGCCCCTCTTTGTATACGGCCCCCGTGTTAATGCCGCAGACCCGTCATGTTTACGGGAGGTTGCGAAGTTCTCACACGGTCGGCGCGTTCGGGGTTGCCGGGAAAGCGCAGCCGGTGCGCGGTCGTCGCGCGCTCGGTGTGCAGCGCCGTGATCGCCCGCGCGCGCTCGCCGTCGCCGCGCGCCACCGCGTCCACGATCGCGCCGTGCTCCGCCCAGGACTCCACGGGGTTGGCCGGCGCCTCCACCGCGTACATCCAGGCGATCTTGTGGCGGAGCTGCGTGAGCATCGACGTCAGGGCATGGCTTCCGGACGACTGCGCGAGGGTCTCGTGGAACCAGCCGCCCAGGGAGCGCAGATCCTCGCTGTTGCCCCGTCTGGCCCGCTCCTGGCCCAGCCGGACGAGTCCGCGCAGCACCTTCAGATGGGCCTCGGTGCGGCGCTGGGCGGCCCGGGAGGCGCCGAGCGGCTCCAGGAGCATGCGCATCTCCAGCAGGTCCGCCGCCTCCTGCTCGGTCGGCTCCGCGACGCACGCGCCCGCGTGCCGCCGCGTGACGACGAAGCCCTCGGCCTCCAGCGTGCGCAGCGCCTCGCGGACCGGGACGCGGGAAACGCCGTAGCGGCGGGCGAGGAGTTCCTCGGTGAGGCGGCTGCCGCGCTCGTAGACACCCGCGACGATGTCGTCCCGAATGGCCGTGCACACCGAGTGCGCCGGAATACGCATGACGGACCTCCGCCTTAATCCCCGTGAAACGTCGACGATTGACGTGTGTTCCGTGACTCTATTGCAATGAGCGGGAATTTCCGATGGCGGGCCGGAATCCAGGGATATTTTTTGGACAGCAGGACCTCGAAAACGGCGAAAGCCCCGGCCGCAAGGGCCGGGGCAGGACGATCTGTCGCCGTGGGTCGTCAGACGTTCACGCCGTGGTTGCGGAGGTAGGCGACCGGGTCGATGTCCGAGCCGTACTCCGCGGTGGTGCGGGCCTCGAAGTGCAGATGCGGGCCGGTGACGTTGCCGGTGGCGCCGGACAGGCCGATCCGCTCGCCCGGGGTGACCGTCTGGCCCACCGACACCGCGAGGGACGACAGGTGACCGTACTGGGTGTACGTCCCGTCGTGCATCTTGATCACGATCTGGTTGCCGTAGGACCCGCCCCAGCCGGCCTCGACCACGGTGCCGGAGCCGACCGCGTGCACGGAGGTGCCGCTGGCGGCGTGGAAGTCGATGCCGGTGTGGCTGCCGGAGGACCACAGCGAGCTGCTGGCCTGGTAGCCGGTGGAGACGTAGGAACCGGTGATCGGCAGCACGAACGTGTTGAGGAGCTTGCGCTCGGCCTCACGGGCGGCACGCACGCGTGCCTCGCGCTCCTCCACGGCCTTCTTGGCGGCGGCCTGACGGGCGGCCTCCTCGAAGGCGGCCTGCTTCTGCCGGGCGACCTGGTCGTCGACCTGCTCCGCGACGGACTCGGCGGCGGACTCGCCGGCGGTGACGACGGGGATCAGCCCGGTCTGCTCAGGGGTGGGCTCGGCGGCGAAGGCCGGAGTGGAGGCGACGGTGGCCATGACACCGGTGGTGGTGAGCGCCGCGATGCCCGCCGCGCGAACGCTGCTGCGCTGCATCCGGCCGGGCTTGCGGTGCTTACCGGGGGCGCAGGTGAACGCCATGAAGTCGGGGGTGTCCTTTCCTTCCTTCTCGCCTACCGGGTTAGCTGACGGGTTCGGAGCAGGAAGGTCTCCTACGGACCCCCTCGCGTTCAGGCGCGGGCGTCCGATTCACCCCAGGGACTTCACTAGTGGGTCCCCGGCTCCCCTGGCTCGCGCCGTACGGGGACTCGGCGATGACTGTCCGGTGCCGCGGCTGCGGCGCACTGCGTGACGAACAGCCCGGATGACGCTAAGCGGCGCGGGTTTCAATCCTCAAACGGATCCCGGTTTTTGTAGCGCATCCCACAGGGCAGACGGGCAACCTCCGCATCAATTCGGACATACGGAGGCCCTGGTGACGCTTTCGTCGACCAGGGCCCCCGCACGCGTGCGCCGTTGCCGGGACCTACTCCGCGGACACGACCTTCACCTCGCCGATGCCGAGGGCCTCGACCGGCTCCTTGATCTGGGCCGCGTCACCCACGAGGACGGTCACCAGCCGGTCCACCGGGAAGGCGTTCACGGCCGCCGCAGTGGCCTCCACCGTGCCGGTCGCCGCGAGCTGCTGGTACAGCGTGGCCTGGAAGTCGTCGGGCAGGTGCTGCTCGACCTGGTCGGCCAGCGTGCCGGCGACGGCCGCGGCGGTCTCGAACTTGAGCGGCGCCACACCGACCAGGTTCTGCACGGCGATGTCGCGCTCGGCGTCGGTCAGCCCCTCCGCGGCGAGAGTGCGCAGCACCTTCCACAGGTCGTCCAGAGCGGGACCGGTGTTCGGGGTGTCGATGGAACCGCTGATGGCGAGCATCGCGGCGCCCGAGCCGTCCGGAGCGGACCGCAGGACCTGCCCGAACGCGCGGACACCGTAGGTGTAGCCCTTCTCCTCGCGCAGGACACGGTCCAGCCGGGAGGTGAGCGTGCCACCGAGGCAGTACGTGCCGAGCACCTGCGCGGGCCACACACGGTCGTGCCGGTCGGCGCCGATCCGGCCGATCAGCAACTGGGTCTGGACGGCGCCGGGACGGTCCACGATGACGACCCTGCCGGTGTCGTCGGCGGTCACCGGCGGCACGGGCCGCGGCTGGGCCGAGGAGCCCGTCCAGGCGCCCAGGGTGTCGCCGAGGAGCGCCTCCAGGTCGACGCCGGTGAGGTCGCCGACGACCACGGCGGTGGCCGTGGCGGGACGGACGTGCTTCTCGTAGAAGGCGCGTACGGCGGCGGAGTCGATCTTCTCGACCGTCTCCGCGGTGCCCTGGCGCGGGCGCGACATCCGCGCGGTGGCCGGGAACAGCTCCTTGGAGAGCTCCTTGGCGGCGCGCCGGGACGGGTTGGCCAGCTCGTGCGGGATCTCGTCCAGGCGGTTGCGGACGAGGCGCTCGACCTCGCTGTCGGCGAACGCGGGGGCCCTGAGGGCGTCGGCGAGCAGACCGAGGCCCTTGGGCAGGCGTGAGGCCGGTACTTCGAGGCTCAGCCGGACGCCGGGGTGATCGGCGTGCGCGTCCAGGGTGGCGCCGGAGCGCTCCAGTTCGGCCGCGAACTCCTCGGCGGAGTGCTTGTCGGTGCCCTCGGAGAAGGCGCGCGCCATGATCGTGGCGACGCCGTCGAGGTCGGCCGGTTCGGCGTCCAGGGGTGCGTCGAGGAGGATCTCGACGGCGACGACCTGCTGGCCGGGACGGTGGCAGTGCAGCACGGTCAGGCCGTTGGCCAGCGCGGTGCGCTCGGGCGCCGGGAACGCCCACGGCTTGGCCTCGCCCGCCCGGGGCTGGGGGTGGAAGTCCATCGTGGCGAGCTCGGTCACCGGGCCGCCTCCTCGTTCTCGTCCTGGTCGGCGGGGGCTTCGGCGGCGGTCGGCTCGTAGACGAGCACCGCGCGGTTGTCGGGGCGCAGGCGGGCCTTGGCGATCTCCTGCACCTCCTCCGGCGTCACGTCCAGCACGCGCTGGACGGCGGTGAGGGCGAGCTGCGGGTCTCCGAACAGCACGGCGAACCGGCACAGTTCGTCGGCGCGGCCGGCGACCGTGCCGAGCCGGTCGAGCCACTCGCGCTCCAACTGCGCCTGGGCCCGCTCCATTTCCTCGGCCGTGGGGCCCTCCGCGGCGAACCGGGCGAGCTCCTCGTCGATGGCGGCCTCGATGACGGGCACCTCGACGTCGCCGGACGTCTTCACGTCCAGCCAGCCCAGGGAGGGCGCTCCGGCGAGCCGCAGCAGGCCGAAGCCGGCCGCGACGGCCGTACGGTCGCGGCGGACCAGCCGGTTGTAGAGGCGGGAGGACTCGCCGCCGCCGAGGACGGTGAGCGCCAGGTCGGCGGCGTCGCACGCGCGCGTGCCGTCCTCGGGCAGCCGGTAGGCGGCCATCAGCGCGCGGGCCGGCACCTCCTCCTCGACGATCTCGCGCAGCTGCTCGCCGATGACCTCGGGCAGCCCGCCGTCACGGGGCGCGGGCTTGCCGTCGTGGCCGGGGATCGAGCCGAAGTACTTCTCGACCCAGGCGAGGGTCTGCTCCGGGTCGATGTCGCCGACCACGGAGAGGACCGCGTTGTTGGGCGCGTAGTACGTGCGGAAGAACGCGCGCGCGTCCTCCAGGGTCGCCGCGTCCAGGTCGGCCATCGAGCCGATCGGCGTGTGGTGGTAGGGGTGGCCGTCCGGGTAGGCGAGGGCGGTCAGCTTCTCGAAGGCCGTCCCGTAGGGGACGTTGTCGTAGCGCTGGCGGCGCTCGTTCTTGACGACGTCGCGCTGGTTCTCCATCGACTCGTCGTCCAGCGCGGTGAGCAGCGAGCCCATGCGGTCGGCCTCCAGCCAGAGGGCGAGCTCCAGCTGGTGGGTGGGCATGGTCTCGAAGTAGTTCGTGCGCTCGAAGCTGGTGGTGCCGTTGAGCGAGCCGCCGGCCCCCTGGACCAGCTCGAAGTGGCCGTTGCCCTTGACCTGGCCCGATCCCTGGAACATCAGGTGCTCGAAAAGGTGAGCAAGACCGGTACGCCCCTTGACTTCGTGGCGTGAACCGACGTCGTACCAGAGGCACACCGCTGCGACGGGGGTCAGGTGGTCCTCCGAGAGCACCACGCGCAGGCCGTTGGCCAGACGGTGCTCGGTCGCTGTCAGGCCCCCGGAGCCTGCCTGGGCTGTGGCCGTGTGACCCATGGGCATGTACGTCCCTTCCGATCGCGGACGCGGTCGTCGAAACCGCGGTTTTCCTGCCGGTCCTGCCACTGTATGCAAGCGTGCGGACGGTCCGCGAAGTTCCCGGGCGACATACGCCGAGAGCGAGATCGCGTAGCCTGCGGGCAGCCGTGGAGGAGATGCCTCTGCGTTCGGGCCGGACGGCCGACGCCGGGTCCTCGCCCGCGCTGTCAGTGCCACGGTCCACAATGGTCCGCGTCAGATCCCGTATCACGCCCCAGCAAGGAGCCGGCAGCGATGGCCCGCCGCAGCACGAAGACCCCGCCGCCCGACGACTCGTACGAGGAGCGGATCCTCGACATCGACGTCGTCGACGAGATGCAGGGCTCCTTTCTCGAGTACGCGTACTCGGTCATCTACTCCCGCGCCCTGCCGGACGCCCGTGACGGCCTCAAGCCGGTGCACCGCCGCATCGTCTACCAGATGAACGAGATGGGCCTGCGCCCGGAGCGCGGCTATGTGAAGTGCGCCCGGGTCGTCGGCGAGGTCATGGGCAAACTGCACCCGCACGGCGACGCGTCGATCTACGACGCGCTGGTGCGGATGGCCCAGCCCTTCTCCATGCGGCTGCCCCTGGTCGACGGCCACGGCAACTTCGGCTCGCTGGGGAACGACGACCCGCCGGCCGCCATGCGGTACACCGAGTGCCGGCAGGCCGCGGCGACGAGTCTGATGACGGAGTCGATCGACGAGGACACCGTCGACTTCACCCCCAACTACGACGGCCAGGAGCAGGAGCCGGTCGCGCTGCCCGCCGCCTTCCCGAACCTCCTGGTCAACGGCGCGTCCGGGATCGCGGTCGGCATGGCCACGAACATGCCGCCGCACAATCTGGGCGAGGTCATCGCCGCCGCCCGCCATCTGATCCGCTATCCCGCCGCGGACCTGGACGCCCTGATGAAGTACGTCCCGGGCCCCGACCTGCCCACCGGCGGCCGGATCGTCGGCCTCTCCGGCATCCGGGACGCCTACGAGAACGGCCGCGGCACGTTCAAGATCCGCGCCACGGTGTCGGTGGAGACCGTCACGGCCCGCCGCAAGGGTCTGGTCATCACCGAACTGCCCTTCACCGTCGGGCCCGAGAAGGTCATCGCCAAGATCAAGGACCTGGTCGGCTCGAAGAAGATCCAGGGCATCGCCGACGTCAAGGACCTCACCGACCGCGCGCACGGTCTGCGCCTGGTCATCGAGATCAAGAACGGCTTCGTGCCGGAGGCCGTCCTGGAGCAGCTGTACAAGCTGACCCCGATGGAGGAGTCCTTCGGCATCAACAACGTGGCGCTGGTCGACGGTCAGCCGCTCACGCTGGGCCTCAAGGAGCTCCTGGAGGTCTACCTCGACCACCGCTTCACCGTGGTGCGCCGCCGCAGCGAGTTCCGCCGCACCAAGCGCCGTGACCGGCTGCACCTGGTGGACGGCCTGCTGACGGCGCTCGTCGACATCGACGAGGTCATCCGCCTGATCCGCTCCAGCGACAACAGCGCGGAAGCGAAGCAGCGCCTGATGGAGCGCTTCTCGCTGTCGGAGATCCAGACCCAGTACATCCTGGACACCCCGTTGCGCCGGCTCACCAGGTTCGACCGCATCGAGCTGGAGGCGGAGAAGGAGCGGCTCAACGAGGAGATCGCCGAGCTGACCCGGATCCTGGACTCGGACGCGGAGCTGCGCAAGCTGGTCTCGGCCGAACTGGCCTCGGTGGCGAAGAAGTTCGGCACCGAACGCCGTACGGTCCTGCTGGAGTCGTCGGGTACGACGGCCACCGCCGTGCCCCTCCAGGTCGCGGACGACCCGTGCCGTGTCCTGCTGTCCTCCACGGGCCTGCTGGCCCGCACGGCGAACGGCGAGCCCTTCGCGCAGGACGCCGAGGACACCGAGGACGGAGGCGGCAAGCGCACCAAGCACGACGTGATCGTCTCGGCGGTGCAGGCCACCGCGCGCGGGGAGATCGGCGCGGTCACCTCCTCGGGCCGTCTGCTGCGGATCAACGTCGTCGACCTGCCCCAGCTCCCGGACACGGCCGCGGCGCCGAACCTCTCGGGTGGTGCCCCGCTGGCGGAGTTCGTCTCCCTGGAGGGCGACGAGACGGTGATCTGCCTGACCACACTCGACGAGTCGTCCCCGGGCCTGGCCATCGGCACGGCGCAGGGCGTCGTCAAGCGGGTCGTGCCCGACTACCCGACCAACAAGGACGAGCTGGAGGTCATCACCCTCCGGGACGGCGACCGGATCGTCGGTGCCGTCGAACTGCGCACCGGCGAGGAGGATCTGGTCTTCATCGCCGACGACGCCCAGCTGCTGCGCTATCAGGCCTCGCAGGTGCGTCCGCAGGGCCGCGCGGCGGGCGGTATGGCGGGCATCAAGCTCACCGAGGGCGCGAAGGTGATCTCGTTCACGGCCGTCGACCCCGCGGTGGACGCGGTGGTCTTCACGATCGCGGGCTCGCGCGGAACCCTGGACGACTCCGTCCAGACGACCGCCAAGGTGACCCCCTTCGACCAGTACCCGCGCAAGGGCCGCGCCACGGGCGGTGTGCGCTGCCAGCGGTTCCTGAAGGGCGAGGACTGCCTGTCGCTGGCGTGGGCGGGCCCCGTGCCCGCCAAGGCCGCGCAGAAGAACGGCCTGCCGGCCGAGCTGCCGGAGATGGACCCGCGCCGTGACGGCTCGGGGGTGTCCCTGACGAAGACGGTCTCGGTGGTGGCGGGGCCGGTCTAGGCCTCGGCCTCCTGGAAGGCCTCGTCGTCGGGAGCGCGTACATAGCGCAGGACGCCCCACATGCCGTGCTCGTCGGCATGTGGGGCGTCGTTCTTGCACGCCTCGAGTTCCTTGCCGAGGGCGGCGGTGTCGATGCCGGAGCCGATGAGGACGAGCTGGGTCAGGCGGGCGTCGGCGGCCGGCCAGGGCTCCGGGTAGAAGCGGAGAAAGCGCCCGACGGCGTGCACGGCGTACCGGTTGGCCCCGTCGTGCGGACCGAAGTCGGCATACCCCTTGACCCGGTACAGCCCCTCGGGCCGGCTGTCGAGGAACTCCATGAACCGGCGGGGTTCGAGGGGCACTTCGGAGGTGAAGGAGAGGCTGTCGTACGAGCTGTGGAGGTGGTCCGCGTGATCGTCTCCGGAGTGGTCGTGCAGGTCGTCGAAGGAGAGCTGCCCGACACGTTCCTCGCCCGGGCGGCAGTCGAAGAGGAACTCGGGGTCGATACGGCCGTAGGTGGCGGGGACGACGGCGGCCCGGTCGGTGAGGGAGCGGACGAGTCCGAGGACCCGGTCGGCGTCGGGGGCGCGGTCGAGTTTGTTCACCACGACGAGGTCGGCGAGGGCGAGGTGCCGGTCGATCCCGGGGTGCTTCGCCCGGGTCTCGTCGAACTCGGCGGCGTCGACGACCTCGACGAGCCCGCCGTAGACGATGCCGGGGTGCTCACTGGCCAGCACCATCCGCACGAGTTCCTGGGGCTCGGCGAGACCGCTGGCCTCGATGACGATGACATCGATGCCGACGTCCGGCCCGGCGAGCCGTTCGAGGTACACGTCGAGTTCGCCGGCGTCGACGGCGCAGCACAGACAGCCGTTGCCGAGGGAGACGGTGGAGTCGCCGAGCGCGCCGGCCACGGCCATGGCGTCGATCTCGATGGCGCCGAAGTCGTTCACGATCGCGCCGATGCGGCTGCCTCCGCTGCGATGCAGGAGATGGTTGAGCAGTGTCGTCTTGCCGGAACCGAGGAATCCGGCGAGTACGACGACCGGGATCTGCTGCGGACTGCGGCTCTGCGACACATGCGACCTTTCTGAAACCTACGCGTGCACCGGCGCGCGGCCCGGCGCGCGTACGAGGATTGAATGCCGCACCAGGATACGAGCCGCCGGGATCACCGCGAAGTGAACGATTGTTAGCAGCATCCGCGGGGCAGACGTTGGACAAGGCGCCCTGGCGTGCGACCCTCGCTTCCCTCCGTGCGCCTCCCCTCCGCCTCCCCCGCCGATCAGAGCCGCTCGGCACTCTGGGAGACGGCAAGCGCCGCCCACCGCTCGCCGGTCCCCGTCACGTCCACCCGCACCCCGACGACCGGCGCACGGCCGCTCGATCGGGGGTTTTTGACATGGCCACACAGAGGTTTGGGGTCCGCGGACTCGGTGCCGTCGCCGCGGCGGCGGCCGGCATGGCCGCGGGTGCCCTCGTCACCATGGCGGCACAACGCCATGCGCTGGAGACACTGCGGGTACGACTGGAGCACCTGGAACGGACCGCCCACTCCCAGCAGCACACCAATCTGGCCAACCAGCAGCGCCTGCACTGGGAATTGCTGAGCAAAGCCATCGACGACCCCGAACTGGCGGAAGTACTGGACCTCTTCGAGGCGCCCGTTTCCACCAGGCAACGGCGCCAGTACCTCTACGCCAATGCCCTCTATACGAACGCGCTGTTTTACTACCGGATAGGCAACATCTCCCGCGAGGAGTTCTTCGGGTACATTCGGGGCATTCTTCAGAACCCTGTGGTACGGGAGTACTGGTACGCGACGCGACACCAGCGGGCGACCATTGCCGACGGTTCGGACGAAGCGGAACTCGGCCGCATGGTGGACGAACTCCTGACGCAACTCGAGGAGTCGGACGCCGACGAATGGTGGGTGGTGGGCGAGCCGCCGAGCCCGTGAACCTCCCTCGGTCCTCGGCGCACTCCGGCGGCCGAGGGCTCACACTCCGGGGCTCGCACCCCCTCCTGCGGAATCACACCCTCGGCCCATTACGAAAAGGTCAAGTCCAGAGTTAAGTGAGGCGTCAGGGAGTTGACTCGCGCTTGATCGCGTAGAGGACCCCACCAGATCGTCGCCTACGCCGCCGGATGACGAGCGACCCCACAGGGCCCGCCTTGCACCGCGCAGTCGTCGTGCGCAAATCAACGGACCCAAGGAAGCAACAGTGAGTCAGATCATCCGTCGGATCGGTGCATCTCCGCGCGCTCGGGGAAGCGTGAGCGGAGCGAATTGCCCCGATATTTTCGAACTTGCCGATGGTAATTTCGCCGTTATCGGCACGGATGCCACGGATTCGCTGGACCCGGACCTTCCCTCCGATGCCTCACGCGGCGACCACGAGAGAATTGTCGTCATCACCCGCGAGACCCTGATTCGCGCGAAGGCCGATATTCCGGACCTTTAGCGTCCTTCGAGAGGAACGGCCCGGCCGGCCCGGCCGCGATACCGGGCCTTCCTCGCGTACGAGTGCCCTTGCAGCACGTTCAGGCCACCGCCGGCACCTCGGCCGGCGCCCCCGGCCCCACATACCGAGCGACAGGGCGGATGATCTTCGAGTCCTCCGCCTGCTCCAGGATGTTGGCGCTCCAGCCGACCACCCGCGCCGCCGCGAAGGTCGGGGTGAACATCTCGCGGGGCAGCCCGCAGAGCTCCATGACCACGCCTGCGTAGAACTCCACGTTCGTGTGCAGCTCCCGGCCCGGCTTCAGCTCGGCGAGGATCGCCTCGACGTGCCGCTCCACCTCGACGGCGAACTCGACGCGCGGGCCGCCGAACCGCCGGGCGATCTCACGGAGCATGCGCGAACGCGGATCCTCCGTGCGGTAGACGGCGTGACCGAAGCCCATGATGCGCTCACCGGCGAGGACCCGCTCGCGGATCCAGGGATCGATGCGCTCCGGGGTGCCGATCGCGTCCAGAGTGTCCAGGGCCCGGCTGGGCGCGCCACCATGCAGCGGCCCCGACAGCGCTCCCACGGCCCCCACGAGACACGCGGCCACGTCCGCCCCGGTCGAGGCGATGACCCTGGCGGTGAAGGTTGACGCGTTGAAGCCGTGATCAATGGTGGAGATCAAGTATTGCTCGACCGCCCGGACCCGCTCCGGATCGGGCTCGGCGCCGGTCAGCATGTAGAGGTAGTTCGCCGCGTACGGCAGGTCCTCGCGCGGCTCGACCGGGTCGAGGCCGCGCCCCAGCCGGTACAGCGCGGTGAGCAGCGTGGGTACGGCCGCGGCCGCGGCGACGGTGTCCTCGCGGCGCCGGTCCGCGTCGATGTCGTACACCGGCCGGAAACCCTTCGCCGCGCCCAGCAGCGACAGCGCCGTCCGCATCCCGGCCAGCGGGTTCGCGTCCGCACCGGAAGCCGCCGCCAGTGCGGGCAGGGCGGCGGTGACCTCCTCGGGAAGGCCTCGCAGCGCCGCGGTCCCGGCGGCGAAGGCGGCGCTGCGTCGCGCGTCCGGCAGCTCGCCGTGGACCAGGAGGTGCCAGACGTCCTCGAAGCGGCGGGTGCGCGCCAGGTCCACGGCGGAGTACTGGCGGTAGTGGTAGAAGCCCTCACGTCCTCGGACGTCGCCGACCTCCGTGTCGGCGACGACGACTCCCGCGAGTCCTCGCGGCACGTCGATGGATGGGGCTGCTGACAGGTTGACGGACATGTTTCCTCCCTGGACTTGATTCGACTGTCCATGCTTGACTCGATCTCTGTCAATATTGATTCGATCAATACATATGTCTTGTGGATACGGTGACCCCATGCGCGATCAGGAACCCGGACCCGGCCACCCCGAACGACGGCTGAGCACCAAGGAGGCCGCCGAACTGCTCGGTGTGAAACCCGAGACCGTGTACGCGTACGTCAGCCGCGGCCAGCTGAGCAGCCGGCGTACGCCCGGGGGCCGTGGCAGCACCTTCGACGCCGCGGAGGTCGAGGCGCTCGCTCGACGCAACAGGCGGGAGAGCAGCGGGAGTCCGGGCTCCGGAGCGGAGCTGTCCGTACGCACGCGCGTCACCTTCATCGACCAGGACCGCTACTACTACCGGGGCGTCGACGCGGTCGAACTGGCCTCCCGGCACTCCTACGAGGAGATCGCGGAGTGGCTGTGGACGGGTCGGCTGCGGCCCGGCGTCACCTTCGCCGCGCCCGAGGCGTCCGTCGAGGCCGCCCGCCGCGTCGTCGAGGCGCTGCCCGAACACACCGGCCCCACCGACCGGTTGCGGGTCGCCGCCGTCGCCGCCGCGGCCGCGGACCCGCTGCGGTTCGACCTGTCCGAGGACGCCGTGCTCGGCACCGCCCGCATCCTGATCCCCACCCTCGTCGCCGCGCTGCCCCCGAAGCGGCCCACGCACCGTGACGAGGGCCCGCTCGCCCTGCGCCTGTGGGGCAGGCTCAGCGGACGGCCCGCCGACAAGGCGCAGCTGCGCGCCCTCGACATGGCGCTCGGCCTGCTCGTCGACCACGACCTGGCCGCCTCGACGCTCGCGGTGCGCGTCGCCGCCTCGGCCCGTGCGCACGCGTACGCGGCGGTCTCCGCCGGGCTCGGCGTGATCGAGGGGCCGCTGCACGGCGCCGCCGGAGGGCTGGCCCACCGCCTGCTGCTCGAGGTGCTCGACCTCGGCAGCGCCGCCCCGGTGATCGCCGAGGAGCTACGCGCCGGCCGCCGCATTCCGGGCCTCGGTCACCGGCTCTATCCCGGCGAGGACCCACGCGCGCGTGCCCTGTTCGCCCTCCTGGAGGAGATCCCCGCCGCCGGGCCGGCCCTCGCCGCGGCCCGGGACATCGTGGCCACGACCGCCCGCCACGCGCCGCTCCACGCCAACGTGGACCTGGCTCTCGCCGTCCTCACCGCGTCCTGCGGCATGGAGTCCTCGGCCAGCGAGACGATCTTCGCCGTCGCCCGTACGGCGGGCTGGATCGCCCATGCTCTGGAGGAGTACGGCGAGCGGCCCCTGCGGATGCGCCCGAGCGGTCACTACGTGGGTCCCAAGCCACCCCAGCCGCTGCCGAGGTAGGGAGGGCGCGCACTCCGTCGCGAGCGGTCCTGCGTCACCGTTTCGAGGAGGGCGCAGGGCCGGCACCGCTGCGACCAGGGGTGATTCCCGGGCGGACCAGGGCAGACCTGGGGCCCCTCCTGCCCGCAGCACGCGCACGCGTACCCGCACGGCCGAGCGCCCGCCCCGGCCGGAAGTCGCGCTCCGGCAAGTCAGGTTAGGCTCACCTCTGTGAGTACGTGCGCAACCGTCTCGCGGGATCTCGACGAGCCCATTTCCGGAACCGCGGCCACGGCAACGACCTGGCTCCTCCTGGAACAGCCCGGCCCCTGGGGTGCCGAAGCGCTGGTCTCGAGCCACCTGGACCCGGCTCTGGGCCGCGCCCTGGATGCCGCCGCGCGGGGCACGGGCGTGCGCGTGGCACTCATCCGCCGCCCCGGGCGCCACGCGGACTTCGGCGCGCCGCCCCTGCGACAGGTGTACGCGGCCCACACCGTGCCCGGCGGGGTGTGGCTGCGCAGTGCCACCACCCACGACCCGGGGCGGTTGCTCGACCTCGACTTCGCCGCGCTCGGCAGGGGCGACCATCGCACCTTCGACACCGCGCTGCGGGGCGGGCCGCACACGGGTGACCCGCTCGCCCTCGTCTGCACCAACGGCAAGCGCGACCGCTGCTGCGCGCTCCTCGGCCGTCCACTGGCCGCGGAACTCGCCGCTTCGGGGGTCCGGGGCGCCTGGGAGGTCACCCATCTGGGCGGTCATCGCTTCTCCCCCACGCTGCTCGTCCTCCCGTACGGGTACGCGTACGGCCGCGCCGAGGCCCACACCGTGAAGGAGGTCCTGCACAGCGTCCAGGACGGGCGGATCGTCGTGGACGGGTGCCGCGGGTGCTCGGCCTGGGAGCGGCCCGGACAGGCGGCGGAACTGGCGGTGCGCTCGGCGACCGGCGAGGACGCGGCCGGGGCGCTGAGCGTCGTACGGACCACGGGCGGCGCACCGCGCTGGGAGGTGACCGTCGCGCACACGGACGGACGCCACTGGCAGGTCGTCGTCGCCCAGGGCGCTTCGCTCCCGCCCCGGCCGGAAAGCTGTGGCGCCTCGGTTCTCGGTTCACCTGCACGGATGGACGTGGTGGCGGTCCGGGAACTGGCCGGGGCGGCCCTGGTGGGCTGACACGGCTCCGGACGCCATTCGGCCGCGGCCCGCGCGGGCACGAGGGAATCGTTTCCTCTTGAGTCGGTCAACAGATCCACATCACCCACCCCTACGGCTGCGCCGGTCCACCCACGTACCGTCTTGGGTATGAGCCCCACTCCCCCCGCCCGCCGTCTGCGCCTCGGAATGCCGCGGCGCATGTTCTCGCAGGTCCTGCTCATGCAGCTGACGATCGCCGCGGGGGTCGTGGTGCTCGCGACCGGGCTGTTCCTCGCTCCGCTCAGCGACCAGCTGGACGACCAGGCCATGCGCCGAGCCCTCGCCATCGCGCAGACCACCGCGGCGGTGCCGCAGATCGCCGAGGACCTGCGGAGCACCCGGCCCTCGGTCGACGGACCGGTGCAGCGGGAGGCCGAGCGGATCCGCGAGGCCAGCGGCGCGGAGTACGTCGTGGTGATGGATCTCCACGGCACCCGCTGGTCGCACACCGACCCCGAGCAGGTCGGTGGTCATGTGTCGACGGACCCGAGCCAGGCCCTGGCGGGCAAGGACGTCATGGAGATCGACAGCGGCACCCTGGGCCGCTCGGCCCGCGGCAAGGTGCCCCTGCGCGACGGCGACGACGAAATCGTCGGCGCGGTCTCGGTCGGTATCGAGTACGACAGTGTGCGCGCCCGCCTGATCCACGCGATCCCCGGACTGTTCGCCTATGCCGGCGGCGCCCTCGCCGTGGGCGCGCTGGCCGCCTGGCTGATCTCCCGACGAGTCCAGCGCCAGACCCGCGACCTGGCCTTCTCGGACATCTCGGCGCTGCTCTCCGAGCGGGAGGCGATGCTGCACGGCATCCGGGAAGGCGTCGTCGCACTGGACCGCGCCGGCCGCGTCCGGCTGCTCAACGACGAGGCCCAGCGCCTCCTCGGGATCGGCGAGGAAGCGGTGGGCGCTTCGCCCGACGAGGCGCTCGGCGGCGGACGTACGGCCGATGTCCTGGCGGGCCGGGTGACCGGCACGGACCTCATCGCCGTCCGCGGACAGCGCGTCCTGGTCGTCAACCGCATGCCCACCGACGACGGCGGCGCCGTGGCCACCCTGCGCGACCGCACCGAACTGGAGCAGCTCGGGCGCGAACTCGACTCGACGCACGGCCTCATCGACGCCCTGCGCGCCCAGGACCACGAGCACGCCAACCGCATGCACACCCTGCTGGGGCTGCTCGAACTGGAGATGTACGACGACGCGGTGGACTTCGTCGGGGAGGTGGTCGGCGATCACCGGGCGACCGCGGAGCAGGTGACCGAGAAGATCGCGGACCCGCTGCTCGCCGCTCTGCTGGTCGGCAAGGCGACCGTCGCGGCCGAGCGCGGTGTCGCCCTGTGGGTCTCCGACCGCACCCGGCTGCCCGACCGTCTGATCGACCCGCGCGGGCTCGTCACGGTCGTCGGCAACCTCGTGGACAACGCGCTCGACGCCGTCGCGGGCAAGCCGCACGCGCGCGTGGAGGTCGAACTGCGCGCGGAGGGCCGTACCGCCGTCCTGCGGGTGCGGGACACCGGCCCCGGCATCCCGGCCGAGCAGCGCGAGTTGATCTTCACCGAGGGCTGGTCGACGAAGAAGCCGCCGGCCCACGGCAAACGTGGCATCGGGCTCTCCCTGGTACGCAGGCTCGCCGAGCGGCAGGGCGGCCACGCCACGGTGGACGAGGCGACCGGTGGGGGCGCCGAGTTCACCGTCGTCCTGCCCGAGGCACTCACCGAGCCCGCCCTGGAACCCGCCCTGGCCGCACCCGCGAAGAGCGCTGCCGAGGAGGAGTCCCGATGATCGAGGTCCTGGTCGTGGACGACGACACCAGGGTCGCCCGGGTCAACGCCGCCTACGTCGAGAAGGTGCCGGGCTTCCATGTCGCCGGCGAGGCCCACAGCGCGGCCGACGCGCTGCGCCGGCTGGAGGCGCTGCCCCGTGTGGACCTCGTCCTGCTGGACCACTACCTGCCCGACGAGACGGGTCTCGAGGTCGTCCAGGAGATGCGCCGGCGCGGCCACCAGACCGACGTGATCATGGTGACCGCCGCCCGGGACGTGACGACGGTGCAGGCGGCGATGCGCCAGGGCGCCCTTCAGTACCTGGTGAAGCCGTTCGCCTTCGCCGGTCTGCGCTCCAAGCTGGAGGCGTACGCCGAGCTGCGCCGCACGCTGGACGGCGGCGGGGAGGCCGAACAGGCCGATGTCGACCGCATCTTCGGTGCCCTGTCCGCCCCCTCGGAGCCCGGTCTGCCCAAGGGGCACTCCCCCACCACCGCCGAACTCGTGCGCCAGTCCCTGATGAACGCCGAAGGGCCCTTGTCTGCCCAGGAGATCGCCGACCGGACCGGGGTGAGCCGCCAGACCGCCCAGCGCTATCTGAAGCTCCTGGAGCGCACGGGGCGGGCCCGGCTGACCCTGAAGTACGGCGACGCGGGCCGCCCGGAACACCGTTACGTGTGGGCGACCCGCGCCTGAGGGCACGGTCCTCGGGGGCGGGGGAAGGAACCGTGCCCCTCCTGGGATACGGATCCCGGCCCGCCCCGTGCTCGACCGTCAGCCACCCGCCTTCTCGACGAACTCGGTCGTGTAGGTCTTGCTCAGATCCACGTCGGCGTTCTGGATGTTGGGATTGAAGGCCTTGAGGACCTTCTCGACGGTCTCGGGGCCGTTCTTGGGCATCACGCCGTCCTTGGTGAACATCGGCAGCGTGCTCTTGATGGCCACCGAGTACAGCAGCTTGTTCCCCTGGGAGTAGTCCGTCGGCATCTTGTCGGCGATCTCGGCCGCGCTGTGGGTGGACATCCACTTGAGCGTCTTGACGAATGCATTGGCCAACTTCTGGACGGTGTCCTTGTGACTGTTGACCCAGTCCGTCTGCATGTACAGGCTTGACGAGGGATACGGTCCGCCGAGCGCGTCCTCGGAGCCCTGCGGGGTGCGCATGTCGAGCAGGACCTTGCCGGCCTTCTTGTCCAGGATGGTCGCCACGGTCGGGTCGGTCGTCATGCCGCCGTCGATGGCACCCTGCTGGAGCGCGGCGATGAAGGTCGGCCCCGCCCCCACGGCGACCGGGGTGAACTCGCTGACCTTCACACCGTTCTTGACCGCGAGGTACTTGGTGAGGAAGTCGGTCGAGGAACCGAGGCCCGTGACGCCGAGTTTCTTGCCCTTGAAGTCCTTGGGCGAGGTGATGTCGCCCTCCGCCTCGGTGGAGACGATCTCCACCTCACCGGGCGCGTGCGAGAACTGCACGACGGACTCGACCTCCTTGCCCTTCACCTGAAGGTCGAGGGTGTGGTCGTAGAAGCCGACGGCTCCCTGCACCTGGCCGGAGACGAGCGCCGTCTCGGCCTGGACGCCGGCCGGCTCGCTCAGCATCTCGACGTCGAGCCCCTCGGCGTCGAAGTAGCCCAGACGCTGGGTGAGCATGGCGGGCAGGTAGATGACCTTGTCCAGGCCACCGACCATGATCTTGACCTTGGTGCCCTTGCCGTCCCCCTTGCCACCGGACCCCGTGGACGCGGTGCTCGCCGCGTCGTTGGCACAGGCGGTGAGTGTGGAGAGGGCGAGCAGACCGGCGGCGGCCAGGGCCGTGTATCTGGCGGTTGTGCGCATGGCGGGTTCACGTCCTTGTGAGAAGGCGATGCGGGGGTGGGGCAGGGGCGAGGGGAGGGGTGAGAGATGAGGGGGCAAGGTGAAGGGTGAGGTGAGGGCGGCGCAACTGCCGGCGGAGAGTCCCGAGGGTCCCGTCGTCGGCATCCACTCCTCGGGGGATCCACTCCTCGGGAGGTCGGCCCCTCGATGGATAAGCCCCTCGATGGACAAACCCCTCGGGGGATCGTTCAACGCAGGTTCAGCTGTCGGAGCCCGACGGCTTCCACCGGAAGATGCGGCGCTCGGCGAACGTCAGCAGACCCTCCGCGACGAGGGCGACGACGGCGAGGATGACCATCGCGGCGTACACACCCGCCGCGTTGAACGTGCCCTGCGACTGCGCGACGAGCAGGCCGATGCCCTTGGTCGCCCCGATGTACTCGCCGACGATGGCGCCGATCAGGGCGAAGCCGAAGCTCACGTGGAGGCTGGTGAAGATCCAGGAGGTGGCGGACGGGACGACCACCTGGAGCGTCACCCTGCGGTCGCTCGCGCCGAGGATGCGGGCGTTGGCGACCAGGTTGCGGTCCACTTCCCGGGCGCCCTGGAAGGCGTTGAAGAAGACCGGGAAGAACACCAGGACGACGGCCGAGGCGACCTTGGAGGCGGGGCCGAGGCCGAACCAGATCACGAAGATCGGGGCCAGCACGATCCTGGGTATGGAGTTGAGCACCTTGATGTATGGACCAAGGATGTCGGCGAGGAAGGTGATCCGTCCCAGTGCGATACCGCACACGACACCGGCGACCACACCGATGATCCAGCCGAGCAGCGCCTCGTAGAGCGTGTACCAGATCTGCTCGCCCAGAGAACCGAGCGCGGTCCCGTGCGTCACCCAGGTCCAGATCTGGTCCCAGATCTTCGTGGGCATCGAGAAGTTGAACGGATCGATGACCTTGGCCCGGGAGAACGCCTCCCACAGGGCGAGCACGGCCACCAGGAGCAGCACACGGGACGCCGTCACGACGGCCTTGCGCCTGCGAGCGGCACGCGCGCGCGAGTGAGCGCGGTCAGGTGCCTTGGCCGTGTCGACGACCGGTGTGCTGAGCACTTCAGGCGACACGGGCGGCACCTCTCTCGCGGGTGATACGGACCTCTTCGCCGAGGGACTCCCAGATCTCGCGGTAGATCTCGATGAACCGCGGCTCCAGACGCACCGACTCGACCTTGCGCGGCCTCGGCAGGTCGATGTCGAAGACCTGCTTCACGGTGGCGGGGCCGGCGGTCATCACGACGACCTTGTCGGCCAGCGCAATGGACTCCTCCAGGTCGTGGGTGACGAAGACTACGGACGCGCCCGTGCCCTCCCACAGCTCCAGGAGCTCGTCCGACATCAATGCCCTGGTCTGCACGTCCAGCGCCGAGAACGGCTCGTCCATGAGGAGGATCTCGGGATCGTTCACGAACGTCGCCGCGAGCGCCACGCGCTTGCGCTGACCGCCGGAGAGCTGGTGCGGGTAGCGGTCCTCGAAGTCGGTGAGCCCGACCCGGGCCAGCCACTCGCGCGCTCTCCGCTTCGCCTCCGCCTTGGGCACACCGCGGAAACGGGGCCCGGCCATGACGTTGGACAGGACCGTACGCCAGGGAAAAGTGGCGTCCTGCTGGAAGACGAAGCCGACTTTGTCACCGACGCCACGCACGGGCTGCCCGGCGACCATGACCTCGCCCTGGGTGGGCTCTTCCAGACCACTGACCAGGGTCAACGTGGTCGACTTGCCGCAGCCGGTCGGGCCGACGACGGCCACGAACTCGCCACGCCCGACAGTGAGGTCGAGTTCCCTCACGGCGGTGTGCGGGGCCCCCGACGGGGTCCTGAAGACCTTGCTCGCGCCCCGCAGCTCGATGGCGGGGCTGGTGTGTGCGCTCATGGCCGGGGACGGTAGAGGTGACCCGGGAGGCGACATCAGCCTTCTGGCCGCATGCGCTTCTTTTGCTTGCAGTAGCCTGTTGTGCTCGTTTTGCTCCCGCTAGAACAGCGAAGCCGAAACACGGGCTTAACGCCCGCCTGGCCTTCACGGAGAGAGGCCCGATGATTGACGTCCTGGTGGTGGACGACGACTTCCGTGTCGCCGAGATCAACGCCAAGTACGTGGGGAAGGTTCCCGGCTTCCGGGTGGCCGCCCGCGCGCACAGTGCCGCCCAGGCGCTGGGAGCCATCGAGCGCGGAACCATCGACCTGGTGCTGCTCGACCACTACCTGCCCGACCAGACCGGCCTCCAGCTCATCCACCGCATGCGGGAACAGGGCCATCGCACCGACGTCATCATGATCACGGCGGCCGGTGACGTCACGACGGTCCAGACCGCGATGCGCCTGGGCGCCCTGCACTACCTGGTCAAACCGTTCACCTTCGCCGCCCTGCGCACCCGCCTCGACTCGTACGCCGCCCTGCGCCGCACGGTGGACCGGGTCGGTGGGCAGGGCATCGCCGGCCAGGAGCAGGTCGACCGGATCTTCGGCGCCCTGCGCACCGGACCGGCTCCGTCGTCCCCCGGCCTGCCGAGCGGCCACTCGGAACCGACCACGGATCTGATCTGCGACGTTCTGCACCGCGCGAACCACCCTCTGTCGGCCCACGAGGTCGCCGCCGAGACCGGCCTGAGCCGCTCCACCGCCCAGCGCTACCTCCGCCACCTGGAACAGGCCGGACGCCTGCACCTCTCCCTCAAGTACGGCGACACGGGCCGCCCGGAACACCGCTACGCCTGGGTCGCGCCGTAGCCGTGCGCCGGGACCCCGCTGCGCCGACTCCGATGCGCGAGAACCCCGATGCGGCGGTACGACGATGAGGAGTCGCCCGCTACGCGGCACCCGCCCCGGTCAGTGACCGCACCTCGGTCTCCGCATGCCTGGCCTCGTCCGCGACCTCGGCCGAGGTGACCGTGCCGAGCCAGCCCGCCAGGAAGCCCAGCGGAATCGAGACCAGGCCGGGGTTCTGGAGCGGGAAGTACTGGAAGTCCACGCTCGGGAAGAGCGACTCGGGGCTGCCGGACACCACCGGCGACAGCACGACCAGCGCCAGGGCCGGGACCAGCCCGCCGTACACCGCCCACACGGCGCCCCGCGTGGTGAAGCCCCGCCAGAACAGCGAATACATCAGGACCGGCAGATTCGCGGACGCCGCGACGGCGAAGGCGAGCCCGACCAGGAAGGCGACATTGAGATCGCGGGCCAGCAGGCCGAGGGCGATCGCGACCACGCCGACCCCCACGGCGGCGACCCGCGCCACCGCGACCTCGCTGCGGGGCTTGGCCCGCCGACGGCGCAAGGAGGCGTACAGGTCGTGCGCCACCGAGGCCGAGGAGGCGAGCGTGATCCCGGCGACGACCGCCAGGATGGTGGCGAAGGCGACGGCCCCCACGACCGCGAACAGCACCGCTCCGCCGGTGGAGTCGGCGCCGCCGCCCAGGTCGAGTGCCAGAAGCGGAACCGCCGTGTTCCCGGCCGCGTTCGAGCCGCGCACCGCCTCCGGGCCGACGATCGCGGCCGCACCGAAGCCGAGGACGATCGTCATCAGGTAGAAGCCGCCGATCAGCCCGATCGACCACACGACGGACCGACGCGCGGCCTGCGCGGTCGGCACGGTGTAGAAGCGGGAGAGGATGTGCGGCAGCCCCGCCGTACCCAGCACCAGCGCGAGCCCCAGACTCATGAAGTCGAAACGCGAGGTCCAGTCCCCGCCGTACTTCAGCCCGGGCGCCAGGAACGCGTCACCGTGCCCACTGCGCTCGGCCGCCGTGCGCAGCAACTGGTCGAAGTCACCGTGGAAGCGCACCAGGACGAGCACGGTCAGCGCGATGGTGCCGGCCAGCAGCAGAACCGCCTTGACGATCTGGATCCACGTGGTCGCCCGCATCCCTCCCAACGACACATAGATCACCATGAGCGCGCCGACCCCGATGACGGCCCAGGACTGGGCCGCCTCGCCGGTGTTCCCGAGGAGCAGCGCGACCAGGCTGCCGGCGCCCACCATCTGGGCCACCAGATAGAGAACGGACACGGTGACCGAGGAGGTTCCCGCCGCGATCCGCACCGGCCGCTCGCTCATCCGCGCGGCGACGACATCGGCGAGGGTGAACCGCCCGCAGTTGCGCACCAGTTCGGCGACGAGGAACAGCACCACCAGCCAGGCCACGAGGAACCCGACCACATACAGCAGCCCGTCGTACCCGAACAGCGCGATGAGCCCGGTGACGCCCAGGAAGGATGCGGCCGACATGTAGTCGCCCGCGATGGCAAAACCATTCTCCATCGGGGAGAACAGCCGCCCGCCGACATAGAACTCCTCCTCCGAACCATGGCGGTTGCGGCTCACCCAGGTCGTGATCCCCAACGTGACCGCGACGAAGGCGCTGAACAGCAGCAATGCCAGCGCCTGATGGTTGCCGGTCACGACGCACCGCCCTTTGCTCCGCGGGTCAACTCTTGTGTGTCCCAGCGCAGTTCGAGCGCGGCACGATCCCGGCGCAGTCGTGCGTGCCGGGCGTAGGCCCAGGTGAGCAGGAACGTGCTGAGGAACTGCCCCAGCCCGGCGAGCAGTCCCACGTTCACCGCGCCCACCACCGGCCGTGCCATCAGTCCGGGCGCGGTCGTGGCGGTCACCACATACGCCACGTACCAGACGAAGAACCCTGTTGCGGCGGGCACCACGAACCGCCGGTACCGGCTGCGTACCTCCTGGAAGGCCGCACTGTGCTGCACCTCGAGGTAGATCTGAGCCGCTGCCCCGCTTCCGGTCTCCCGTCGACGTGCCGCGGGGACCTCGGGCCCGGGGGTGCTCATGATGGCCGACTCGCCCCAGCCCGAGGCGAGCGCGTCGTACCACGGGTCCTCGTAGCGCACGTCCCCTGGCGTCTCGGCGTACGCCTGGCCCTGGCCTTGATGATGTTCGTGCGCGTGTGGCGTGGAGGCACCGCTATCGGGACCGTCCCCGTCGGCGCGGGCACGACCGTTGCTTGACTGCATGCCCAAGGATGGACAGAACGGGAAGATCCCCGACTATTGTTCCCCGAACACTTCACCCCATCAGGTGACCGACGCGCCGTTCACCCCGCAGGCGGCCGGACCAGCCCCTTCGCGTACGCGTAACGCACCGCCTGGGCCCGGTCCTTGAGCCCCGTCTTGGAGAACATGTTGTTGATGTGCGTCTTCACCGTCGCGGTGGACACGCTCAGCCTGCGCGCGATCTCCTGGTTGCTGAGCCCCTCGGCGATCAGCACCAGTACCTCCGCCTCCCGGGTCGTAAGCCCGTCGGGGACGACGGCGGGCGCAGCCGGCTCCGGTTCGGGCGCAGACAGGCGCTCCAGCAACCTCCGCTGGACACTCGGCGACAGCCCCGCGTCCCCGGACAGCACACTGTGCACGGCCCGTACGATCTCGTCCCCGCCCGCGTCCTTGGTGAGATACCCCCGTGCGCCCGCTTTCAGCGCGGGGAACAGGGACTCGTCGTCCGCGTAGGTCGTGAGGACCACGACCTGTGTCCCGGGATGCTCGGACCGGATGCGCCGGGTCGCCTCCACTCCGTCACAGCGCGGCATCCGCAGGTCCATCAGCACCACATCGGGAGCCAGTTCGGCAACGAGCCGCACCGCCTCTTCCCCGTCCCCGGCGGCGCCCACGACCTCGACTCCCGGCAGGAGTCCGAGCAGCATCACGATGCCCTCCCGGACGACCGTCTGATCGTCCGCGACCACAACCCTGGCGGGCTCCGTCGCCGCCTCCTCCGTCATACCGGCACCTTCAGCGTCACCACGAACCCTTCCTCGTCCGGCCCGGCAGCGAGCGACCCGCCCAGCAGTTCGGCGCGCTCCCGCATACCCAGCAGACCGTACCCGCCACCGGCTCCGGCGAGTTCGCCCGGCGGACCACCCGAGTCCCGCACGTCCAGGGTCACTTCATGCCGGCCGTACTCCAGCCGCACACGCACCTTGGCTCCCGGTGCGTGTTTGCGGGCGTTCGTCAAAGCCTCCTGCGCGACTCTGCGCACGGCCTGCGACGCCTCGACCGGCAGCGGTCTGCGTTCACCCCCCACCGTGACCCGGGCGCCGTCGGACATGCGGACGAGATCGGTCAGGAAGTCCTCCAGCGGCGTCAGTTCACCGCGCAGCGCGGACAGCGACTGCCTGGTCTCCTCGAGACCGTCGCGCGCCATCCCTCGGGCCGCCACCACCCGGTCGAGAATCTGCTCGCGGTCCGCGCCCCGCTCGATCAGGAGCCGGGCCGCCTCCAGGTGCACGAGCTGTGCCGAGAGACTGTGGGCCAGGACGTCATGGATCTCCCGGGCGATACGGGCCCGCTCCGCGAGTGCGGCCGACTCGGCCTCGGCCGCACGCGCGGCCCGCTCCTGGGTGAGCAGTCGCAGTGCGGTGCCTCTGGCTTCGGCGTCCAGACGCAGCGCGTATCCGGCGAGGGCCATGCCCCCGATGGCGGCGGCCGTGGTCACCCCCGAGTCGTTGTTGACCACGGCGAAAGCGGCGAACCCGACCGAGGCAGTCGGCAGCGCCGCGCCCAGTGGCAGTCGCTCCAGCGCCACGATGGCGCACCCGCACCACAGGACCGCGGCTGGGGAACGGAAGTCCGCGGCCTCGGCCCCGGCCGCAAGCACCAGCAGCATGAGGAGAAGGGCCAGCGACGGCCACAGCCGGTGTTCGAGCGTCGTCCGGAACAGGGCCCAGGCCAGGCCTCCTGCCACCAGAACGCCGCCTGCCCCACCGACCGCGACCCACCCCTGGACGCGACTGTCGTGGAAGGCGCTCCACAGGAGCGCGCCCAGGACCAGCAGCCTTACGGCCCAGGCCAGCAGCCGCCTGGGGCGCGAGATCCCTCTGGGGCCCAGCGCCTCCCGTGACGGCCAGCGTGTCCAGACGTTGTCCGTCACACGCGCTCCTTCCACGGGGACCGGGGCACGTGGTCACCGTACGCCGTGGCGTGCGCGGGAGTCTGGTTCAGAGACTGGACGCGCCAGATCAGGATCCCGGAGCGGACCAGCAGGGTGGCCGCGAGTCCCAGCATCAGGGCCGCACTGTCCTGGTGGACGCCCAGCAGTGCGCCAACCCCGAAGAGGCCCACCCGCAGACCGATGCCGGCTCCCCAGACGACCACGCTCGCTCTGGTGCTCTTGCTCCACACGGCGCCGTCCGGCTCCACCCAGATGCGGGTGGTCCAGGCCCAGGCGGCTCCCATGGCCAGGGCGACGAGCAGTTCGGCGCCGAGCACCAAGGCCGACTCCGCGTGGTGACGGGTGTCGAGGAGGTCGGGTTCGCGCAGCGCTATGACGGCCAGGATTCCCGGCAGGAGCCACCATCGCCGGTCCGTGTCGATGCGGCTTGCGCGAAACTGCCGCACGATCACGAGTGCGGCCACCGCCGCGATCACCAGTGCGTTGACGAGCCCGGACATCACAGCCTCCGTGAGCGGGAAGGGAAGGCCGGCGGCGAGCGCTGCCGACGCCTTCGACGCTACGGAAACGCGCAGGTCCGCAGATCGGACCAGGGGTGGATCATGGGTGGATCTCGGGAGGCTTGGGTTCTCCACCCGCGGGTGGAGAACCCAAGCCGGACCTGCATGAGATCCGCCCGACCTGCACAAGAGCGGGCCGGAGCCGCGAAGCCCGGCCGGACCGGACGCAGCGGCTACGCGTCGATACGGGACCGGTCCAGCGTCGCCGCCGAGCTGGAGATGAACTCCTTGCGCGGCGCCACGTCATTGCCCATGAGCAGATCGAACACCTGCTCGGCCGCCTCCAGGTCGGAGAGGTTGATGCGACGCAGAGTGCGGTGGCGCGGGTCCATCGTCGTCTCCGCCAGCTGGTCGGCGTCCATCTCGCCGAGACCCTTGTAACGCTGGATGGAGTCCTTGTACCGGACGCTCTTGCTCTGGAACTCCATCAGCTTGTCGCGCAGCTCACGGTCCGAGTACGTGTACACGTACTTGTCCTGGCCCTTCTTGGGCTGGACGAGCTCGATGCGGTGCAGGGGCGGGACCGCGGCGAACACCCGCCCGGCCTCGACCATGGGCCGCATGTAGCGGTGGAACAGCGTCAGGAGCAACGTCCGGATGTGGGAGCCGTCCACATCGGCGTCGGTCATCATGATGATCTTGCCGTAACGGGCCGCGTCGATGTCGAAAGTGCGCCCGGAGCCCGCCCCTATGACCTGGATGATCGCGCCGCACTCGGCGTTCTTGAGCATGTCGGTGACGGACGACTTCTGGACGTTGAGGATCTTGCCCCGGATGGGCAGCAGCGCCTGGAACTCGGAGTTCCGGGCGAGCTTGGCCGTGCCGAGCGCGGAGTCCCCCTCGACGATGAACAGCTCACTGCGCTCGACGTCGTCACTGCGGCAGTCGGCGAGCTTGGCGGGCAGGGACGAGGACTCCAGAGCCGTCTTGCGGCGCTGCGCGTCCTTGTGCTGCCGGGCTGCGATACGCGTCCGCGCGGCAGCGACCGCCTTCTCCATGACGACTCGCGCCTGAGCCGCCGCATCGCGCTTGGCGGAGGTCAGGAACGCCTTGAGCTCCCTGGAGATCACGGTGTTCACGATGCGCCGGGCCGCCGAGGTGCCGAGGATCTCCTTCGTCTGGCCCTCGAACTGGGGTTCGGCGAGACGCACCGTGACGACGGCGGTCAGGCCCTCAAGAGCGTCGTCCTTCACGATGTCGTCCTCGGCGACGCGCAGCATCTTCTTGGCGCGCAGCACCTCGTTCATCGTCTTGGCGACCGCCTGCTCGAAGCCGGCGACGTGCGTGCCGCCCTTGGGCGTCGCGATGATGTTGACGAACGATTTGACGTTCGCGTCGTAGCCGGTGCCCCAGCGCAGCGCCACGTCGACGCCGAGCTCACGGGTGACCTCCGTAGGGGTCATCTGCCCGTGCTCGTCCAGGACCGGGACGGTCTCCTTGAAGGTGCCCTGCCCGGTGAAACGGAGGACGTCACAGACGGGCTTGTCGTTGGCCAGGTACTCGCAGAACTCGCTGATGCCACCGTCGAAGCGGAAGGACTCCTCGCCCTTGCTCCCGCCCTCGCCGAGGCCGTACTCGTCGCGGACGACGATGGTCAGGCCGGGCACCAGGAACGCGGTCTGGCGGGCGCGCTGGTGGAGGTGCTCCAGGGAGAGCTTGGCGTCCTTGAGGAAGATCTGGCGGTCGGCCCAGTAACGCACCCGCGTGCCGGTCCGGTTCTTGGCGACCCGCTTGATCTTCCGCAGGCCGCCCGTCTCGAACTTGGAGTCGGGGCCGTCCGCGGCGAAGGCGCCCGGAACTCCGCGCCGGAAGCTGATCGCGTGCGTGTGGCCGCCTCGGTCCACCTCGACGTCGAGGCGGGCGGACAAGGCGTTGACCACGGAGGCGCCGACGCCGTGCAGACCCCCGGAGGCGGCGTAGGAGCCGCCGCCGAACTTGCCGCCGGCATGCAGCTTGGTCATGACGACCTCGACGCCGGACAGACCCGTTTTGGGCTCGACGTCGACGGGGATGCCTCGGCCGTTGTCACGGACCTCGACCGAGGCGTCGTCGTGGAGGATCACTTCGATGTGGTCGCAATAGTCGCCCAGGGCCTCGTCGACGGAGTTGTCGATGATTTCCCACAGGCAGTGCATCAGACCACGACTGTCCGTCGAGCCGATGTACATACCCGGGCGCTTCCGCACGGCCTCGAGCCCCTCGAGGACGAGGAGGTGCCGCGCGGTGTAGTTGGAACCGTCCCGGTCTGCTCCTGCCAGCAGCGCTGTGGACGGCACGGACGTTTCGGCGGTCACGCGGTTCGCTCCTCGCTGAATTTCACTTGGGGCCCTTCTGGGTAAGGGCGCGGCTTGGGTAGCCGCCAAGAGGGTACCGAGGCCTGGTAGAGCCGTTGTAACGCCACCCTCGTCCGAAACTCAGACTAGTCCAGCGTCGCATGCGTGTTCGATCCCTCGATGGAGTGAAGTACATATCACGTTCCCTTCGGGGCATGAACCATTTAGGCTCCGGGCACGTCCTCATGAACAAACCGGCAAGCCGGCCGGGAGGACCGAACCATGACCGACAGAGCGAAACCGTAAGCACCACAGACCACGCAATACGGCACATTCGCCGCCAAACCGGCAGCAGACGGCCACCTCGGAAAGATTTTTTCGAGGACAAGCCACGAGCGGGAACGTTTTGGGGCTGGTTGGATGTTGACCCTGGTACGACAGCTCGTCGAGCTAGAGAAGAGGCGACGTGACTACTGTTCTGACCCCCGCGAGCCCGCTGACGGCCGCTGACCGCTGCGACCGCTGCGGCGCCCAGGCGTACGTACGCGTCGTGCTGCTCAGCGGCGGAGAACTGCTCTTCTGCGCCCACCACGGCCGCAAGTTCGAGCCGGAACTCAAGAAGATCGCCGCTGAGATACAGGACGAGACAGAGCGGCTGACGACCGTTCCGGCCTCCAGTTCGGAAGAAGAGCGCTGATCTGCGCGTCCACGACGAGCCAGAACCGGCACAGGCCGGTATACGGGCGGCCGTCCCTACTCCCAGGGGCGGCCGCCCGCTCGCGTGGCAGGAAGTCCTGTCACGGCGTGGCAGGACTCGCTCAGCCGCCCTCAGAGGGCTTTCGCAGAGCCCTGCGAGCCCCGGGCCCAGCCCAGCGCCCGTACGGCGTCCGACACGCGCGTGTAGACGCCAGGACTCCCCGGCCGCCCACAGCCGCTGCCCCACGACACGAGCCCGATGAGCCGGCCCTGTGCGACCAGCGGCCCGCCGCTGTCCCCCTGGCAGGCATCGCGACCGCCCCGCGCCTCCCCGGCGCACACCATGCTCCGCGCGTCGTAGGTGCCGTCGGAGGTGCCGGGATAGGCCTGCTCGCACTGCGCGTCGGCCAGCACATGGACCCGGGCCGCTCTCAGGGTGCGGGCGTACGCACCGAACCCGGTGGCGTCACCCCAGCCGTAGACGACGGCTTCGGTGCCTGCCGTGTACGCCGGGTCGCCCTCGCCGGCCATGCCGATGACCGCACCCGCGGGAAGTGGCTCGGCGAGGGTGAGCACGGCGAAGTCCCCGGCATTGCTGGAACTGTCGTAGGCGGGATTCACCCACACACTGCGCACGGAGACCTCCTGCCCGGTGTCGCTGTACAGGTCCGTACGGCCCGCGACGACCTTCAGGTCGGCCAGCTGCACGGGCGGCGCTCCCAGGACGTCCTCGCCCATGCAGTGGGCCGCAGTGAGCACGGTGGACGGGCCGACCGCCACCCCTCCGCAGAACTGTCCGGAGCGCGTACCTCCGAACCGGTCACGACTGGACAGCGCGACCGTCCACGGGCTCTGGGAGACATCGACCGGGAAGCCGCCCACGACGACACCGTCGGAGGCCGCAGGGGCGGCGGAGCCCAAGGGTATGGCCACCGCCGCGGCCGCCAGGATCAACGGCCGGGCCAAGGCCCGGACAAGGGGACGACGCATGCGCGCTCCTCACTCTGGAGTGACCGATGGACACCCAGAGTGATCCAACGCGCGGCACCCCGCACCCGCGCCGAAGCCGAAGGCCCGGCTCCCTCACGGGAGACCGGGCCTTCGGCTTCGTACGGCTACGACCTAGTCGAGGTAGTCGCGCAGCACCTGCGAACGGGACGGGTGGCGCAGCTTGGACATGGTCTTGGACTCGATCTGACGGATGCGCTCGCGCGTCACGCCGTACACCTTGCCGATCTCGTCGAGGGTCTTCGGCTGACCGTCGGTGAGACCGAACCGCATGGAGACGACGCCCGCCTCGCGCTCGGACAGGGTGTCGAGGACCGAGTGCAGCTGCTCCTGGAGGAGAGTGAAGCTGACCGCGTCGGCCGGGACCACGGCCTCGGAGTCCTCGATGAGGTCACCGAACTCGCTGTCACCGTCCTCGCCCAGCGGGGTGTGCAGCGAGATGGGCTCACGGCCGTACTTCTGGACCTCGATGACCTTCTCCGGGGTCATGTCGAGTTCCTTGGCCAGCTCCTCCGGGGTGGGCTCGCGGCCCAGGTCCTGGAGCATCTGGCGCTGCACGCGCGCGAGCTTGTTGATGACCTCGACCATGTGCACCGGGATACGGATGGTGCGGGCCTGGTCGGCCATCGCGCGGGTGATCGCCTGACGGATCCACCAGGTGGCGTACGTGGAGAACTTGTAGCCCTTGGTGTAGTCGAACTTCTCGACCGCGCGGATCAGACCGAGGTTGCCCTCCTGGATGAGGTCCAGGAAGAGCATGCCGCGGCCGGTGTAACGCTTGGCCAGGGAGACCACCAGACGGAGGTTGGCCTCCAGAAGGTGGTTCTTGGCTCGCCGGCCGTCCTCGGCGATGATCTCCAGCTCGCGCTTGAGCTTCGGGGCGAGCTTGTCGGCGTTGGCCAGCTTGTCCTCGGCGAACAGACCGGCCTCGATGCGCTTGGCGAGCTCGACCTCCTGCTCGGCGTTGAGCAGCGGGACCTTGCCGATCTGCTTGAGGTAGTCCTTCACCGGGTCGGCGGTGGCACCGGCCACGGCGACCTGCTGGGCCGGCGCGTCGTCCTCGTCGTCGTCGGAGAGGACGAAGCCCTTGTTCTCGGCCCCCTCCTCTTCCTCTTCGCCCGGCTTGGCGTCCTCGAGGACCTCGTCCTCGGCGACCTCGGCGTCGTCCTTGCCGGTGGTCTTCTTGGCCGCCGTCTTCTTGGCGACGGTCTTCTTCGCGACCGTCTTCTTGGCGGTCGTCTTCTTGGCAGCCGCCTTCTTGGCGGGGGCGGCTTCGTCTGCGGAATCGTCCACAGCGGGAGCGGCAGGGGTGGCCGGGGCGGCCGTGGCAGTGGCCTTCCTCGTGGTCACCGCCTTCGCCGCGACCGTCTTGGTGGCGGTGCGCTTGGCCGGGCTCTTCGCTGCGACGCTCTTTCGGGTGCGCTTGGGCTCCGCGGCACTGACCATCAGCGTCACACCCTCTTCCTCGAGGATCTGGTTGAGGCTGCGCAGTACGTTCTTCCACTGAGTGGCCGGAATCTGGTCAGCTTCGAAGGCCCGACGCACATCGTCGCCGGCGATCTGCCCCTCAGCCTTTCCCCGCTCAATGAGCGCCATGACAGAGACGGACTCGGCGATCTCCGGCGGGAGCGTACGGGATGTGCTGGCCGACACGAACAACCTCTCGGAACGTTGGAAAACGGCTTCCGGCCCCGTCCGTGACGGACAGGAGCCGACCACCGGCCTGGGGGTGGGCCGACGGCGCGGGCGGGGGCCGGGAGGATTAACAGCGCCTTGAACGGCGTCCGTATTCCCTCCGCGGCAGTCACCTCTTAGGTCATCGCGTTGTTTCCACAAGCGTTACGCCCAATCTTCGTGGCCCGAGTCACACCCCGTAAGCGTTCAAAAAAGGTCAGACGCGGGCAGACGAGGTCACCCGTGAAGCCTACCGGTGCCGCCGGGACCGGTTCCGCCACGTCGACCGTCGGACCCCGCAGCACCCGTGACGGGTCCTGCGGGGTCCGACGGGAGAGCGGGTGCAGCGGCCGAGGAGGACGCGGGAGGGCGAGGACGCCCTCCGACCGCTCCCCCGCGCGGCGCGGTCAGTGTTCGCGCGGTGCCGGCACGACGCGCTCCACCTCGGGGTGGACGGTGAGCAGCTGGCGCATGGCCGTCTCGGCCGCGGCGCCGTCGCCCGCCGCGAGGGCGTCGGCGATCCGGCCGTGGTGCCCCAGCGACGCGTCGTTCGGCCGGTCACAGCCCGTGACCGGGCCGCCGGAGACCTGGAGGGCGGACGACACGATCCCGGAAAGGTGCTCCAGCATGCGGTTGCCCGCGACCTGGATGAGCAGCGAGTGGAACTCGGCGTCGGCCCGGGAGTAGGTGAGCGCGTCGCCCTGCGCCATGGCGTGCGCCATGATCTCGACCATGTCGGACAGCCGCTGCTGGATGTCGGCGCGCCCGTGCCCCGCGGCGAGGCGGGCGGCAAGCGGCTCGATCGTCCAGCGCAGCTCGCTCAGCTCGCGCCGTTGGTTGTCGCGCTGAGGGCCGAACGCCCGCCACTCGATGATGTCCGGGTCGAGAAGGTTCCAGTCGCTCACGGGACGCACGCGCGTGCCGACGTTCGGCCGGGCACTGACCAGGCCCTTGGCCTCGAGGACGCGCAGCGACTCGCGGACGACGGTGCGGGACACCTCGAACCGCTGACCGATCTCCTCCGGCACCAGCGGTCGGTCGGCGCCCAGGTCGCCCGAGACGATCATCTGACCGAGCTGCTGGACGAGTTGGCCGTGCAGCCCGCGTCCGCGGCTGCCCGCGGTACGCCGGCCCACGCGGCCCAGCTCGGGTTCCGCGGACTCCCACACGGGGGCTCCGACACGTTCAGTCACAGGAGCCTCGGCGAAGGGGTAGCGGTCGAGTTCGCCCGGTCCGGCCAGACCGGAGTCGGCGGAGCGGGCGGCGGTCATCATGGTGTGCGCAAGGGTACTCACGGATCCTTTGTCGGCGCTGCTCCCAACTCCCTTGAGGTCTTTGGTGAAAAGCACACGAAAGGGTGATCGCTCACCCCGTCGCAATTGACGCCTTATCGGAAAGAAATGGGCTTTCTCCGGGGAGTTGCGCACACGCCGGGACCGGATCGGCCCGGACCGTGGTCATCGGGCTCTGCTGCGCAGGGTCGTGACCAGGTACGCGCACAGCAGGGCCGTCAGCGACAACGTCATTGCTCCGCCGACCGGTTGGGCGATCAGGCGCGCAACGGCGGCCAGATAGCGCTCGCCGCCGAAGGGCCACTGCACCAGGAGCAGCTCGCGCAACCGCAGCGAGAATCCGGCCGCCGTCCGCACGGACGCGCTCTCCACGGCCTTCTGTACGACGGGCAGGACGACGACGGGCATGGCGACCACCGCCGCCAGCCCGGCCGTGGTGGACCGGAAGACGCCGGCCGCCAGCACACCGGTCCAGGCGCAGCCGACCACGAGACCGATCCAACTCGCACTCAGCGAAAGCCAGCCCGCGGGAACCTGTGCGACCTCCCGTCCGTAGACGAGATAGAGCGCTTCGGCGTCGCAGCCCACCGTGAGAAAGGCCAGCATCAGCGCGGTGAGAGCGGCGACGAGGAGCTTGGCGGTGAGCACACCCAGTCTTCGGGGCACGGTACCGCGATCCACGGCCAGGGCGGGGTGGCGGAATTCGTCTCCGAAGGCCAGCGCGCCGAGCAGTCCCGCGCCGAGCGCCGCGGGCGGCAGCGGCAGCTCCGTGGGCCACGCGGCCAGCAGCCGTGTCGGCGCGGTGTGGCCCGCGCGGGCCAGGAGTACGGCGGTGACCACGGAGACGACCAGGACCAGGGCGCAGGTGGTGAATCCGGTGCCGATCCCGGTGGCGCGACGGAGTTCGTAGCGGAGCGGGCGCAAGGGGCTGGGGGCCGAGCGGACGGAGATGGGAGGTGGCAGGGCGGGCAGGGTGTCGGCACCACGGGACACGAAGGGGCGGGTGGAGCGCGGGGCCGAGGACATGACAGACGCGGCCGGGGCACCGGAGGCGGCGGAGTGTGCACCCGAGATACCGCCGACGGCGGCGTCGGTTTCTTCGGGCTGCCGGAGTTCCTTCACGATCGTGCCCGCGGAGGCGCCCGGCCTGCCGGCGGGGCGGCCGGCCGGGGCGGTCGGGGACGCCGGCGCGTCCGGGGTGTCTGCAGCCCGACCCACGACAGCCGTGGTGACGGCACCGGGCGGGGAGTCGCCGCCGGAAGCCGGGATGACGTCGCGAGGCACGGCGTCGACCGGCCGGTACGGCGCCGGAGACAGCGGCGGTTCACCGTCGGGGCTTTTCGGCGCGTCGGCGGCGCCGGCGTGCCGGGACTCGCTCGCCACACGTGCGTCTTCGGGGGCCTTCTCGCGTTCCGTGTCCGGCTCGGAGGCGGCGATGGCGGCCGGTTCCCCGTCCCAGGAGTCCCGACCCGCTTCTCCCGAAGGGTCCGGCCCCGCCTCGGAGTGCGTACGCCGCGGGGCCTCCACTCCCGCTCCCGGCCCCATGTCGCCCGTCTCGTCGGCGAGTTGGTGGATCAGGATGTTGTGCCGGAACGCCGTCTCGCCGACATGGGCGCAGGTACTGCCGTACACGGAGAGCCGGTTGCCGTCCTCCTGCACCACCTCGACGGAGCGTTGTGCTGCTCGTGCCTCCCTGGCGAGCAGGGCGGCCAGGCGGACGGCGTGTGGGCTGCGGACGGCCACCCGGGGGCGCAGCCGGGTGCGGGCGAAGTCGGCCGCCTCCTGGTCGGCGACCAGTGCGCCCCGGTCCAGGGTGACGACCCGGTCGGCGGTGCGAGCCGCCTCCTTGGGGTCGGTCGTGGTCGTCAGGACGGTGCCGCCCTGGTCCGCGTGGGCACGCAGCATGCCGTGCAGCCAACGGTTCTCGCGCCCGGAGAGCCCGTCGGTCGGCTCGTCGAGGACGAGGGTGTGCGGGTCCGCGAGCAGAGCGCAGGCAAGGCCCAGCCGCCGGTCCACGCCGCGGGACAGGGTGCCGAGGCGTTCGTCGCGCAGGCTGACCAGGCCGACCACCTCGAGCACCTCGTCGGCCCGCCGAGCCGGCACCCCGGCGGCCGCGCACAGCATGCGCAGGTGGCCCCGGACCGTGCGGGCGGGGTGCCCCGGCACATCGCCGAGGAGGACGCCGACCTCACGCGAGGGGTGGGCGATGCGGTGCAGCGGACGGCCTCGGAAGTGGGCGAGGCCGCGGCCCTGTTCGAGTTCGAGCATGAGTCTCAGCGCCGTGGTCTTGCCCGCGCCCGGCGCTCCGAGCAGCACGGTGACGCGGCCCGCGCGCGCCTCGAAGGAGACATCGTCGACGGCGGGCGGAAGCGCCTTGCGGGAGTTGCTGGTCAGTCCGAAGGCCTGGATCACCCGTAGCAAGATAGCGCGTTATATCCCTTTTTCCCGTTCACCGCACGGTGAGGCCGTGCGGCCGGTCACGCAGCCTCGACCGGCCGGTGCGAGATCCCTCTCCACCTGTCGGTGGGCCCGGCCGGCGTGGGTCACACCTCGGGCCGCAGCATCGGCGGGTTGAGCAAGGTCGCGCCGCCCGCCCGGAAGAGCTGGGCGGGGCGGCCGCCCTGCCGAGTGGTGGTGCCACCGGTGGGCACCAGGAAGCCGGGCGTGCCCGTCACCTTGCGATGGAAGTTCCGCGGGTCGAGCGCCACGCCCCACACCGCCTCGTAGACCCGGCGGAGCTCGCCCACCGTGAACTCGGTGGGGCAGAACGCGGTCGCCAGGGACGAGTACTCGATCTTGGAACGGGCCCGCTCCACCCCGTCGGCGAGGATCTGGGCGTGGTCGAAGGCGAGCGGTGCGACCGGCTCCCCGTCACGGCCGTAACCGCCGTGCTGAAGCAGCTCCTCGACCGGCGCCCAGCGCGCGTTGCTGGCGTCTCCGCCCGCTCGCGGCGCGGGCAGATCCGGGGCGAGCGCCAGGTGCGCGACGCTGACGACCCGCATCCTCGGGTCGCGCTTGGGATCGCCGTACGTGGCGAGCTGTTCCAGGTGGGCGCCGTTGTCATGGGCCGGGGCCGAGGGGTCGTGGGCACGAAGCCCGGTCTCCTCCGCCAGCTCGCGCGCCGCAGCCTGGGTGAGGTCCTCGTCGGCCCTTACGAAGCCGCCCGGGAGCGCCCACCGCCCCTGGAACGGCGCCTCACCCCTGCGCACCGCCAGCGCGCACAGGGCATGGCGGCGCACGGTCAGCACGACCAGGTCCACGGTGACGGCGAAGGGCGGAAAGGCTGACGGGTCGTAGGGCATGCCGCGATCATAGTCGTCTTCCTGACGATAAACACTCCCTTCGTCGGCCGCTTCGATGGCTGATCCACTTCGGTGCCGCGGGGCCGTCGGCGCCCACCCCGCCCGACGTCCGGAGCCGCGTCGTACGAGGTCACACTCCCAATTGCAGTCCGTCGGCCGCCTCCTCCACCATGGCGAGACCGAGCCGACTGACCCGTACGGAGAAGGGGGCTCCGGCGACCCGCAGTCCGGTCAGGCCGATCTCTCCCAGGGGCGCGCCTCGCAGGGGACGCAGGGTGACGGTTCCGGCCGGAGCGTCGGGCCGGACGCCGGTCAGGGTGGTCAGCAGCAGGACACCGGCCGCCGCCGCGGTGGCCGCGGGACGACAGGCGGCCGGATGGGGAAGCGGGGCTCTCCCGTCGCCGCGCTGCTCCCCCGCGTACATCTCCGGGAGCCGGTGCCCGAAGGCCTCGGCCGCCGTCAGCAGGCCTCGCAGAAGCGCGGCGCTCTCCTTCTCGTAGCCCGCGGCGGCCAGGCCGGCCACGGCGATGGCCGTCTCGTGGACCCGGACGGCACCGCTGCGGTGGCCGAAGGGGTTGTAGCCGACCTCCTTCGCGCCGAGGCCACGCAGTCCCCAGCCCGAGTCCATGACAGGGCTGCCGAGCAGCCGGGCGAGTTGTTCGGTCTGCACCCGGTCCAACAGCCCGGAGGCGTGGGCGCCGCCGCCCAGCAAGCCGGTGTCGAGGAGGTGGACGGCCGTCGCGCAGAGGTGGGGCAGCGGTCGCCCGTCCGGGGTACGGGCGGTCGCGGGTCGGCCGCCTCCGGGATCGTCGATCCAGAAGTCCCGCCGGAAGGTGGCGCGCAGTTTCCGGGCCCACTCCCGTAGCCCGTCCCCACCCTGTCTGCCGCAGGCGTCGAGCAGGTCGGCGCCGAGCAGTGCGGCCCGGTGGGCGTGGGCCTGTGTCTCGCAGCGGACGGGACCACTGGGCTGGGGGTCACTGAGGTAGGGCCCCTCGCCGACCGTCGCACGCAGCCAGGTCAGGCAGCGCTCGGCCGCCGGCAGCAGTTCCTCCGTGTCACGGTCGGGCAGACCCCATCGGCGGGCCTCCGCGAGGAGCACCGGGAAGAGCAGGGTGGCCTCGGTGCCCGTACAGCCCGGCGGAAGGTGCGCGCCCGCGTCCCGCCGGGGGCCGGGGATCATGCCGCACCGTGGCCCCGGAGCCGTGATCTGTGTACGGGCCAGGGTGCGCAGCGTGCCCGCGGCCAGGCGGGTGCCGAGAGGCAGGGTCATGCGGGCCGCGGCTAGCGCGTCGGCCGGTGCCAGACCGCAGCGCCACGGCGCCCCTGCCGCGAGGTGGGTGTCGGCGGGGTGTGCGGGGTCTCGCACCAGCAGGGCCTGCAGATCCGCGACGCTCGTCGCCAGGAGCGCCGGAAGGCGCGGATCGTCACCGGTCGCCTCTGCCGGGGCCAACGGGCTCGTGGCCGCCCGCCCCACGGCTCGGACCGGTCCCGCACCGTCCAGGCGGACCCTCAACTCCACACGGACGGTGCCGCCGGGAGGCAGGTCGAAGTCCCAGCGCAGCAGACCCGCGGAGGCGAGCGCGTCGGCCGGGGGCGGGTCGGCCGTGACGAACGAGGCCCCGGCGGCGCAGGACCACCGGAGGCCGGAATCGTGGACACTGGCGGCCAGTTCGGGCCCCACGCTGCCGGACGCGATCGCGCCCAGATCGGCCAGATCGGCGCCGAGTGCCACCTCGACCGGGAGGCGCAGCGGCCGGGCGACGGCGCTGTGCAGCATGATCACTTCCGTACCGTCCGCGGAGCGGGTCCGCTCGACGACGACGTCCGGGTCCGGGCCGCCGTGCGGTGTGACACGGAGCGTGCCGACGAAACGGGCCCGGTCGGCCGCGGTCATCCGGGCCTGGACCGCCAACGGTTCGCGTCCCGCCACCCGCACCTGGCAACGGGACAGGATGCGCCGGCCCGCCCGGTAGAACCCCTCCAGCCCATCTCCCGTCAGCTGCCCCTGGTCCGTCGAGATGGCGAGGCCCGGCAGGGCGACGCAGATCATCGCCGTATGGGCGGGGGGCAGGCCGACGGAGCGAGGCCGGGTCGGCGTCCCGGGCTGTGCCCCGGCGCCTCTGGACGGGGGTGGCGGCTGACGACGCCCGGTGCCGGCCGCCGGGGAGGCGGACATGCCTCGGATGCCCGGACCGGTGGACAGGCGTGGGCCCCCTTCCGGCCCGATGAGCGGGGAGGGTGGTGAGGTGCGCCGGCCCCCGCCCGGAAATCCGGTCCGTTGCGGGCCGGGCCCGTCCGCGCGTGGTGGGTCGTTCCCCGCGCCAGGGGGCGGCATAGGGGTCTCGTGGCCGGAGCGTTCGTCGGCGGCTGAGGGCGGAGTCGGCTGATGCATGCGGTGACTTCTTCTGCTCTCTGTGCGCCTCGGGCATGGTCGAGGCCGGGTGGGCGGCTCCGGCAGGGCGGTGCGCTGCGGCGGCACGACCCGTGCAGGCGTTCCGCCACTCAGGTGAACGGGACGGGACTCCCCCAGGTCACGCCCCGTGGCCACAGGGCCCACCGAATGGCGGCCGGATACGGACAGACCGGGCCGGCTTCGGAGCACGCTGGGCCGACCGGGACGCATGCGCGGCCAGGGCGTTCACCGGGCGGCACGACAGGCTGCCGAACCGGCTTTGGTCACCGGCGAATGCCCACGCGGGACGCCGTCCTTCACCACGAAGGCCGGGCTGGCGTCACCCCTGTCCCAGGGTGTCGTCGCTGTCCGGCCTCAGGCCTTCCGAGGAGTCGTCGCGGCGCCGCGTGGGGGCCTTCCCCACCGGGCGAGTGCGGGATCCTTTCCGGCTCGGCGCGGCAGGGTGCGTGCTGTGCGACCTCGGCGGCTTGGCACGGAGCTCGTTCGTTCCCCGTGCGCGGCGTTCCGGTTCCTGGCCTTCCTCCGCTCCTGCCACAGCCTGTGCGCGACCCGCGCCGGCACCGGCCGGGCGGACGCGGCGACGCCTGCGAGCAGGCGTGAGGGCGGATGTCGGCACCGGTTCCGATGCGCAGAGGGCCTCAGTGTGCGGGACGGAGCCGGAGGTGCCCTTCCCTTCTCCGGGTCGGTCCTCGTGTGCGGTTTCGCCGGCGCCGGCCATGTCGTTCGGTTCGCCGCAGCAGCTTCCTTCGCCGGAGGGGCTTCCTTCGCCGGAGCAGCAGCGCCGATCGGAGCAGCCTCCCCCGCCGGGGTGGTTCGCCGCCCCCGCATACCGGAGGTCGGCGGACGCGTCTCCCTCCTCGGTTCCGCACCCGCCTGCGCGGAACCCCGTCCCGTCGGTGTCCTGTGGGCCCTCGGAGTCCTCGGAGTCCTCGGAGTCTCCGGTGGCGGCCGCCTCGCCAGGCGTCTCCGCTGCCGTGGGCAGTCCGCGTCCCTCGCGCTCGTTGCGCAGGCAGCGTCGTACCGACTCGGGGTCGAGGCCTTCGTTGCAGGCCTGGTGCAGGAGACGGGCGAACAGATACTCCGGGTCCGCCCCCAGGGCCATGGCGAGGGCCTCCCTCGCCTCCAGTTCATCGCCGCTGGACCAGGCGACCCAGCCGGCGAGGGTGAGGGGCGCCGCCGCGTGTTCGCCGTAGGGCCCGACACAGCGCCGCGACAGCGCCCGCCACAGGCGCAGCGCGGGGGCCGCTTCGTCGCCCTCCATCCACGCCGCCGCCCGGTCACGCGTCACGCGGTCCTGAAGGCCGAGAATCAAAGCCGCGGCTTCGTCGAATCCGAGCAGTTCGTCGTCTCGGCGGTCCGCGACGAGAGCACCCGGCACGACGGGCGTCTCGGCGAGGCGGCGCACAAGCCGTCCCGCCAGTTCGAGCGTCTCCTCGCCCACCGCCGCGCGACTCGCCTCGTCGAGGATCCTCGGGACGAGCGCCATTCCGGCGGTGTCCAGGGCGACCTCCTGCTCCAGCGCGGCGCCGGTCTCCAGGGGCAGCAGTCGAGCGCGCAACTCGCGCAGGGTCCCCCTGACCTGGATCCCCGCGTAGGTCGCGGCCGCGGCCAGGACGGAGGTGCCGGGCAACCCCATCGCCGCCCCTTCGACCGGGCAGCAGCCCTTGCCCCCGCAGCAGTACGACCAGAAACGGCCGTCGGAGATGCAGAGCGCCTCGATCACGGGAACATCGAGGCGGCCACATTCGAGACGTAGTCGGTGGGCCAGTGGCTGGAGCCGCTCCATGACCTGACGGCCCGTCTCCCCCTTCCCCGGTTCCTGGCAGAGGTAGGCGACCATGGTCGCGGGACGGGTGCCACGGCGCTCGCTGCCCTTCACGAGCCCTTGCGCCAGTTGCTGGGCGACCGCTTCCCAGTCGTCCGGGTTCGCGGGAATGCCGAGCCGGGCCCGGCCGCCGAACCGGCCTCGCCCGCCGCGGTCGTGCAGGGCGACCAGGACGATGCTGTCCTCCGGCCGGTACCCGAGCAGATAGGGCAGGGCGTCGGCCAGTTCCCCCGGAGTCCGCAGGGTGACCTGGTGGTCGGCGGGGCGTGCGCCGTACCCGACATCTCCGTCGTACATCGTGTGGCTGACATAGGCCGGGTGCTCACGTCCGTCCCGTCCGGCGATGTCGCCGTTTTCGGAGGATCCAGTGGTTTCGCTGTGATTCGTCATGCGCCGACGATCTCGCGGATCACAAGGTTCCGCTTAGCCTGTGGATAAGTCCGATCAGGAACACGTCAGACATCCGGGGTGGACGGGCCGCGGCACGGCCGAGCGAAGCCCTGCTCCTTCCCGCCGCTGACCGGATTGTCAGCGCCGTCCTGTTGTATGGGGGCATGGAGCACACGAGCAACGCCGATCTCCGCGCCGACGCCGACGCCGTCCTCGCCCGCCTCGTCGGGGACGACACGGGCGTGGCCCGGCTGCGGGAAGACCAGTGGCGGGCCATCGAGGCACTGGTCGCGGACCGGCGCCGGGCCCTGGTCGTGCAGCGGACGGGGTGGGGCAAGTCCGCCGTCTATTTCGTGGCGACCTCCCTGCTCCGCGCCCGTGGCTCCGGCCCCACGGTGATCGTCTCTCCGCTGCTCGCCCTGATGCGCAACCAGGTCGAGGCAGCGGCCCGGGCCGGTATCCACGCACGGACCATCAACTCCTCGAACACCGAGGAGTGGGACACCGTGCAGGACGAGATCGCCGCCGGCAAGGTCGACGTCCTGCTGGTCAGCCCGGAGCGGCTCAACAACCCGGACTTCCGTGACGAGGTGCTGCCCGCGCTGGCGGCCGCGACCGGACTGCTCGTGGTCGACGAGGCCCACTGCATCTCCGACTGGGGCCACGACTTCCGCCCGGACTACCGTCGGCTGCGGACCATGCTCACCGATCTCCCGCCGGGCGTACCGGTACTCGCGACGACCGCGACCGCCAACGCGCGCGTGACCTCCGATGTCGCCGAACAGCTCGGCACCGGCGGCACCTCTGACGCCCTGGTGCTGCGCGGCCCGCTGGACCGCGAGAGCCTCAGCCTGAACGTGCTGCGGCTGCCCGACGCCGCGCACCGGATGGCGTGGCTGGCCGACCATTTCGACGACCTCCCCGGCTCCGGAATCGTCTACACGCTCACCGTCGCCGCCGCGGAGGAGGTCACCGCCTTCCTCCGGCAGCGCGGCCACATCGTCGCCTCGTACACCGGACGCACGGAGAACGCCGACCGGCAGCAGGCCGAGGAGGACCTGCTGGCCAACAAGGTCAAGGCGCTGGTCGCCACCTCGGCGCTCGGCATGGGCTTCGACAAGCCCGACCTCGGATTCGTCGTGCACCTGGGTTCGCCCTCCTCCCCCATCGCGTACTACCAGCAGGTGGGTCGCGCCGGTCGCGGCGTGGAGCACGCGGAGGTGCTGCTGCTGCCGGGGAGGGAGGACGAGGCGATCTGGGAGTACTTCGCGTCGCTCGCCTTCCCGTCGGAGGAGCTGGTGCGCCGCACACTGGATGTCCTCGCGCGTGCGGAGCGGCCCGTGTCGCTGCCCGCTCTGGAGCCCTTGGTGGAACTGCGCCGCTCCCGCCTGGAGACCATGCTCAAGGTCCTCGACGTGGACGGGGCGGTCAAGCGGGTCAAGGGCGGCTGGCTCGCGACCGGACAGCCGTGGCGGTACGAGACCGAGCGGTACGAGTGGGTCGCCAAGCAGCGCAAGGCCGAGCAGGAGGCGATGCGGCAGTACGCGTCGACGACGGACTGCCGGATGGAGTTCCTTCAGCGCCAGCTCGACGACGAAGGCGCCAAGCCCTGCGGCCGCTGCGACAACTGCGCGGGGGCGCGTTACGCCGCCGAGACGTCCACGGCCGCGCTGGACGCCGCGCGCGTGGACCTGGGCCGAGCGGGCGTCGAGGTGGAGTCCCGCCGGATGTGGCCGACCGGCCTCCCGGCGATCGGCGTCGAGCTCAAGGGGCGCATTCCGGCCGGTGAGCAGGCGTCGACCGGGCGTGCGCTGGGGCGCCTCTCCGACATCGGCTGGGGCAATCGGCTGCGCCCGATGTTCACCGCCCAGGCTTCCGACGAGCCGGTTCCGGACGATGTGGCGAAGGCCGTGGTGGGAGTGCTGGCCGACTGGGCGAAGGGTCCCGGCGGTTGGGCCTCCGCGGTGGCCGACGCCTCGCCTCGCCCGGTCGGCGTGGTCACCATCGCCTCCCGCACACGACCGCAGTTGATCCACTCGCTGGGCGCGCGCATCTCCGAAGTCGGCCGACTGCCGCTCCTGGGGTCGGTGCAGTACACCGCCGACGCTTCGCCTATTTCCCGGAGCAACAGCGCCCAACGCCTCAAGGCGCTCCACGGCATGCTGGAGGTGCCGCCCGCGCTCGCCGCCGCGCTCGCCGAGACCCCCGGACCCGTTCTGCTCGTGGACGACTACACCGAGACGGGCTGGACCCTCGCGGTCGCGGCCCGGATGCTCCGCCGTGCGGGCGCGCAAGGGGTGTTGCCCCTGGTACTGGCTGTGCAAGGCTGACCACAGATGGCGACCGGCGAAGCCCGCCCTGAGCGTCTCCGGCCGCCCGCCGGTGGCGCCTCGGCGTCCGCGCGCCGTCGAATTCGCCGCTTCGGAAGCGCGCCCGAGGCGTGAGCTGCCGGCTCACGTGTCCTTCCGCGAATCACTGGGTAAGGATATAAGTCACTCATCGTCACATAACGGTCGGTGGCCCCAATTGCTCGTTGCCGCATCCAAGTTCGGCAGGAAGAATTGAGTTCCGCTCCCCGCACGGCTCGCCCGTAGTCCGGTAGGGCTCTGCTGCGGCGTGCGCTCCCCCGAACCCGACCCGCCCGCAGTGTGGGCCGTAGCCGAAGGGAGGATCGTGACCTTCGGATTCGCTCCGTCCTCGGCGGCATCGTTGTCGACGTCCACGTCCGCCACCTCCGCCACCCGCTTGCTCGAGCCCGCCGAATGGGCGGCGGCCGGCATCCCGCTGCTGCGCAACCCACGGGAAGTCGTCAGCGGCCTGCACTCGCGGCACCGGCCACGGCCGGCCACCGCGATCGTGGCCGTGCTCGACCCGGACGAACGGGTGCGGGCCAGCGCCTCGTTCACCAGGCGTCAGGCCTCGACCGACGGCTGGATGTTCCGCAACGCCCTGCTCGCCCAGTTGCGCCGGGTCATCCCGCACGACCTGAGGCTGCGCACCCCCGTGCGCACCGCCGTGCTGCTCTACTGCCGTGACGGCGACGCGCGCTGGACGGAGGAGGACGGAGCGTGGATGTGGGGCCTGCGGGATGCCTGCACATTGCACGGACTGCGCTGCGGGGCGTACATCACTCTCACCCGGGACGGCTGGCAGGTCCTCGGCGAGGGGCGCGGAGGCCGTCGGCCCCACGCCGATTCGACTCCGGAGCCCTTCGCCCTGTCCGAGGCCCCACCGCTGCTGCCCCGGACCGGCGGCGCCGCCTCGGAGGTACTGCGTCGCGCGGCAGCCCGCTGAGAGGCGGCCTTTCGGCCGGAACCCACAAAGACTCGGCCCCCGGGAGGCACAAAGCTCCCGGGGGCCGTAGTACGTCGTCGCGTGCCGAGCCCTGAGCCGTCCGCGCTAGGTCGGACCACCAGGGCACACAACAGAGGCGCCGCACCAGCGACGCCTCCATGAGCCCGGCGCCTCCCGGCCTACCGGAGCCGGCTCAGACGCCCGCGCCCAACGCCGCGTTGATCTGCTGCGGATCGCCACAGACGATCAGCAGGCCGGCCGCCCGAGCACGGGCCAGCGGCAGCACGGTGGTGGCCACGGTGTCGGAGCCGCCGTTGACGGCGACCACGACGACGGGACGCACACCCGCCCGGTCCACCACAGCGGCATCCGCGTAGAAGACGTCGTCTCCCGCGTCGTGCTGCGCCCAGTAGGGCGCCTCGCCGAAGGTCAGTTCATGGGTGGCCCAGGGGTGCTGCTCGCCGGTGGTGATCACCAGCACGTCCCCCGGAGTACGACCCGAGTCCAGGAGGAGGTCCACAGCCTCCTCGGCGGCGTCCAGCGCGCCCTCGGCCGAGGCCGGGATCACCTGGACCTGGGGAGTCGCCGAAGCGGACGCGGCGACGACAGGGGCGGCCGGGGCCGAGGGCCCGGGCTTGGCGGCCACATCACGCGGCGCGCGTTGCACCGGTGGCGTGGGCCGGACGGGTCCTGGACGACCGGGACGCGACGGAGCCGCGGGACGGGGTCCGGGTACAGGTCGAGGGGTCGGCGCTGTGCGGCCGCTGGCCGGGGTGGCGCGAGGACCCTGGGCACTCTCGTGAATCTGAGGCTCCTGGGGAATGAGAGGCATGAGCTGTTATTTATCAAACGTTGGTGCGGGAAGCGCCAGCGGGTGGCACATCAGTGCGACCGGAATCGTCAGAAGTCGAAGCCGAGTTGACCTTCGACTCCCGGAACGCTCCCGATCGCCCAGGTGCGGGCCTTCTTGAGGTGCCGCCACTGGGGCAGCGCATCAAGATACGCCCACGACAACCGGTGGAGCGGAGTGGGTCCCCGCTCCTGCAGTGCGGCCTTGTGCACGGGCGACGGATACCCGGCATTGTCCGCAAAACCGAAGTCTGCATGGTCGATGCCCAGTTCGGCCATCATTTTGTCGCGCTGGACCTTGGCGATCACCGAGGCCGCCGCGACCGCCACGCAGGACTGGTCGCCCTTGATCACCGTGCGGACCCTCCACGGCGTGCCGAGATAGTCGTGCTTCCCATCGAGAATCACCGCGTCCGGACGCACCGGGAGGGCCTCCAGGGCCCGCCCGGCGGCAAGCCGGAGCGCGGCGGTCATCCCGAGGTCGTCGATCTCCTCCGGGGAGGCGTGCCCCAGGGCGTGCGACGTCACCCACGTCAGCAGCTCCTGCGAGAGCTCGTTTCGCCGCTTGACGGTGAGCAACTTGGAATCGGTGAGGCCCACGGGGGGCCGACGGAGTCCGGTGACGGCGGCGCAGACGGTGACGGGTCCGGCCCAGGCACCGCGGCCCACCTCGTCGACACCGGCAATGACCTTCGCTCCGGTCGTGGCGCGGAGGGAGCGCTCGACTGCGTGAGTGGGTGGTTCGTACGGCATGTCGCCCTTAGATTACGCCGCCCCGATCCCGTCGCGACACCCCGGTCGGCGCAGACCCCTCACCGACCGGGCGCCGGGGCGCCGAGTCCGCGCTCAGGTCATGTCCGGCCGCAGCAGCGGCAGCATGAGCCAGTCGATCATCTCATCGAGCTCACGATCGTTCCATTCGCATCCGCACATCTTCGACCGGTACATCATCATGGCCGGGATGGCATCGAAGACATAACCGTTCGCCGCGTCGGGTCGCACCTCTCCTCGTTCGATTCCACGGGTGACAACCTCATGCAGGAGCTTTACGGTCGGCTCCACCACTCCCTCGATGATCAAGGTGTGGAAGCGTTCAGCCTGGATCGGATCGCATTCGTGAATGATCGAGCGCAGCGCGAAACCGGGGCGGGAGAACATGGCGTCACGCGCGTCACGGCACAGCGCCATCAGATCCTCACGCACGCTGCCCAGATCGGGTACGGCGTCCAGCCGAGGCAATCCGGCCCGCAGGGCGTCCGCGACGAGCGCCTCCTTGGACGGCCAGCGGCGGTAGACGGCGGCCTTGCCTGTCTGCGCGCCGGCCGCCACCCCCTCCATCGTGAGGCCGTTCCAGCCGACGGTGCCCAACTGCTCCAGCGTGGCATCGAGAATCGCACGTTCGAGCACGGCGCCGCGCCGGCGGGGAGAGGACGCCCGAGCGGGGGCGGCCGTCCAGCGCGAAGTAACCATCCGAGTGTCTCCAGCGAGCAGAGGAAGCGGGGATCAGGGGGTGGAGCGATGATCTGCGCGACCGCGACGGGGGATACGCCGAGAGGCGACGCCGCGAGTGAACGCTTGCGTTCACTACGAAGAACTCACTACCGTTGACGGGCCAGTGAACGCCATCGTTCACTAATGCTCTTGTGGGGGACTCATAGTGACAACCTCTCAGCTGACTCAGAACCAGAAGCCCGGAGCGGCCCGCCGGGAGGGACACCCCGGCATCGCGCTCACCGTGATCGCGGCCTGCCAACTCATGGTGGTACTCGACGCGACGATTGTGAACATCGCGCTCCCGCACATTCAAGACTCGCTCAAGTTCAGCACTACCGATCTCACCTGGGTGGTCAGCGCCTACACGCTCACCTTCGGCGGCCTGTTGCTGCTCGGTGCCAGGGCGGGTGACATCCTCGGCCGGCGACGAGTGTTCATGGCCGGCATCCTTCTCTTCACCTTCGCCTCGCTCCTGGGCGGACTGGCCCAGGAACCCTGGCAGTTGCTCGCCGCACGCGCCCTCCAGGGTGTGGGAGGCGCCATCGCGTCGCCCACCTCGCTGGCGCTCATCACCACCACGTTCCCCGAGGGACCGGAGCGGAACCGGGCCTTCGGCGTCTTCGCCGCGGTCTCCGCGGGCGGCGGCGCCATCGGCCTGCTGGCGGGCGGCATGCTCACCGAGTGGCTCGACTGGCGCTGGGTGCTGTTCGTCAACGTGCCCATCGGCGTACTCATCGCCTTCGTCACACCGCTCTACATCAGCGAGTCCGAGCGCCATCCCGGACGCTTCGACATAGCCGGCGCGCTGACCTCGACGCTCGGCATGGCCTCCCTGGTCTACGCGTTCATCCGCGCGGCGGAGGAAGGCTGGCGGGACGGCGTGACCCTCGGCGCCTTCGCGGTCGCGCTGGTCCTGCTGGTGGCCTTCGTGTTCACGGAGGCACGGGCCAAGGAGCCGATCACTCCGCTGAAGATGTTCGCCGACCGCAACCGCTCCGGTACGTACGTGATCATGCTGAGCCTCGCTGCGGCCATGTTCGGCATGTTCTTCTACATCGTGCTCTTCGTGCAGAACGTGCTGGGCTACAGCCCGATCAAGGCGGGTCTCGCCTTCCTCCCCGTCACGGTCGCCATCGCGGCGGGCGCGGGGCTGTCGCAGCGCTTCCTGCCCACCGTCGGCCCCAAGCCCTTCATGATCGTCGGTTCCGCGCTGGTGGCGCTCGGCCTCACCTGGCAGGCCTTCATCAGCCCCGACAGCTCCTACGTGGGCGGGGTGCTCGGACCGATGGTGATCTTCGGCTTCGGTATGGGACTGAACTTCGTGACGGTGACGGTCACCGCCGTCTCGGGTGTCGCCCCGCACGAAGCGGGCGCCGCGTCCGGCCTGCTCAACGCCACCCAGCAGGTGGGAGGTTCGCTCGGTCTGTCCATCCTCACGACCGTCTTCGGCACGGCCAGCAAGGACGAGGCGGAGAAGCAGTTGCCGAAGTTCCTCACGGAAGGAACCCCGGAACAGAAGGCGGAGTTCGCCAAGACGCACCAGTTGCCCGCTCCCTGGGGGCACGAGGTACTCGCCCACGGCATCTCGACGGCCTTCGTCCCCGCCGCCGCGATGGCCGCACTGGCCCTGGTGACGGCATGGTTCGTCATCCGTATCCGGAAGAGCGACCTGGAGGCACTGTCCGGCACGCCGGGCCCCACGGCCGGCTGACGGGACGGCGTCGCCGGCCGACCCGGGAGTGTCACCGCCTGTCACGCCGAGGGCGCGTCCACCGCTTCCGGGTCGGCCCGCACGGCCTCTCGGTACCGACACCGACATGATCGCCAACAGGTCGAACCGCACGCCCACCCCCTAGGTCGTCCCACAGTCACCCGCCCGGCTGCACGCACAGGTCGCGCAGCGGATGCCCGGACAACGCACGAATGGTCACGCAGAGTTCCCGTCGGACACCGAGAGTTCTCGGCGGCCCGCCGCACCACCCCGCCCGGCGCGACGACGCAGGCTCACGATCAGGCGCCAGGCGCTCGCCCGTCAGGCGTCTGCCGTCAGCCTCGGGCTTCGGGCATCACGTGGCGCGCGGGCATCCACCCCGGCAACGCCTCCACCTGCCGCACCCAGGCCTCCGGCGGAGTCCCCGCCCTGCCGGACGCGAGGATGCCGCCCACGATGGCGCAGGTCGTGTCCACATCGCCGCCCACCTGCGCGGTCGTCCAGAACGCCGTCTCGTAGTCGCCGAGGGCGCGCGCCGCCGACCAGACCGCGAAGGGGACGGTGTCGTGGGCCGACGTCCGTCTCCCGCACCCCAGCACCGCCGCGACGGTGGCCGCGTCGGCGTAGTCGAGCATGTCCCGGGCGCGCCGCAGACCGGCGCCGACGGCACTCTTCGGGACGAGGGCGACGACGCCGTCCAGGAGCGCCTCGGCAGTGGGCGGCCCGTCGGGGGCGCCGACCAGCGCGGCGGCCGCGGCGACGGCCATGGCCCCGACCACGGCCTCCCGGTGCTGATGCGTGGGGTAGGCGGAGATCTCGGCCTGATGGGTCGCCTGCTCGGGATCGTCCGCGTACCAGGCGCCCAGCGGCGCGACGCGCATCGCGGCGCCGTTGCCCCAGGACCCCTGCCCGTTGAACAGGGCGGCCGCCAGCTCACGCCAGTCGGCACCCTCCCTGACCAGCCTCAGCAGCCGGTTGACCGCGGGACCGTACCCGCGGTCGAAGTCGTGGTGCTGCGCGAAGGACCGGGCCAGCGCGTCCTGGTCGATGCGGTGGTGGGCGGCGAGGACGGCAACGACGGAGCAGGCCATCTCCGTGTCGTCGGTCCACTGCCACGGGCCGGGCGGCAGCTCCCGGCGCTGGAGCAGCGGATAGTTCACCGGCACGAAGAACTGCGAGCCCAGCGCGTCGCCCGCGGCGAGGCCTCGCAGGCTTGCCAGCGCGCGCTCCAGGCGCCGGTCGGGAGAGGGGTCAGTGGTCATCGCTCTGCCACCCTATCCGGTGATTCCGTACGGTTCCGGGTCTCGCCAGCGGTTGAAGGGCCGGTCGAGCGTGTACCTGTCGTCGTCCCCGAGAACGAGCATGCGCATCTCGGCGTTCCCCGGATTCGCGAGGGACTCGAACTCCGCGACCGTCCAGTGGAACCAGCGCATGCAGAACAGTCGCATCGCGAGGCCATGGGTCACGATGAGCACGTTCGGCGGATGGTCGGGGGCCTCGAAGCTGCGGAAGAGGCTCTCCAGGAAACCGCCGACCCGGTCGTAGACGTCGGCGCCGCTCTCGCCCTGGGCGAAACGGTAGAAGAAGTGCCCGTAGGCGTCCCGGTAGGTCTTCTGCAGCCGTACGTCGTCGCGGTCCTGCCAGTTCCCCCAGTCCTGTTCGCGCAGCCGGGGCTCCTCACGTACCCGTATGCGCTCGGGGTCCAGATGGAAGGCCCGGAGCGTCTCATGCGTACGCCGGTAGGGGGAGACGTACACGCTGACCCGCTCGCGGCCGAACACCTCCCGCAGGTTCTTTCCCGTCTCCTCGGCCTGCTGCCACCCTCGCTCGGTCAGGGCCAGTGCATGGTCGGGCTCACGCTCGTAGACGGTGTCATCAACATTGCCCGTTGACTCCCCGTGCCGGACAAGGACGATGCGCCGTGGTCGTGCCATGCCAAAACCCTAGATCGGGTGACGGCCGATCGAGCACTCGTACGGCCTGCATACAGCGTAGGTCACACACATCCCGCACCAGAAAGCGCATTCAACGCACGATCGACGTGTCCGGCAGTGAGTCCGGTTTTCAAACCGTCCACGTCGACTCGAGTTCGACGATGTCGCCGGTGAGGGAGGATATGTCCGCCTCCGTCTGCGCGCGCAGCGCGAGCCGCTCCACGCGTTCGGTTCGGTACTTTCCGTGTTCGGCCGCCGAGCGCCACATCGAGAGCACCATGAACTCGTGCCCGGGAGCCTCGGCGAACAGCCCCCGGATCATGCCGGGCGAACCGGCCATGGCGGGGTTCCACACCTTCTCCTGCATGAGGGAGAAGTGTTCGGCGCGTTCCTCGTGGACCCGGCAGAGTGCCACCCTCAGAAGGTCGGAGTCGGTGAAACGGGGCTCGAAGCCCGTCTTCACGTCGAAGCGGTAGTCGAACAGCCGTACCTGGGCGTCCTTGAAGGTGCCCGACTGAGTCGCCGCCAGCCGGTCATGGGAACGCGCCATGAAGGAGTCGTAGAAGGCACGGCTCTCCCAGAAGGCGAAGACATGCGCGACGGAGGGCCGCGCCCTGCTCCAGCCCCCGCCCTGCCCCCGGAACCCCGGCTCCCCCAGAAGCCCCGCCCACTTTCGCTGTCCCCGTTCGAAACCGCGGCGGTCCACCACGGTGCAGCGAATCCACTTGACCAGCACCGCGCCATGGTAAGGCCAGTGGGCGTGGCGTTGGTCACCCTCGTTCACAGTGCGGCGCTGCGACGGCGTACGCACGCGTGGCAGGATGGACAACCGGCCCTGAAATTCGGCGGGTTCAGTGCAATGTCAGACGGGGAAACGGGGAGGGGAATTCCGGTGAGCGGCCTCAACAAGGGAATCCGCAAGGTCGAGATGGCGCTGAAGTGGGACCCGAGTCCGACGGGTCAGCCGCCTACCGACCTGGACATCGTGGCCGCGACCTATCTGGAGAGCGATCCACATGGTGCTCCTGCCTATGTGGTGCACTTCGACAGTCGCTCCCCCGACGGAACCATCTATCTCAACCGGGACAGCAAGGACGGCAAGGGCTTCGGCTGGGACGAGGTGATGACGCTGGAGCTCGACCGCCTGGACGCGCGGTACGCGCGCGTGGTCGTCGGTGTCGTCATCCAGCAGAACCCGGAGCACCGGACGTTCGTCGGTGTGCTCAACCCCGGCTTCCGGATACGGGAGGGGTACACCGTCCTGGACGAGGACGACTTCGCCGGCGTCCTCGGTGCCACCGCCGCGACGGTCGGGGAGTTCCTGCGCGAGTCGTCCGACGGGTGGTCGTTCCACCCCGGCGTCCAGGGCTTCGAGGACGACCCGGCGACGTTCACGAGGACCATGGGCCAGGTGCGCCACTCCTGAACGCACGGAGGCTCCCCCGCCCCCTCGCGGCCGGTGGAGCCTCCGGAAAACACCGAGGGCGGTGGAGCCGGAAACCGGCTCCACCGCCCTTTGTCAGGTCATCGCGACCTGACCGGCGCGGCTGGGATCAGCTGCAACCGCTGGTCGAACCGCAGCCCTCGCAGATGTAGCAGGAACCGGCCCGCTGCATCTTCGTACCGCAGGAGAAGCACAGCGGGGCGTCGGCCTGGATACCCAGCTGCATCTCCACCAGTTCGGCACTGGTGTGGGCCTGCTTCGGGGCGGGCTCGGCCACCGCGACGTCGGCCTTGGGCGTGGCGACGGCCTTCAGGTCCGTCTGCCGCGGAGCGGACTGGGCGAGCCCCTCCACGTCCACGTTCTCCTCCTCGAAGCTCGGCTCGTACGAACCGGTCTCCAGGTGGCGCTGACGCTCCTCGGCGGAGTGGATGCCGAGCGCGGAACGCGTCTCGAAGGGCAGGAAGTCGAGCGCCAGGCGACGGAAGATGTAGTCGACGATCGACTGCGCCATCCGCACGTCCGGGTCGTCCGTCATACCGGCCGGCTCGAAGCGCATGTTGGTGAACTTCGAGACGTACGTCTCCAGCGGCACGCCGTACTGGAGGCCGACGGAGACCGCGATGGAGAAGGCGTCCATCATCCCGGCGAGGGTCGAACCCTGCTTGGACATCTTCAGGAAGACCTCGCCGAGACCGTCGTCCGGGTAGGAGTTGGCGGTCATGTAACCCTCGGCGCCACCGACCGTGAAGGAGGTCGTGATGCCGGGACGGCCCTTGGGCAGACGCTTGCGGACCGGGCGGTACTCGATGACCTTCTCGACCGCGGTACGGATCGTCTCCTCGGCCTTCGCGGTGACCTCGGTCTTCTCCTTCTCCTTGGTCTTCGCGGAGAGGGGCTGGCCGACCTTGCAGTTGTCGCGGTAGATCGCGAGCGCCTTGACGCCGAGCTTCCAGGCCTCGAAGTAGATCTCCTCGACCTCCTCGACGGTCGCCGTCTCCGGCATGTTGACCGTCTTGGAGATGGCACCGGAGATCCAGGGCTGGATCGCGGCCATCATGCGGACGTGGCCCATCGGGGAGATGGCGCGCTCGCCCATGGCGCAGTCGAACACCTCGTAGTGCTCCGGCTTGAGACCGGGGGCGTCGATCACATTGCCGTTGTCGGCGATGTGGGCGACGATCGCCTCGATCTGCTCCTCCTGGTAACCCAGACGGCGCAGGGCCTGCGGGACGGTGCCGTTGACGATCTGCATCGAGCCGCCGCCGACCAGCTTCTTGAACTTGACCAGGGCGAGGTCGGGCTCGACGCCGGTGGTGTCGCAGGACATCGCCAGACCGATGGTGCCGGTCGGGGCGAGCACGGACGCCTGAGAGTTACGGAAACCGTTCTTCTCACCGAGGCGCAGCACGTCCTGCCAGGCCTCCGTGGCGGCGGCCCAGACGGAGCTGTCCAGGTCGTCCGTGCGGACGGCCGCACCGTTGGCGTCGGAGTGCTGCTTCATGACGCGGTTGTGGGCGTCGGCGTTGCGGGCGTAGCCGTCGTACGGGCCGACGACGGCGGCCAGTTCGGCGGAGCGGCGGTAGGCCGTGCCCGTCATCAGGGAGGTGATGGCGCCGGCCAGGGTGCGGCCGCCGTCCGAGTCGTAGGCGTGGCCGGTGGCCATCAGCAGGGCGCCGAGGTTGGCGTAGCCGATGCCGAGCTGGCGGAACGCGCGCGTGTTCTCGCCGATCTTCTCGGTCGGGAAGTCCGCGAAGCAGATGGAGATGTCCATCGCGGTGATGACGAGCTCGACGACCTTCTGGAAACGGTCGGCCTCGAAGGACTGGTTGCCCTTGCTGTCGTCCTTGAGGAACTTCATCAGGTTCAGCGAGGCGAGGTTGCAGGACGTGTTGTCCAGGTGCATGTACTCGCTGCACGGGTTCGACGCGGTGATCCGGCCGGACTCGGGGCAGGTGTGCCAGTTGTTGATCACACCGTCGTACTGGATGCCCGGGTCGGCACAGGCCCACGCGGCCTCGGCGAGCTTGCGGAACAGCGCCTTGGCGTCGACCTTCTCGATGATCTCGCCGGTCATACGGGCGCGGAGGCCGAACTCGGTGCCGTTCTCGACGGCCGTCATGAACTCGTCGTTCACGCGGACGCTGTTGTTGGCGTTCTGGTACTGGACGGACGTGATGTCGTCGCCGCCCAGGTCCATGTCGAAGCCCGCGTCACGCAGAGCGCGGATCTTCTCCTCTTCCTTCACCTTGGTGGCGATGAAGTCCTCGACGTCCGGGTGGTCCACGTCGAGGACGACCATCTTGGCGGCGCGACGGGTGGCGCCACCGGACTTGATGGTGCCGGCGGAGGCGTCGGCGCCCCGCATGAAGGAGACCGGTCCCGAGGCGTTGCCGCCGGAGGAGAGGAGCTCCTTGGAGGAGCGGATGCGGGAGAGGTTCAGGCCGGCGCCGGAGCCGCCCTTGAAGATCATGCCCTCTTCCTTGTACCAGTCGAGGATCGACTCCATGGAGTCGTCGACGGCCAGGATGAAGCAGGCGGAGACCTGCTGGGGCTGCGGGGTACCGACGTTGAACCAGACGGGGCTGTTGAAGCTGAAGATCTGGTGCAGGAGGGCGTACGCCAGCTCGTGCTCGAAGATCTCGGCATCGGCGGGCGAGGTGAAGTACTTGTGGTCCTCACCGGCCTTCCGGTACGTCTTCACGATGCGGTCGATCAGCTGCCTGAGGCCGGTCTCGCGCTGAGGGGTGCCCACGGCACCACGGAAGTACTTGCTGGTGACGATGTTGACCGCGTTCACCGACCAGAAGTCGGGGAACTCGACGCCACGCTGCTCGAAATTGACCGAGCCGTCGCGCCAGTTGGTCATGACGACGTCACGACGCTCCCAGGCCACCTCGTCGTAAGGGTGCACGCCGGGGGTCGTGTGGATGCGCTCGATACGCAGGCCCTTGGTGGTCTTGGTGCCCTTGACTCGGGAACCTCGCGCCGGACCGCTCGCCGTCTCTGTCATGCCGCCTCCCTCTACGGGCGAAAACGCCCTAAAATGCCACGTTGTTCCCGTGACACGGTGTTCTGTCTTGTGCTGTGGGCATCCACGCGCTGTCGCCCACAACAGGTCTTGGTCCGCCGGCGCCCGGCCGTCCCCGGACTCGAAATCCCGGGTCCGGCGTTCAGGTCAGTCGGCGGCGTGGGCGGGCTCGGGGACCTGCACGGTCCCACCGGGCCCGCCTTCGTCCTCCCGGCTTCCCGCGGCAGCCCCTGCATCACCCTCGCGGTCGTCGTCGTCCGCGGCGGGGCGTGCCGTCTGGTCCCTGAGTTCCGCGATGGCGGCCTCGAAGTCCTCGAGCGAGTCGAACGCCCGGTAGACGGAGGCGAATCGCAGATAGGCGACGAGGTCGAGCTCCTGCAACGGGCCGAGTATGGCCAGCCCCACGTCATGGGTGGTCAACTCGGCGCTTCCGGTGGCCCGCACCGCCTCCTCGACCCGCTGGCCGAGCTGCGCCAGAGCGTCCTCGGTGACAGGCCGTCCCTGACATGCCTTGCGCACGCCATTGATGACCTTGGTACGGCTGAAGGGCTCGGTGACCCCGGACCGCTTCACCACCATGAGCGAGCACGTCTCCACGGTCGTGAAACGACGGGAGCAGTCAGGGCACTGGCGGCGCCTGCGGATCGACGTGCCGTCATCCGTCGTACGGCTGTCGACGACACGGCTGTCGGGGTGCCTGCAGAAGGGGCAGTGCATGAACTCCAACCCTCCTCAGAGCAGACTCAATAGCCTCGCCGGACCTCACGGGCCCCTCGAAGCAGCCTCAAGCATAGGGGATCCATGAGCATCCGAAGACACCAGGGACCACAACTTCTGGGCCGCTGGTGCAATCCAACCACTACATATGGGGGCTTGGCCCATACATCCAGGCTGTATCGCGTGTCGCGTCCGACGACCTCACCCCTCGCGATTCCGCCGTCACGCCCAGCTCCCGAAAACCACCCGTGCACGCGCGCGTGCACCCGTATCGGCACGCCGGATACGGCGATACCGTGGGCGTCGCAGGGAGGGGTGGTGGGACTCTCGCACAGAGCGGGGCCGGTTCTCGGCCCGCGGAGCGCCGGATGGCAGACTGGGACCGCGCCTCGACAAGGTCATCCGTCCCGGCGGTGAAGAGTACGACAACGGACCTCTTGTCTGCCGGGCAGCACGTTAGCCATACACCCAGACACATGATCACGTCAGGCTATCCACGCTTTTTCACTCGAACGTGTGTTTGGCGCAACCTTTCGAAAGCTACTACCGTTGTCCAGCAGGGAGACAATCGAGAGGGGCCGACGTGACCACCACCGCAGACAGTGCCACCATCACTGCCCAGGACCGCTCCCAGGGCCGACTCGAGCCGGTGCATGCGATGAACGAAGCCACGAATCCCGAGGCACACAAGCGCTCTCTGCCTGGGCGACCTCCAGGCATCCGCGCCGACAGCTCGGGACTCACCGACCGGCAGCGCCGAGTGATCGAGGTCATCAGGGACTCCGTACAACGGCGCGGCTACCCGCCGTCCATGCGGGAGATCGGTCAGGCGGTCGGCCTGTCCAGCACGTCCTCGGTCGCCCACCAGCTGATGGCACTGGAGCGGAAGGGTTTCCTGCGCAGGGACCCGCACCGGCCGCGCGCCTACGAGGTACGAGGTTCCGACCAGGCCAGCTCCGCGCAGCCCACGGACACCGCCGGCAAGCCCGCCGCGTCGTACGTCCCGCTGGTCGGCCGCATCGCCGCCGGTGGCCCGATCCTCGCCGAGGAGTCGGTCGAGGACGTCTTCCCCCTCCCGAGGCAGTTGGTGGGCGACGGTGAGCTGTTCGTGCTGAAGGTCGTCGGTGACTCGATGATCGAGGCCGCGATCTGCGACGGCGACTGGGTCACCGTCCGCCGTCAGCCCGTCGCCGAGAACGGCGACATCGTGGCCGCGATGCTGGAGGGCGAGGCCACCGTCAAGCGTTTCAAGCGCGAGGACGGCCATGTGTGGCTCCTCCCGCACAACTCGGCCTACGAGCCGATCCCGGGCGACGAGGCGACCATCCTCGGCAAGGTGGTGGCCGTACTCCGCCGCATCTGAGTACGGCGGCGGACGGGACGCCTCCGTCCGCTCCCTCAAACTGGGCCCCGGGATCCCTGCGCCGGTTCCGGGGCCCTGTGCTGTGCCGGCTGAACCATGGAGGAGGGGGCCGTCCCCGCAGCGGGACGGCCCCCTCCTTCACTGCGCTTCCGCCTCCTTGGCCCTCGCGTCGATCGCCGCGAGCGACCTGCGGACCTGGTTGCGGTCCGTGGTGTACCAGAAGTCCGGCAGGGACGCCTTCAGATAGCTCCCGTAGCGGGCCGTCGCCAGCCGCTGGTCCAGTACGGCGACCACACCACGGTCCCCCGACGCCCGTACCAGCCGGCCGGCGCCCTGGGCCATCAGCAGCGCCGCATGGGTGGCCGCGACGGCCATGAACCCGTTGCCCCCGGCGTCCTCCACCGCCTTCTGGCGGGCGCTCATCAAAGGGTCGTCCGGGCGCGGGAACGGGATCTTGTCCATGACGACCAGCTGGCAGCTGGCGCCCGGGACATCGACGCCCTGCCAGAGCGACAGTGTGCCGAAGAGGCAGGTCTTCGGATCCGCCGCGAAGTTCTTGATCAGCTCGCCGAGCGTCTCCTCGCCCTGGAGCAGGATCGGGAACTCCGGAACGCGCGTGCGCAGTTCCTCGGCGGCGAGCTGGGCGGCCCGCATGGAGGAGAACAGCCCGAGCGTGCGTCCGCCGGCCGCCTGGATCAGCTCGGTCAGTTCGTCCAGCATGTCGCCGCGGTCGCCGTCCCGCGCGGGACGCGCCAGGTGTTTGGCCACATAGAGGATGCCCTGCTTGGGGTAGTCGAAGGGCGACCCCACGTCGATGCCCTTCCACTGGGGGACGTCCTCGCCCTCGGTGCCCTCCGGGGCCAGCCCCATCGAGGCACCCACGCCGTTGAAGTCCCCGCCCAGTTTCAACGTCGCCGAGGCCAGGGTCACGGAGCGGTCGGCGAAGAGCTTCTCCCGCAGCAGGCCCGACACCGACATGGGCGCGACCCGCACAGAGGCACCGAAACGGTCGTGCCGCTCGTACCAGACGACGTCGTACTCGGAGCCGTTGACGATCCGCTCCGCCACATCGTGCACGCTCTCCACGGACGCGAGGGCCTGCTTGCGGACCGCGTCCTCGTCCTGGACGGACTTGTCGCGGGTCGCGCCGATGGCCGAGATGACGGTCCGCGCGGCGTCACGCAGTGCCATGAGGGCGTACCCGAGATCCTCCGGGACCTCCTCCAGACGGCCGGGCAGCGCCAGTTCCATGATCCGCTCGAAGCCCTCGGCGGCGGTCTGGAGCTGGTCGGCGGCCTTTTCGTTGACCAGCTTCGCCGCCCGGCGTACGGCCCGGTTGACCTGGCCGGGAGTGAGCTCGCCGGTGGCCACACCGGTGACCCTCGAGACCAGCTCGTGCGCCTCGTCGACGATCAGCACCTCGTGCTGCGGAAGGACCGGCGCACCCTCGATGGCGTCGATGGCGAGCAGCGCGTGATTGGTGACGACGACCTCGGCGAGCTTGGCGCGCTCACGGGCCATCTCCGCGAAGCACTCGGCGCCGTAGGCGCACTTCGTGGCCCCCAGGCACTCCCGGGAGGACACCGACACCTGCGCCCACGCCCGGTCGGAGACACCGGGCGTGAGGTCGTCCCGGTCACCGGTCTCGGTCTCGTCCGACCAGTCCCGCAGCCGGAGCAGGTCCTGGCCCAGTTTGCTCGTCGGTGCGGCCGCCTCGAACTGGTCGAAGAGGCCTTCCTCCTCGTCCTGCGGGACGCCTTCGTGGAGTCGGTGCAGGCACAGGTAGTTCGACCTGCCCTTGAGCATCGCGAACTCCGGGCGGCGGCGCAGCAGCGGGTGCAGCGCGTCGACCGTACGCGGCAGGTCCCGCTCCACGAGCTGGCGCTGCAGGGCCAGCGTGGCGGTCGCGACCACGACACGCTCCCCGTGCGCGAGTGCGGGCACGAGGTATCCGAGCGACTTACCGGTGCCGGTGCCGGCCTGGACCAGCAGATGGGATCCGTCGTCGATCGCCTCGGCGACGGCTTCGGCCATGGTCACCTGGCCGGGGCGCTCCGTACCGCCGACAGCGGTGACGGCAGCGTGCAGGAGTTCGGGGAGTGAGGGCTTCGTCATAGCGCGACCACCCTACGGCGCGGCACTGACAAACGTGTGGTCAAGGCGGACGAGAGGGAATGGATCAAGACGGTGGGTTTCTCGTTGGGAGCGGGGAGGCCGGGCTTCGGCGGGGCCGGGAACTGATGCGGCACGAGAGGCGTTCCAGATGTGACGGCACGATTACACAGTGTCATGACGGATCGCACGGGATCCGGTCCCGGACCATGAGGGCGGCCCGCTTGGTGGGCAGATCGACCTCTGCGAGCAACCGGAAGCCCGCGCTCAGGAAGGTGGCGATGGACGCAATGTTCCGAAGGTCGGGTTCGGCGACGACACGGGCACAAGCGGGCCTCCTGTCGAGGACCAGGTCGGCGACGGCTCCGAGCAGACGGCTGCCGAGGCCTCGCCCGCGGTCGGCGTCACCGCCGATGAGCAGGTGGATACCGGTGTCGTGCGGTCGGGCCGGATAGTGGCAGGCCAACGGGTCGAGGTCCGCCCGGTAGATCTCCCAGTAGCTCATGGGCCGGCCCTCCAGCACCCCGAGGCAGGGGACGCTGCGCCCGTCGTCGGCGAGTTGGCGACGCAGGTGTCGCGCCGTCCTGGACTCGGGTCCCGCCAGTTCCCAGAACGCCGCGACCGCGGGGTCGTTCATCCACCGGCCGACGAGGCCGAGATCTCTCTCCACCTGTACGGGGACCAGGTGGAACGCACCTGCAAGGGTGGTGGTGGGTCCCCAGGCGCCGACGCGGTCGAGCAGGTCGGAGGCGACGGAAGGGGGACGGCTGTCGGCGGCTGTCTCGACGGGAGCCACGGCAGCTCCTCTCAGCAGGTGGGGTGGGACATGTACTCCGGAGAAGGGCAGGGACCGGTGGCCGTTGGAGCGACGGCTCAGGAGCACAGGGGGTTGGCGATGGTGACGTAGACGGACTGCGTGTCCACCGGGCCGACGAGTTCGTCGAGGCCGTGCAACCGGGTCAGCAGATTGGCCTTGCAGCGCAGGCGGGGCGAGTCGAGCAGCCGGGCGGGCAGCGAACCGCTCATCCTGCGGGAGCCGGAGGCGGCGTCGACGAGGAAACGCCGGAAGGCGGCGAGCAGCAGTTGCTCGTCGGCGAGCCGCTGGGAGCCGAACGCACCGATCAGTCCGAGCACGTTGTTGATGCCCAGGTAGTAGGCGAAGCGCTCGTCGGTGACGTCGTCCGACACGAAGGTGTCGCTGTGTTCGCCGATACCGGGCAGCCGGGCTTCGAGTTCCGCGCGGCAGGACTCGCGGAAGTAGTAGCCCTGGTTGTCGCGGTAGCGGCCGCCGGTGGGCCAGCCGTCGGGGTCCAGGAGGAGGAGCGTGTTCTGCTGATGCGCCTCCAGGGCGATCCCCGCCTCGCCGTCGAGCCACAGGACGGGGCGGACGACCTGCTCCAGGTAGCGCAGGAACCACTCGGCGGCGACGGCCGACGGCGGCCGCCCGGTCCGCGCGGCGAGGCGTCCGACGATCGCGGCCAGCCGGGAGCGATGGGCGGAGGCCGCGTCCGGCCGGGGTGCGACGAGTCCGGCGATGCAGGAAACGTCGTCCGTCGGAGCGAACGGGTTGTGCCGGATCATCACGTCGAGGCCCGTCAGCGGGAGGCCGTCGGCACCGTCGACCGCGAGCCAGGCCGGATCTCGGACGATGTCGAAATCCGGGTGGGCCGCCTGCCACTCCTTGGCCAGACCCGCGCGGAGAAGGCGGTGCACCTCGACACCACGGTGGAGTTCTTTGCGGAGGTTCTCACGACGGGAGTTGGTGATGCGCAGACCCAGCGACAGCTTGAGCATCGCGGGGGATCCGGGCCGATGGACGGTGCGTACGGAGGAGGTCGGGTGCCACAAAGGTCCATGGACGCCCAGGTCCTGGAGGAGTCCGGCGTCGAACAGGGCCTCGGCCTCGGGACGGTGTCGCGCCTCGCGCAGTTGCCATGGGTGCACCGGCAGGGCGGCGAACCCGGTCGGCAACGGCAGCCCGGCGCCGCCCAGTCGGGCCGTCAACCGGGCGGCGGGGACGGCACGGCCGCCCTCGGTCCAGGCGGAGTCGGTGGCGACCGCGGAAGGAGCGACAGCGAGCCAGCGAAGAGGGAAGGAGCCCCGCGACTCCGGCGAGTACAGGCGCGCTTCACCGTCCGAGAGGCCCTCCCGGCTCTTCGGCGTCGGGTGCAGCGGATGCCCGAGCAGCAGCGCCTGTTCGGCGGTCAGGAACAGGTCGGATCCGTCGCCGGGGCGCTCCCGGCGCTCACCGATGAACACCGCTGTACGGCGGACCGAGTCGGCGACGCGGGCGACGAGGTCGAGGCCTTCGCCGCCGCTCATGTGCACGGGCGCGGAACAGGGCGTCGGCTCGGCAGCGGTGGCGCGCTCCATCGGGAGGGCGTCCGCGTCGGCCGACGCCGTGGCTTGGGCGGATCCGTCGGACAGGCCACCGTCCCGGAGGGTCTCGCGGACCAGCAGGGCCGCGACCGTGACGGCGTCCGCGGGCGGTGAGTGCTCGGGTGCGCCCGCCAGGCGCGGGAGGCCGAAGCGGTGCCAGCCGGTCCGGGACCAGTGGTGGACGGGGACGAGCAAGGTGATGCCGCTGGCGGGCAGCGGCACCCGAAGCACGCCGTCATGGGGTGCGGACAGGCCCGTCTCCCGCACCCAGCAACGCAGCAGGTTCTCCACGGCGGCCGCGTCGGCCGCCGTGTGCGGATCGGGATGGTCCAGGAGATCGGCGGCGCGGCTCGGCGGCGCCACGTGGACGGCGTCTCCCTGCCGGCGGGGGACGGGGGGCGCGAGGGAGGTGGACTGGTGGGAAGAGGTGGTCAAGGTCGTTCCTCGTGAAGTCGTGGGGCCGGTCGCGAGCGAGCCGTGGCGTGGAGCTCGCGTGCTCGTGGGTCGCCTGGGCGTCGCACACCGCCGGAGAGGTCGATACCGGTACCGCCGACGCCCGCGGTCGAGTGGACGCGCCGGCGGTTGCCGGGGGCTGCCCGGGGCTACCCCTCCCACTCGGCACGGCCGCCCTGGCGCCGGTCCGTAACGGGCGGCCGACCCGGCCCGCTCTGGGGCTGAGGCTGGAGTTGGTGCTCCAGCTGGGGCTGGGGCAACAGCCGGGGCTGATGCGCCGGCTGGGGCTCGGGCCGAGGCTGAGGCTGAGGCTGAGGCTGAGGCTGAGGCTGATGATTCGGCTGATCGGGCTTCCTCCGGCCCGCACCTCGGACGTGGTTGCGGGACACCGCCGCCATCGCGTCCGCCAGCCGGTCGAGTACCGCGGCGGCCTGCTCGTCGGTGATCGTCAAGGGCGGCAGCAGCCGTACGACGCCGGCGTGCCGTCCACCGAGTTCGACGATCAGGCCCCGCCGCAGGCACTCCCGTCGGACGGCGGCGGCCAGCGCGGGGGCGGCGGGGTAGGGAGCGTGCCCGGGAGTCGAAAGCGGCGTCGGACGGGGCGTGGCGTCATGGGCATGGGCATGGGCGTCTTGGGCATGGACGGCACCGGCCGACGCGCCGGGCTCTTCACCGGCCTGCGCGACGACCCGTGCGGCGCCGATAGCCCCGGAGCCGGTTTGCGCTTCGGGGTCCACCATCTCGACGCCGATCATCAGCCCGCGACCCCGCACGTCTCCCATGCACGGGAAGTCCTCGGCGAGACGGCGGAGTTGGCCCAGCATGCGGGCTCCCAGGGTGGCCGCGCGCTCGGCGAGGCGGTTCTCGCGGACGTAGGCGAGGGTTGCCGTACCGGCGGCCATGGCGAGTTGGTTGCCACGAAACGTGCCCGCGTGGGCGCCGGGTTGCCAGACGTCGAGGGCGTCGCGGTAGACGATGACGGCGAGCGGCAGGCTGCCTCCGATGGCCTTGGACATGACCATCACATCGGGGACGACCCCGCTGTGCTCCACCGCCCAGAAGGCTCCGGTCCGGCCCACGCCCGTCTGGACCTCGTCGGCGATCAGCGGGATCGAGCGCTCGGCCGTGATCTGCCGCATACGCCGCATCCACACGTCCGGCGCGGGAATCACTCCGCCCTCGCCCTGGACCGGTTCGAGGATCATCCCGGCGGGGTGCCGTACCCCCGACTTGGGATCGTCGAGGACGGACTCGGTCCAACGGGCGCCGAGTTCGGCGCCGCGCTCGCCACCGACGCCGAACGGACAGCGGTAGTCCTGTGGATAGGGCAGTCGCGCCACCCGCACGTCGAAGGCGCCCCCGGAGGCTTCGAGCGATCCGGCGGTCATCCCGTGATAGGCGCCGGTGAAGGCCAGGACACCGGTGCGGCCGGTGGCGGCCCGGACCAGCTTGAGGGCGGCCTCCACGGCGTCCGTACCGGCCGGTCCGCAGAACTGCACGCGCGCGTGGTCGGCGAGACCGGGCGGCAGCGTTCGGAACAGTTCGGTGATGAAGGCGTCCTTGACCGGGGTGGCGAGGTCGAGGACGTGCAGGGGCGCCCCCGAGTCGAGGACCTTGCGAATGGCTTCCAGCACGACGGGATGGTTGTGGCCGAGCGCGAGTGTGCCGGCGCCCGAGAGACAGTCCAGGTAGCGGCGGCCGTCCGCGCCCTCGATGGTCAGCCCGCGTGCCCGTACCGGCACGATCGGCAGGGCGCGGGCGTAGGTGCGCGCCGCGGACTCGCGAGCCGACTGTCGCCGCAGGATCCCCTCGTGCGCGGGCCGGCCACCGGCCTCGCTCCCCGGCGGGGCGGCCGTTCCGGCGACGTGGGCTCCCTCGGCGGGAGTCCCGGCGCCCAGGACTTCGTCGGGGCGGGTCGCGGTGGTACGCCCCGAAGGTCCCTCCTCGGGTACTGGCTCGGTCACGGCCACGCCTCCCCTGTCCTCCCGCCGGTCGAAGGGCGAGCACACACAGCAGCTCCCATCGCTACCAACACCGGACGGCCGTGCTGGTTACGGGTCGTGACGAGAATGACCGTGCCCGCGCCGACGCCCACGTGTCCCCCATCGACCGTTTGCGATCCCTTGCTGTCCGGTCCCGTCGGCGGTCTGTGGCGGAACAGTTGCCATTCGGTCGGGAGTCCCCCGCGGCGACCGCATATCGTGTGGTGGCATCACACATGGCCGTGAGACCCGCTTGAACTCGGTGTGAGATCACCATGAGTTCCACTTCGCGGGCGCGGCCGGTACTTCAAGTTCGTTGACAGCAGGGGGAGTCAGATCATGCGATCCATACGGCCGTCGTTCACCGCTCGGCGGGGGAGGAACGCGCGCCGCAGAACCTCCCCCGTACTGGGCGCCGTGGCCCTCGCCTCGGTGCTCGCGCTCACCGCGACCGCCTGTGATTCGGGCGACACCGACGCGGGCAGCAAAACCGAGGCGACGGCTTCGACCGGCGGCGACGGCAAGATCACGATCCCGGACGACATCAAGGACAGGCTCAAAGAGCACGGGATCGACCTGGACAAGTGGAAGAACGGCGCCTGGAAGAACTGGGACCGGGACGACTGGCTGCGTGAGGCGCAGGACTACGTCAACCCGATCATCGAGGGGCTGTGGGACCCGGACCGGATGCGGGAGGCCGAGGACCCGGACCGGAGCGTCGACGAGAACGACCTCTCCGGTGACCAGGGCGTGACCGACGCGACGCCGCAGGCGGTGGACGCGAAGGCCGTTTCGCCCTCTTACCACGAGAACGCCGCCGAGGCGGGCAAGGTGTTCTTCGACTCCCCCGAGGGCACGATGGTCTGCTCGGCGACGGTCGTGGAGGACCCGGCACACCCCGGGAAGTCCAACCTGGTGTGGACGGCCGGTCACTGCGTGCACGCCGGCAAGGGTGGCGGCTGGTACCGCAACATCGCGTTCGTGCCGTCGTACAACGACTCGGGCATGTCGGCCGAGCAGTTGGAGACGGCCACCAAGGAGCAGGCGGCTCCGTACGGGGTCTGGTGGGGCGACTGGACGAAGACGTCCGACCAGTGGATCGCGCAGGGCGGGCAGACCGGCGGTGACGGCGCCTCGTACGACTACGCCGTCATCCATGTGACGCCGGAGGAGGGCGGTACGGGCAAGTCCCTGGAGGAGACGGTCGGTTCGGCGCTCCCGGTGAACTTCAACGCCCCCGCGGTGCCGAAGGTGAGCAGCATCACCGCGACCGGCTACCCGGCGGCGGCACCGTACGACGGGCAGAAGCTCTACCAGTGCCAGGACAAGCCGGGGCGGTTCTCGCTGAGTTCCTCGGACCCGACGATGTACCGGATCGGCTGCACGATGACCGGCGGCTCGTCGGGCGGCGGCTGGGTCGCGGCGGGGTCCGACGGGAAGCCCTCGCTGGTGTCCAACACCTCGATCGGCCCGGTGAACGCGGGTTGGCTCGCGGGACCGCGGCTGGGTGACGTCGCCAAGGGCGTGTACGACTCGGTGAGCGACAAGTTCGCCGGTCAGTAGCTTGATCGGCGGTGGGACTCCTGTCGGCGACCTTGACCGTCCCACCGCCGTTCGTCCCGAATTCCACGGGCACCCGGCTCGGCCCGGAGGCCGAAATGCTCTACGAGCACATGAGCGAGGCGTACGGCGGTCAGTGAGCCGAGAGCACGCCGAAGGCCCGCCCCTGCGGCAAGCAGGGGCGGGCCTTCGGCGTTCAGCGGGTCGCGACCGCTCAGGCGAGCGGAGCCGGTACGTACGGCGCGAGGTCCGCCGCCAGCTCCTCGTGCACCCGCACCTTCAGCAGGGTGCCCTCCGCCGTGTGCTCCGCGGAGATCACCTCGCCCTCGGTGTGGGCGCGGGCGACCAGTCCGCCGTGGGTGTACGGCACGAGCGCCTCCACCTCGACCGACGGCCGCGGCAGCTCGTTGTCGATCAGCGCGAGCAGTTCGTCGATGCCCTGGCCGGTGCGGGCCGAGACCGCGATGGAGCGCTTCTCGATCCGCATGAGCCGCTGGAGCGTCAGCGGGTCGGCCGCGTCCGCCTTGTTGATCACGACGATCTCGGGCACGCCGGTGGCGCCGACGTCCCGGACCACCTCGCGTACGGCGGCCAGCTGCTCCTCCGGGTTCGGGTGCGAGCCGTCCACCACGTGCAGGATCAGGTCGGACTCGCCGACCTCCTCCATGGTGGAGCGGAACGCCTCGACCAGGTGGTGCGGCAGGTGCCGGACGAAACCGACCGTGTCGGCCAGCGTGTACAGGCGGCCGCTCGGGGTCTCCGCCCGGCGCACGGTCGGGTCCAGGGTCGCGAACAGAGAGTTCTCGACCAGGACGCCCGCGCCCGTGAGGCGGTTGAGCAGCGACGACTTGCCGGCGTTGGTGTAGCCCGCGATGGCGACGGACGGCACCTTGTGGCGCTTGCGCTCCTGGCGCTTGATCTCGCGGCCGGTCTTCATGTCCGCGATCTCCCGGCGCATCTTCGCCATCTTCTCGCGGATCCGGCGCCGGTCCGTCTCAATCTTGGTCTCACCGGGGCCACGGGTGGCGAGGCCGCCGCCCTTGCCGCCGCCCATCTGCCGGGACAGCGACTGCCCCCAGCCGCGCAGCCTCGGCAGCATGTACTGCATCTGCGCGAGCGCGACCTGCGCCTTGCCCTCTCGGGACTTGGCGTGCTGGGCGAAGATGTCCAGGATCAGGGCCGTACGGTCGATGACCTTGACCTTGACGACGTCCTCGAGGTGGATCAGCTGGCCCGGGCTGAGCTCACCGTCGCAGATGACGGTGTCCGCGCCCGTCTCGAGCACGATGTCACGCAGCTCCGCGGCCTTGCCGGAGCCGATGTAGGTGGCCGCGTCGGGCTTGTCACGGCGCTGGATGACGCCGTCGAGCACCAGCGCGCCCGCCGTCTCCGCGAGCGCGGCCAGCTCCGCGAGGGAGTTGTCCGCGTCCTGTGCGGTTCCCGTGGTCCAGACGCCGACGAGCACGACCCGCTCCAGGCGGAGCTGGCGGTACTCGACCTCGGTGACGTCCTCGAGCTCGGTGGAGAGGCCCGCCACGCGGCGCAGGGCCGCGCGCTCGGAGCGGTCGAACTGGTCGCCGTCCCGGTCTCCGTCGATCTCGTGGCTCCAGGCGACGTCCTCTTCCATCAGGGCATCGGCCCGGAGACCTTCGGGGTAGGCGTGCGCAACGCGCTGGGTGTCCTGGGAAGGGGAAGAAGAGGAGGTCATTGGGTCCTTACGTCGTTGGATGCCGGTACGGGGGCCTTCGTGATGGTCAACGCGCGAGCATCCCGGGAGATTCCCGTGTCCCGCGCCGCACCGACCTCACGATGGTCGCACGGTACGGCCCGTCTCGTCACGGCCTTATTTCGCGGCCCGTCGAGCGGGCGGGGCGACCTTCGGCGCAGCCTTCGGTTCGCCCTTGGCGACCGGTGCGGCCGGCTTCCAGTCCGGGTGGCCGGGCATCGGCGGGGTTTTCTCGCCGTACAGCCAGTCCTTGAAGAACCGGGCCAGATCGCGTCCGGAGATCTCCTGGGCGAGGTGCTCGAAGTCGGCCGTGGTCGCCGTGGAGTCCCGGTGGTTGTGGACCCACGCCCGCTCCAGGTGCTCGAACGCGGTCCGGCCGATCTCCTGGCGCAGGGCGTAGAGGACGAGGGCCGCGCCGTCGTAGACGTTGGGCCGGAAGATGCTGATCTTCTGGCCGGGGTTGGGGGCCTTGGGCAGCGCCGGCGGGCCGCCCGTGGAGCGCCAGCGGTCGGAGGCGCCGTACGCCGCCTTCATCCGCGCCTCCAGGGTGCGCCCGGCCTTCTCCTCGGCGTACAGCGCCTCGTACCAGGTGGCGTGTCCCTCGTTCAGCCACAGGTCGGACCAGGTGCGCGGGCTGACGCTGTCGCCGAACCACTGGTGGGACAGCTCGTGCACCATGATCGACTCGACGTACCACTTGGGGTAGCCGGGCTCGGTGAAGATGTCCCTCTCGAAGAGGGAGAGGGTCTGCGTCTCGAGCTCGAACCCGGTGGAGGCCTCGGCCATGAGCAGGCCGTACGTCTCGAAGGGGTAGGGGCCGACCTTGCCCTCCATCCAGGCGATCTGGTCGGGGGTCTTCTTCAGCCACGGTTCGAGGAGTTCGCGGTCCTTGGTGGGCACGACGTCCCGTACGGGCAGTGCGTGCGGCCCCTCGCGGTGCACGACCGTGGAACGGCCGATGGACACCTGGGCGAGCTCGGTGGCCATGGGGTGCTGGGTGCGGTAGGTCCAGGTGGTGGCCTTGTCGGCCCGCTCGACCCCGGTCGGCAGCCCGCCGGCGACGGCCGTGTAGCCGTTGGGAGCGGTGATCCGCACGGTGAACATCGCCTTGTCGGACGGGTGGTCGTTGCACGGGAAGACCAGGTGCGCGGCGTCCGCCTGGTTGGCCATGGCGAGGCCGTCCGCGGTCCGCACCCAGCCGCCGTCCCGGCCGCCGGTGCTCACGGGATCGCTGGTGTGCCGCACGGTGATCCGCGTCCAGCTGCCGGCGGGCAGCGGGTCCTCCGGGGTGACCACCAGGTCGTCGCCGGCGCTGGCGAAGGTCGCGGGTGTGCCGTCGACCTCGACGGATTCGACCTTGCCCTGGGCGAAGTCGAGGTTGACCCGGTCCAGGGCGGTGGTGGTCCAGGCGTCGATGGTGGTGACCGCCTGGAGGGGCTTGGTGTTGGTGCCGGTATAGGTGAAGGCCAGGTCGTACGAGGCGACGTCGTACCCCGGGTTGCCCAGGTACGGGAAGAGACGGTCGCCGACGCCGAGCGGGGCCGCCGGGGCGCTCGCGGCGACGAGGCAGACGGAGACGGCCGAGGCGAGGAGCGCGGATTTCAGCCGGGCGCGAGGGGTGAGCAGCATGCACCACGGCTACCAGCGCGCACGTCCGTCGCGGCGGCGACGCGCGCCCGGCCCACTCGAACGGGTTGCGCACGCGCGCGTGACTGACGCCCGGGAGGGCGCCCGTGCGACGCACCTTCGCTCCACGCGCGCGTGGTCATCGGCGCGACCCCGACCCGCCCACGCGCGCGTGGGCAGCGTCTACGCCTCCGGGGAGGCGGGCGCGTGATGCTGCGCGCGGCCCACGTCGTAGACCCCGGGCACGTTGCGCATGGCGCGCATGAGGGTGGGCAGGTGGCCGGCGTCCGGGAGTTGCACGGTGTACGTGTGGCGCACCCGCTGCTGGCTGGGCGGCTCGACCGTCGCGGAGACGATCTCGGCGCCCTCCAGCGCCATGGCCTCGGTGAGGTCGGCGAGCAGATGGGGGCGGCCGAACGATTCGGCGACCAGGGTGACCCGGCATCCGGTGGTGTCGCCCCAGCGCACGTCGACCTCTTCGCGCCCCGCGTTCGCCATGCGCGCCACGGCGGAACACTCGGCGCGGTGCACGGTCACCACTCCCCCGCGCACCGCGAAGCCGGTGACCTCGTCGAGGGGCACGGGCGTGCAGCAGCCGGCGAGCCGGACGCTCGCGTCGGGCCGGTCGACGACGGTGATCGCGGCGCCGGGCCGCGAGGCGGGGGCGTCCGGCGTGGCCGTGTCGGCCGCGGAACGGGCGGTCGCCCCGGCGGCCTTGGCGGCCCCGGAGTCCTTCGCCGTCTCCGCGCCCTCGTGCTCGGCCGGGGCGGGGTGCGTCGCCAGCCACCGCTGGATGGCGATGCGGGCGGCGGGGGTGTGGGCGTGCTCCAGCCACTCCCTGGAGGGCTCCGAGGCGGGGTCCTGGCCCATGAGGAGCTGGACGGTGTCGCCGTCCCGCAGGACGGTGCTGAGGGTCGCCAGACGGCCGTTCACCCGGGCGCCGATGCAGGCGTGGGCGTCCTCGCCGTACTGCGCGTACGCGGCGTCGACGCAGGTGGCTCCCTCGGGGAGGCCGAGCCTGCCGCCGTCGGGGCGGTAGACGGTGATCTCACGGTCCTGGGCGAGATCCTCGCGCAGGGTGGACCAGAAGGTGTCGGGGTCGGGCGCGGCTTCCTGCCAGTCCAGGAGGCGGGAGAGCCAGCCGGGCCGGGTCGGGTCGACGCGCTCCTCGTCCGCCGGGATCCTGCCCCGGGCCTGCTCCTCCGCGGGAGCCGTGTAGGGATTGCCGAGGGCGATGACGCCGGCCTCGGCCACCTTGTGCATCTGGTGGGTGCGGATGAGGACTTCGGCGACCTGGCCGTCCTCGCGGGCGACGGCGGTGTGCAGCGACTGGTACAGGTTGAACTTGGGAACGGCGATGAAGTCCTTGAACTCCGAGACGACCGGCGTCATACAGGTGTGCAGTTCGCCCAGGACGGCGTAGCAGTCGGCGTCCTCGTTCACCAGCACCAGCAGCCGGCCGAAGTCCGCGCCCCGCATGCGTCCGCGCTTCCGGGACGCGCGGTGCACGGAGACGAAGTGCCGTGGCCGGATGAGGACTTCGGCCTGGATGTCGGCGTCGCGCAGGACCGTGCGCATCGCCTCGGCGAACTCCGCGAGGGGGTCGTCCGCGCGGGAGGCGTTGTCGACGATCAGTTCGCGGGTGTGCTCGTACTCCTCGGGGTGCAGGATCGCGAAGACGAGGTCTTCCAACTCGGTCTTGAGGGCCTGGACGCCGAGGCGTTCGGCGAGCGGGATGAGGACGTCGCGGGTGACCTTGGCGATGCGTTCCTGCTTCTCGGGGCGCATCACGCCGAGGGTGCGCATGTTGTGCAGCCGGTCGGCGAGTTTGATCGACATCACGCGGACGTCGTTGCCGGTGGCGACGAGCATCTTGCGGAAGGTCTCGGGCTCGGCGGCCGCGCCGTAGTCGACCTTCTCCAACTTCGTGACGCCGTCGACGAGATAGCGCACTTCGGCGCCGAACTCCTCACCGACCTGATCGAGCGTCACATCGGTGTCCTCGACGGTGTCGTGGAGCAGTGACGCCGTCAGGGCCGTGGTCTCCGCGCCGAGTTCGGCGAGGATCAGGGTCACGGCGAGCGGGTGGGTGATGTAGGGCTCGCCGCTCTTGCGCATCTGGCCGCGGTGCGAGGACTCGGCGAGCACATAGGCGCGGTGCAGCGGTTCCAGGTCGGCGTCGGGGTGGTGGGCGCGATGGGCCTCGACCACGTGACCGATCGCGTCGGGCAGCCGGCCGCGGGAGGCGGGGCCGAGCAGCGCGGCCCGGCCCAGGCGACGCAGGTCGATCCGGGGGCGACTGCGCCTGCGGGGCGCTGAAGGCACTACCGGGCCTGGGGTCGCGGGATTCGTGGCCTCCGCACTCATGGGCACCTCCGGCTGCGTGGACCGGCGGACGGGGTGTCCCAGGGCGGACACGGCTCAGGGGACTGGTGAACGGTCCCCCGTCCGGGCCGGTGCTTGATGCTACCGAGCCCATCACGCGCGACCGACCGCCTCTCGCCGAGCGTGAAACGGATCACCCATTCGAGCGAAGGACCAGAGGTTTACGGTTTTGAGCCGCCTGACCTGATCTCGATCGTGAATTCGAGCCCGCGACCGGACCCCGGGATGCGACCCTCGGGGTCGTCAGGCCGCTCCGGCCTCCGATGCCAAGCCTCGACGGAATCAGCGGGCGACTGTTTCCAGCCACTCCGAATCGATCTCGCCTGTGGCGACGATCACTGCGGGCCCGGTCATCTCGATCTCGCCGTCGGGCCGTTCGGTGATCACCAGACGTCCGCCGGGGACGTCCACGACGTACGTCGCCGGCACGCCGGTGGCCGCCGGGTCGGCGCCGTCCCGGCGCGCGGCCGCCACGGCGACGGCGCACGCGCCCGTGCCGCACGAGCGGGTCTCGCCGGACCCGCGCTCGTGCACGCGCAGAGCGACGTGCCCCGGGCCGCGGTCCACGACGAACTCGACGTTGACCCCGTCCGGGTAGGCCGAGGAGGGGCTGAACGGCGGCGGGGCGTACAGGTCGCCGGCGTGCGCGAGGTCCGCCACGAAGGCGACGGCGTGCGGGTTGCCCATGTTCACGTTCCGCGCGGGCCAGCTGCGCTCGCCGACGCTCACCGTGACGTCCCCTTCGGGGAGGCGGGCCCTGCCCATGCCGACGGTGACGTCACCCTCCTTGTCGAGGTGCGCGCGCTTCACGCCCCCGCGCGTGGCGATCGCGAGGTCGCCCTCGGAGACGAGACCGGCGTGCTGGAGGTAGCGCGCGAACACCCGGACGCCGTTGCCGCACATCTCCGCGACGGAGCCGTCGCCGTTGCGGTAGTCCATGAACCACTCCGCCTCGGCCGCCATGTCCTTCGCCTCGGGGTGCGCGGCGGACCGCACGACGTGCAGCAGCCCGTCACCGCCGATGCCCGCGCGGCGGTCGCACAGGGCGGCGACGGCGGTCGGGGGCAGGTCGATGGCGTTCTCGGGGTCCGGGACGATCACGAAGTCGTTCTCGGTGCCGTGACCCTTGAGGAAGGCGATCCGCGTGCTCATTCCTCGATCGTACGGGGTGGCCAGGACACCCGTCCCGGGCGCCGGCGCCCGGCTGGGCTCCCCGCGCGCGTGGAGCTCCGTGGAGCTCAGCGCAGCCGGGCCACCCGCCCCACGGCCAGGGCCACCACGGCGGCGACCATCACGACGTACGCGAGGACGACCCGCCAGTCGGGACGGCGCCCGGAGCCGCGCTGGGGCAGCCCGGGCCACGTGTAACCCACGCGGCGCGCGGCCGTCGTTCCCCAGCCGGCCGCGCAGGAGCAGATCAGCAGCCCGAGCATGGCGATCATGGCGCCGCTGTCACCGAAGTCGAACGCGAGCGGGAAGGCGAACATCAGGGAGCCGACCGCGGCCAGCGCCACGATGGGCGCGAGCTGCCAGATCCGGAGCCGACGCTGCGGGCGCAGCTCGACCTCGACCTCGGGGCCGCCCGCGAACATCTCCTCGGGCTCGGGCCCGTCGTCGCTCACGCCGTCCCGGGTGTCGTCCTCGTCCGGCCCGTCGGGGCTCAGACGGCCTTCCTCAGGCTCCGGTTCACCACGCTCGGTGGTGAGGTGCTCGGTGCCTTTTGCGGTGTCGCGAGGGCCGGCCTCCATCGCCACGCGCCCTCCCAACTCGGACTCCACTTGGTCGATCGAAGCTCGATGATGGCACGGCGCCGGATGCCCGGATGACGGCCTGGGCGTCCCGATGCCATGACGTGATCAGGCTGTAACCGGTCGTTCCACCAACGCCAGCGCAAGCTCCGGAAGTTCTGTGAGGTCAGCAGCGGCCCCACTCAACCAGTGCACCCGCGGATCGCGCCTGAACCACGAATCCTGACGGCGCGCGAAGCGCTTGGTGGCACGGACCGTCTCGGCGCGCGCCTCGTCCTGGGTGCACTCGCCGGCCAGGGCGGTGAGAACCTGCTGGTAGCCGAGCGCACGCGAGGCCGTGCGCCCCGCACGCAGGCCCCGCGCCTCCAGCGCGCGGACCTCGTCGACGAGTCCCGCGTCCCACATCCGGTCGACGCGGCGGGCGATGCGCTCGTCGAGTTCGGGGCGCGCCACGTCGACCCCGATCTGGACGGTGTCGTAGACCGAGTCGTGACCGGGCAGGTTGGCCGTGAAGGGCTTGCCGGTGATCTCGATCACCTCGAGGGCCCGGACGATACGGCGGCCGTTGCCGGGCAGGATGGCGTGCGCGGCCTCGGGGTCGGCGGCGGCCAGCCGGGCGTGCAGCGCGCCTGAGCCGCGCAGCGTGAGCTCCTCCTCCAGCCGGGCCCGGACCTCGGGGTCGGTGCCGGGGAACTCCAGGTTGTCGACGGCGCCTCGGACGTACAGCCCCGAGCCGCCGACGAGAATCGGCCAACGGCCCTCGGCGAGCAGGGTGTCGATTCTCTCGCGGGCCAGCCGCTGGTACTCGGCGACGGAGGCGGTTTCCGTCACGTCCCAGACGTCCAGGAGGTGGTGCGGGACGCCACCGCGCTCATCGGGCGTCAGCTTGGCGGTGCCGATGTCCATCCCTCGGTAGAGCTGCATGGAGTCGGCGTTGACGACCTCGCCGCCGAGCCGCTGGGCCAGGAATACGCCCAGATCGGACTTTCCGGCCGCGGTCGGTCCGACGACGGCGATGACGTGGGGGACGGGAGGTGCGCTGCTCACGGCACCAGTCTCGCAAACCCCGACCCCCGCCCTCGAACGAGTTACGTGACAAGGCCGGTCCGACGTCGTTGCCCGTTGCGAGATTCCCGTCTCCCCGCACGGGGGCGGTGACCCCGGTGGCGCAAACGGACGCACCGGCCAACGCGGGATTTCGCCCGCACGAGTACCGTATGGAGTGGTTATGGGCGTATTGGCGCGAATTTTCCGGAGGTCGAGGACGACGGAGAAGGCGACGGCGGAGACGACGGAGACGGCGGGCGCCGCCGACGCGCCGGCCGCTACGCCGGCGGACGACGTCGAGGCGGAGCGGACGGGCGAACGGACGGACGGGCCGACGTCGGCCCGGGAGCCGGCCGAGGCCGAGGAGGCGGAGGACGCCGGAGACGTCGCCGGGACGGAGCCGGTGAAGACGACGGAACCCGTCGCCGTCGCCGCCACCGACGGGGTCGAGATTCCCCGGCAGCAGTCCGCCGAAGAGGCGGCCGACAGCGAAGCGGGCGAAGCCGCCCGCGCGTGACGGAACCCCCGCGAGGAAGGTGCTCCATGGGTCTTTTGGACAATTTGAAGGCCAAACTCTCCCCGGCCAAGGGCAAGGTCTCGGGCCTCGCGCAACAGCACGGGGACAAGGTTCAGCACGGTCTCGACAAGGCCGCGAAGGTCGTCGACGAGAAGACCAAGGGCAAGTACAGCGACAGGATCCAGTCGGGCACCGGTAAGGCCAAGGGCGCCATGGACCGGCTGGCTCACAAGGACGAACCCGCCGGGGGCGGCGACACCTTCACCCCGCCGAGCACTCCCCCGCCGGCCTCCTGATCAGCAGCCTCGGACCGGCCCACTGGAACGGCGGACGGCCGCGCAGCGCAAACGCTCGCGGCCGTCCGCCGTTTCCGGCGGGTGCCACTCGCGCCCGGGCCCGCACGGCACCGCCGTCCGCCGCCTACGACCAGGCCGCGACCACGTATCCCACCCCGTAGGGCGCGTCCTCGTAGAGCAGCGCGCCCGTCAGTCCGGCGCCCTCGGCCGCGCCCGCCAGCACCTGCCAGGGCGCCCGGCCCGAGGCCTTGAGCTCGTACGCCAGGTCGGCGTCCAGCGCCTTGAGGGCCGCGAGGTCCGCCGTGCCGAGCGCCCGCGCGGCCTCGGCGTCGAAGGGTGCCGCGCGCTCGTCGAGATAGCCCGGCGCCTTCAGCGTCCGGCAGGCGCTGGCGTCGCCCATCACCAGCAGCGCCACCCGCTCCGCCGCCGCGCCGATGCCGCGGCCGACTTCGACGCACCGCTCGGCCGCGAGCGGTTCACCGACGCCGAGCCCCTCGACGGCGGCGGCCGACCACCCCGTCCGCTCGAGCAGCCAGGCGGCCACGGCGAGGGACGGCGGGAGTTCGCGTGTGGACGGTGTGTCCGCGCCGGCCCGGCCCAGCCGTACGGCGAGATCCACCCCGAAGCCGGAGAACGAACCCCGTCCGCCCTCCGGGTGCGGGCCACGCCCGGACTGCTCGGCCGGCCCGACGACCACGAGCCGGTCCGGCCGGGCGGCGGCCAGCACGGCCAGCGCGTCCGAGCAGGCGGCTCGCGCGGCGTCCAGCTCGGGCGCGGCGCCCGCGGCGACCTCGGGCACCAGCAGGGGCGGACAGGGGCAGACAGCGGCGGCGACAAGCATGATCGGCAGGGTAACCCCGCAGGAGGGCCACCGGGCTACCGACCGGGCGTCGCGCCGGCCGTCAGTCGCAGCCGCAGCCGCTGCCCGCCGCCACCGGCAGGGGCGCGGGCACGCCGATCTTGGGCAGGCCGAGCAGGACACCGGCCGGCTTCGCCGCCTTCTCGGCGGTGCGCTTCTCCCAGGCGTCCCCCGCGCGCGTGCGGCGCACTTCCAGGACGGGGCCCTCGGCCAGAAGGTGGTGCGGAGCGGCGTACGTCACCTCGACGGTCACGACGTCACCGGGGCGCACCTCCTGCTCCGGCTTGGTGAAGTGGACCAGACGGTTGTCGGCGGCGCGGCCCGAGAGGCGGTGGGTGGCGCCGTCCTTGCGGCCCTCGCCCTCGGCCACCATCAACTCCAGGGTGCGGCCGACCTGCTTCTTGTTCTCCTCCCAGGAGATCTCCTCCTGGAGGGCGACGAGACGCTCGTAACGCGCCTGCACGACCTCCTTGGGGATCTGGTTCTCCATGGTCGCGGCCGGGGTGCCGGGGCGCTTGGAGTACTGGAAGGTGAACGCCTGCGTGAAACGGGCCTGACGGACCGCGTGCAGGGTCTGCTCGAAGTCCTCCTCGGTCTCGCCGGGGAAGCCCACGATGATGTCGGTGGTGATCGCCGCGTGCGGGATGGCGGCCCGCACCTTCTCGATGATCCCCAGGTAACGCTCCTGCCGGTAGGACCGGCGCATCGCCTTCAGGACCGTGTCCGAGCCGGACTGGAGGGGCATGTGCAGCTGCGGCATCACGTTGGGCGTCTCGGCCATGGCCGCGATGACGTCGTCGGTGAAGTCGCGCGGGTGCGGGGAGGTGAAGCGGACGCGCTCCAGGCCCTCGATCGCGCCGCACGCGCGGAGCAGCTTGCTGAAGGCCTCGCGGTCGCCGATGTCGGAGCCGTAGGCGTTGACGTTCTGGCCGAGCAGGGTGATCTCGGAGACGCCCTCGCCGACCAGCGCCTCGATCTCGGCGAGGATGTCGCCGGTCCGGCGGTCCTTCTCCTTGCCGCGCAGGGCCGGGACGATGCAGAAGGTGCAGGTGTTGTTGCAGCCGACGGAGATCGACACCCACGCCGCGTAGGCGCTCTCGCGCCGCGTCGGCAGGGTCGAGGGGAAGGCCTCGAGCGACTCGGCGATCTCGACCTGGGCCTCTTCCTGCACGCGTGCGCGTTCCAGCAGGACCGGGAGCTTGCCGATGTTGTGCGTGCCGAAGACGACGTCCACCCAGGGCGCCCGCTTCACGATGGTGTCGCGGTCCTTCTGGGCGAGACAGCCGCCGACCGCGATCTGCATCCCGGGACGGCTCGCCTTCCTCGGCGCGAGCCGACCGAGGTTGCCGTAGAGGCGGTTGTCGGCGTTCTCGCGCACCGCGCACGTGTTGAAGACGACGACGTCCGCGTCACCGTCGGACCCCTCGGGGGCGCGTACGTACCCGGCTTCTTCGAGCAGCCCGGACAATCGCTCGGAGTCGTGGACGTTCATCTGGCACCCATAGGTGCGGATCTCGTAGCTCTTGGGTGTGTGAACGTCCACTGCGAGGCTCCGGTCGCTGCTGCTGGTCATGGCTCAAGGGTAGGCGCTCCCCGAGGAACACCCGTCTGCCTCTGTCCCACGGCTACGACGACGCCCTGACCGCCGCTCCCGGCGGGACGGCCGGCGGCGGGAAGTGCGCGCCCGGCCCGTCGGAGACCTCGGTGACGCGCTCGGTGACCCGCGCACCCGCACCGGGCGTCAAGGGTCGATGAGGCCCGCGCGGATCGCGTAGCGGGTGAGCTCCAGACGGTCGCGCATGCCGAGCTTCTGCAGGAGGTTGGCGCGGTGCCGTTCCACCGTCTTGGCGCTGATGAACAGCAGCGTGCCGATCTCCCTGGAGGTGTGCCCCTCGGCGACGAGCTTGAGGATCTCCTCCTCGCGCTCGGTGATGGGCCGCGCGGGCAGCCCGTCGACACCGTCGCCGCGGTGCAGCCGGTCCAGGTACGAGCGGACCAGGGCCCGCTCCGCGCCCGGATAGATGAACGGCTCGTCCCGCACCACCGCCCGGCACGCCTCGACCAGGTCCCGGTCGGCGACCGACTTCAGGACGTACCCGCCGGCTCCGGCCTTCAGCGCCTCGAAGAAGTACTGCTCGTTGTCGTACATCGTCAGGATGAGGATGCGCAGGGCCGGGAGGCGGCGGGACAGTTCACGGGCCGCCTGGAGCCCGGTCATCCGGGGCATGGCCACGTCGAGGACGGCCAGGTCGATGTCCCCGGCCCGGGCGCGCTCGACCGCCTCGGCGCCGTCCCCGGCCTCGGCGACCACCGTCAGGTCGGGCTCGCCGTCCAGGATGAGCCGTACCCCCCGCCGTACGAGGGTGTGGTCGTCGGCGAGCAGGACCCGGGTCGGAGGGATCGCCGACCCGGATGAGGGCGGTGCCGTGCCGTCCGCCATCAGCGGCCTCCGACAGGGGCCGTCGCGTCCGCCCGGCCGGCACCCGCGGCCGCCCGCAGCCTTATGCCCGTCCCGCCGTCGCCGTCCGCCCTCGACGACACCGTGAGGGTCGCGCCGATCAACAGGGCCCGCTCGCGCATCCCCCGGATCCCGGCGCCCTCGCCGTCCGCCGGACCCAGGCCCCTGCCGTTGTCCTGTACGAGGAGCTCGACGCCGCCGGCGACCGGGCGCAGACACAGTTCGGCGCGGTCGGCGCCGGAGTGCCGGGCGGTGTTGGTGAGGGCCTCCTGGGCCACGCGGTAGAGCACGAGTTCCGTCTCCTCGGTCAGCGGGGGCAGGCCGGCGCGGAGGTCGTGGCGCACCGACAGGCCATGGGTGGTGAACTCGCCCGCGAGCGAGCGCAGGGCGCTCAGCAGTCCGAGTTCGTCGAGGACGCCGGGGCGCAGCCGACGGGCGATGCGGCGGATCTCGTCGAGGCCGGACCTGGTGGCCTCCTGCGCCTGGCCGAGTTCCTCGCGCAGGTCCTGCGGGGCCCGGTCGGCGACGCGCTTGAGCTGGAGCAGCACGGCGGTGAGGGTCTGGCCGACCTCGTCGTGGAGTTCACGGGCGATGCGGTGGCGCTCTCGTTCCTGGGCGGACAGCGCCCCGGCCGCGCTGGCGGCGCGCTCGGCCTCCAGCCGGTCCAGCATCGCGTTGTACGTCGTGATCAGCTCGGCGGTCTCGACCGGCCCCGAGACCACGGCACGGGCCCCGGGGTGCAGCAGGTCGGCGTCGGCCATGGCTCGTCCCAGCCGTCCCAGCGGGGCCAGTCCGACGCGCAGCACGACCGCGTTGACGGTCAGCAGCGCGGCCAGACCCGCGACCACGACGAGCACCTCGCCCGGCAGTATGGGCGTGGAGACGGTGACCGGGCCGAGCAGCAGGGCGGCCGCGATGACCAGGCCTACGGCGTCGAGCACGAAGATCCGCCAGAACAGTGACATGTGCGCGGCTCCTCCTCGCCCGACTCGCCCGACCAGCCCGACCCGTCCGACTCGCCTATCTCGTTCGTCTCGTGCAGCTCGTTCGTCTCGTGCTGCTCTTTCCGCCCCTTCAGCCCCTGCGGTGCCTCCGGGCCTTCCGGTTTCCGGATCCTGCCGGCCTTCCCGCCGGGCCCGGCGGCCCCTCCATGGCACTGCCGTGACCAGCCTCTCCGCCCACCGTCGGCCCTGTCCATCCGTCACGACACCCATGTCGTCACCGTACGGGGGGATGACAGCATGGCGGCTTTGGGCACTCGTCCCAGACGTCACCAGGAAACGACCAGCAACGACCAGCAAGGGGAAGAAACGTGTCTGCTCCACGCCTCCGGACGACACCGCTGCCAGGCATCGGAGTCCAGTACGACCTCGTGACGCGGGAGCAGCGCCACCTGTCCGTGGTGGCCCACCGTGACGGTACGCGGACGGTCGGTCTGTACCAGGCGGACGACCCCGAGTCGTGCGCCCACTCCCTACGGCTGACCGGAGCCGAGGCGGGCTCGCTGATCGACGCGCTGATGCCGTCCCACCACAGCGCCAGCCTGCTCTACACCACGGACCTGGGGCTGGTCGCCGAGCGCATCGAGGTGGCGGCCACCTCGCGCTGGAACGGGCGGCTGCTGGGCGACACCCGGATGCGGACGGAGACCGGCTCCTCGATCGTGGCGGTGCTGCGGCGGGCCGAGGCGATCCCCTCCCCGGCGCCGGACTTCCGGCTCGCGGGCGGCGACACCCTCATCGTCATCGGCACCCGCGAAGGTGTGGACGCGGCCGCGGCCATACTCGGTCGGGAGTGATCGAGTGCATTCCGCAGTCCTGCTGATCGAATTCGGTTCCATCATCCTCGGCCTCGGCCTGCTCGGCCGGTTCGCCGCCCGTTTCCGGTTCTCGCCGATCCCGCTGTATCTGCTGTCCGGTCTGGCCTTCGGCGAGGGCGGGCTGCTGCCGCTCGGCGCGAGCGAGGAGTTCGTCGCCACCGGTGCCGAGATCGGCGTCATCCTGCTGCTGCTGATGCTCGGCCTGGAGTACACGGCCAGCGATCTGGTCTCGAACCTCAAGGCCCACTATCCGGCCGGTCTCGTCGACTGCGCCCTCAACGCCCTGCCGGGCGCGGCCGCCGCGCTGCTGCTGGGCTGGGGGCCGGTGGCGGCCGTGGTGCTGGCGGGCGTCACCTGGATCTCGTCGTCCGGGGTGATCGCCAAGGTGCTGGGCGACCTGGGCCGGGTCGGCAACCGGGAGACCCCGGTGATCCTCAGCGTGCTGGTCCTCGAGGACCTGGCCATGGCGGTCTACCTGCCCATCGTCACCGCCCTGGTGGCCGGGGTCGGGCTGGCGGCCGGCAGCGTCACCCTGGCGATCGCGCTGGGCGTCGCGGGACTCGTCCTGTTCGCGGCGGTGCGCTACGGCCGCGTCATCTCCCGGTTCGTGTCGAGCGACGACCCGGAGAAACTGCTCCTCGTCGTGCTGGGGCTCACCATCCTGGTCGCCGGCGTGGCGCAGCAGCTCCAGGTGTCGGCGGCCGTGGGGGCGTTCCTGGTGGGCATCGCGCTGTCCGGGGAGGTCGCCGAGGGCGCGCACACGCTGCTGAGCCCGCTGCGCGACCTGTTCGCCGCGGTCTTCTTCGTCTTCTTCGGGCTGCACACCGACCCGGCGAGCATCCCTCCCGTCCTGCTGCCCGCCCTCGCGCTGGCGGTCGTCACCGCCGCCACGAAGATCGCCACCGGCTACTGGGCGGCCCGGCGGTCCGGGATCTCGGTCAAGGGGCGCTGGCGCGCGGGCGGCGCGCTGGTGGCCCGGGGGGAGTTCTCGATCGTCATCGCCGGGCTGGCGGTCACCGCCGGGATCGAGCCCTCTCTCGGACCGCTGGCCACGGCGTACGTCCTGATCCTGGTCGTCGTGGGCCCGCTCACCGCCCGCTACACGGAGCCGCTGGCGGCTTGGTGGGCCCGGCGCCGACCGCCCCACGACCCCGGCACCCCAGGCACCCCAGGCGCCTCCGGTACCCCCGGCACGGTGGAGCAGCTGCCCGAGGCGAGGACGCAGACGCCGGTACGCGACTGAGGCGCGGTGAGGGCCCGGACCGCAGCGGACCGCACGGGACAGCACCGGGTCACTCCGGACGCACTGGACCGCACGGGACAGCAGCGGGTTACTCCGGGACGCTGCGGGCCCTCACCGCACCCGTGCCGTACGTCACATCGCGGGGTCTCCGGATCGGGGAGTGGTGAGGAGACAGCCATGGCATGCTCATGGCTTATTACCGGCCAGTAGGCATCGTCCGCCAGGCCGGTCCCCCCTCGTCTCCCCCACCTCCAGGACTGACCTTGCGTAGACGCACGAGGCACTCCCGTGCCCTCATGCCCGCCTTGGCCGTATCCGCCCTCCTCCTCGCCGCGGGCTGTTCCTCCCCCTCCTCGCAGGCCGAACCCTCCTCCTCGGCGGCCGCCCGTCGGGCCGACGCGGAGACCGCCGCCTCCGCCGCCGACCGTTCGCTGGCGGTGGCCGCCGCCCCCACGGGCAGCACCGCGACCGCCACCGCCCACGCCGGCGACTCGGAAGGGCGGGCCCACCGGACGAAGCTCAGCGTCAGCTCGTACGACGGCAGGACCCGGCGGGCCGTCATCTCGTCCGGCGCCGCACCCTCCGCCCCACCTTCCGCGACGAGCCCCTCCTCGCCCTCGGTCTCGCCGGGCGCTTCGTCGGCGCCGCACCGCACCGCCGTCGGGGACGTCATCGCCAGCGCCCCCGCGCCCGGTGCGCCGGACGGGCTCCTCGCCGAGGTCACGAAGGTGATCGGCGAGACCGACGAGGGCACCGAGGTGCAGACCGCACCGGCTCGGCTCAACGCCCTGCTCGGGGACGACACCGCCAAGGGCAGCGTGCCCGTCGACCCGGCCGCGTTCGACATCGACGAGCTGCTGCCCGACGTCGACGTCTCCTGGTCGAAGTCGGCCGACGCGCACGTCGGCCCGCAGGGCGCGACGGTTCCGCTCGGCAGCCTGCGGCTCGACGTGAGGGCCGACCTTCCGACCGTCGGGAACACGTCCCCCTCGGCTGCCGCGTCGGCGGACGCCTCCGTCTCCGGCTTCGTACAGGTCGCCCCGCAGGTCGACTTCCGCTACGGCGGCGAGGGCGCCGACGCCGCGCCCGCCTCGGCCTACCTCGGCGTGTCCGGCGACTGGACCTCGGGCTGGTCGCTCAAGGGCCGCGCGGGCGCCTCCGCCACGCCGGTGCGGATCCCCTTCGCCACCCTGCACGCCGATCCGGTCCTCCAGGTCGGCCCCGTGCCCGTGGTGGTCAACCTGGACCTGACCTGCTACCTCCAGATCACCGGCGACGGCAGGATCACCGTCGACGTGGAGCAGAGCCTCCAGGGCGACTTCGCGGCGGGCGGCACCTTCGGCCTCGGCCAGGGCTGGACCCCCGTCAGCTCCTCGGACATGAAGAGCACCCCGGTGCGCACCTCCGTCACCACCGCCGGCAGCGTGAAAGCCGCCCTCGGCGCCCAGGCCACGGTCGGCCTGTACGGCAGCGTCGGCGTCGTCGCCGATCTGGCGCCCTACGTCCGCGGCGAGGGCACCGGCACGGTCACCGGCACCGACTCGGTGTTCGATGCCGACGGTTCCTGGGCCGTGTACGGCGGTGTCGACCTGAGCGGCACCCTGCGGCTCCAGCTGACGATCTTCGGCACGCCCGTGTTCCAGCGGGACATCCCGCTGGGTGCGCTGCACCGGGAGGGGAAGCTGGCGGGCGGCGGCTCAGCCTCCTGACCGGACCACCGGCTTCAGGCCGCGCCGTCAGGGGTCCAGCCCTGGCGGCGCAGCACCGCGGACACGTCCGGTATCTCGTAGTGCTCGCCCTTGAGGACCTTGCCGTCCGCACGGCGGGCGACCTGACCGCCGGGGCCCAGCTTGGTCATGTTGGACCGGTGGATCTCGGCGAGCACCGCGTCTAGGTCGATCCCGTGCACCAGGGCCGTGCCGTAGGCGACGTAGACGACGTCGGCCAGTTCGTGCGCGAGCCGGTCCAGCGGGCCGCTCACCGACACCTCGGCGACCTCCGCCGCCTCCTCGGCGAGGAGCTCTCCGCGGTGCGCGGCAAGGCGGGGCGACACCTCCGTCGGCGTGCTGCGGGCGTCGAGCCCGAAGGCACGGTGGAACTCACGGACCAGTTCGGCGGGCGAGGAACTCATGCACCGACTGTAACGACGGCCACTGACACTCCGGCCCGGAACCGGCCCCTGTGAGCCCCGCCCTGGTCAGCACCGCGTCCCGGCTGGCAGGATCGCGCCCATGTCCCCGTTGTTCTCCCGTATCGGCAGGCGCCGCGCCCTCCAGGGCACGGCCGCCGGTGTCGTCGTCCTCGGGCTGCTGCTGTGGTGGCTGCTGCCGCTGGGCGAGGACCCGCCGAGCGGGTCGATCACCTTCAGCACGGGCACGTCGAGCGGCGTGTACTACGAGTACGGCAGCCGCCTGCGCGCGGAGCTCGCCCGCGACATGCCCGACCTGGACGTGAAGCTGTCGACCAGCAACGGATCGCAGGAGAACGTCGCGCGCGTGGCGACCGGCGAGGCCGACTTCACCATCGCCGCGGCCGACGCGGTGGAGACGTACGAGCGGCAGCACCCCGGCTCGGCCGCCCGGCTGCGCGGGGTGGCCCGCCTGTACGACGACTACGTCCAGCTCGTGGTGCCGCGCGACTCGGACGTCCGGTCCGTCGCGGACCTGCGGGGCAGGACCGTGGCGACCGGGCTGCCCCGCTCGGGCGTGCGGCTGATCGCCGAGCGGGTGCTCAAGGCGGCGGGCCTGGACCCGGCCAAGGACATCAAGGCCGTGTCCCAGGGCATCGACACCGGTCCCGAGCAGCTGGAGAAGGGAAAGATCGACGCCTTCTTCTGGTCCGGCGGGGTGCCGACGGCCGGGCTGGAGAAGCTGGCCGACAACTTCACCTTCCGGTTCGTGCCGATCGGCCCCGACCTCGTCGCCAAGATGCACGACCAGGACGACTCCACCGGGTTCTACCGGGCCACGAACATGCCGGAGTCGGCGTACCCCACGATCCAGAACGGCTCGACCGTGGCGACGATCGCGGTGTCCAACCTGCTGATGACCCGTACGGACATGGCACCCCGGCTCACCGAGTGGCTGACCCGGACCGTGATCAAGAGCCGGGACGGGATCGGTGCGCATGTGCATTCCGCGCAGCTGGTCGACCTGCGCACGGCCATCTACACCGACCCGCTGAAGCTGCACGAGGGCGCCCGGCGCTACTACCGCTCCGTCAAGCCGTAGGACCCCTGGCACCGCGGGGCCGGCCCTGGACCCTAGGACCCTCGGCACCGTAGGACCCGACCGTAGGACCCCCGGCTACGACGTCGGCGACCTCGGCACCGACACCGTCGCCGTCAGTCCACCGGGCTCGTGATGGTCGTAGGAGAGGGAGCCGCCGCCCGCCGCGAGCAGCGCCCGGGAGATGGACAGGCCCAGCCCCGAGCCCTTGATGTTCTGGTGGCGGCCGCTGCGCCAGAAACGGTCGCCCACGCGGGTGAGTTCCTCGTCGGTCAGCCCCGGACCGTTGTCGGTGACCACGACGGTCGAGGTCGCCCCGTCGGCCGCGACCGTGACCGTGACGCTCTCCCCCCGCGGGGTGAACTTCACCGCGTTGTCGATCACGGCGTCCAGGGCGCTGGACAGCGTCACCGGGTCGGCCCATGCCGTGGTCGGCGGGCAGTCGCCGACCAGTCGGACGCCCTTGGCCGCAGCAGTGGGCGCCCAGGCGGCGACGCGCTCGGCGGTCAGCGCGCCGATGTCGGTGACCCGCAGGTCGGCCTCGGCGTGCTCGGCCAGGGCCAGGTCGAGCAGGTCGTCCAGGACCTGGGCCAGTCGCTTGCCCTCGTTCTGGACGGAGGCGATCTCCTCGTTGCCCTCGGGGAGTTCGTACCCCAGCAGTTCGATGCGCAGCAGCAGTGCGGCGAGCGGGTTGCGCAGTTGGTGCGAGGCGTCGGCGACGAAGGCCCGCTGCTGCTCCAGCACGTCCTCGACGTTGTCCGCCATCTCGTTGAACGCCCCGGCCAGCCGCCGGAGTTCCGGAGGCCCGCCGGCCACCGCGACCCGGGACTTCAGCCGGCCGCTCGCGATCTCGTGGGTGGTGGCGTCCAGGACCCGCACCGGCCGCAGCACCCAGCCGGTCAGCCGCAGGGCCGCGCCGATGGCCAGCAGCATCGCGGCGATCTCGCCCGCGCCGACGACCAGCCAGCCGTGCAGGATCCGCGACCGCATCGGCCCGGTGGGCGAGTCGGTGACGACGACGGCGACGACGTCACCGTCCCGGATGACCGGCGACGCCACGACGAGCCGGTTGCGCTGCCACGGCCACACCTGCCGGGGGTCGTGGCTGCGACGGCTGAGCAGCGCCTCCTCGAAGGCTTCCCGCACCTCCCCCGTTTCGGGGAGGTACCAGTCCCTCGGGGCATGAGCCATGGGGGTGTCCGTGCCGTAGAAGACACCGGCACGAATGCCGTAGACGTCGTAGTAGCTGTCGAGTTCCCGGCTGAGCGTCGCGCGTCGCTCGTTCGTGGCGGACGCGGAGTCGTTGACGCCCGAGGAGGCGGTGACGAACTGGGCGAGTGCCGCGAACCGCGCGGTGTCGTCGATGCGGTCGACGACCACGTTCTGTTGCTGGGCGCCCGCCACACTGACGGCCAGCGGCACCCCGAGGGCCAGCAGCACGGCCGCCATCAGCACGATGAGCAGCGGCAGAAGACGTGTACGCAACCGCGGTCCCCGCTACGCGCCGGGGGCGACGAGCCGGTAGCCGACGCCGCGCACGGTCTCGATCAGCGCGGGCATGCGCAGCTTGGCGCGCAGCGAGGCCACGTGCACCTCCAGGGTGCGCCCGGTCCCCTCCCAGCTGGTGCGCCACACCTCGCTGATGATCTGTTCCCGGCGGAAGACCACACCGGGGCGCTGGGCGAGCAGCGCCAGGAGGTCGAACTCCTTGCGGGTCAGCTGGACGACCGAGCCGTCCACCGTGACGCGCCGGGTGGGCAGTTCGATGTGCACGGGGCCCAGGCGCAGCGCGTCCTCCCCGCCGGCCTCCGGGTCCTCGTGGACGGTGCGGCGGCTGACGGCGTGGATACGGGCGAGCAGTTCCCCGGTGTCGTACGGCTTCACCACGTAGTCGTCGGCGCCCAGGTTGAGGCCGTGGATGCGGGAGCGCACGTCGGAACGGGCGGTCACCATGATCACCGGCGTGGCGGTGCGCTTGCGGATCTTGCCGCAGACCTCGTACCCGTCCTGGTCGGGAAGGCCCAGGTCGAGCAGCACGACGCTGAAGCCGGGGCCCTCCGGGACGAGGGCCTGGAGCGCCTCCTCGCCACTGCGCGCGTGGGTGACGTCGAAACCGTGCCGCTTCAGGACCGCGGACAGGGCGGCGGCGACATGGTTGTCGTCCTCGACGAGCAGCAGTCTCATGCCGGCCTCCTCCGGTTCATCGGTCGTACGGTCTGACTCACTAAAACGGGCGTTCGGTTCTCCGGTCGGAGAAACACGGGCACACGCGTGTGTGCATCATGGCAGTCACGCTGATGGACGAGGACGCAGTCAAGAGGGTTCCGGTTGCACCGGGCTTCCGTTATCCGCCCGATACGCCCGCAGGTCGCAAGTGCTACGACACGTGTCCGATTGCTATCGGATCGTGATGCTCAGATTCCCCTCAGATGTAATGACGCTGGTCGCGGCAGGTCACTACTGTCCTCCGAAACCGAGGAGGACGGAGCACCAGAGCGATGACCGAAGTATCGGTGACCAAGGAAGACGCGGTCGCGAGCGGTGAACTGGTCGTCCTGAAGAGCGTCAACAAGCACTTCGGCGCGTTGCACGTTCTCCAGGACATCGACCTCACGATCGACCGCGGCGAGGTCGTCGTGGTCATCGGGCCCTCCGGGTCCGGAAAGTCGACCCTGTGCCGCACCATCAACCGCCTGGAGACGATCGACGACGGCGCGATCACCATCGACGGGAAGCCGCTGCCCCAGGAGGGCAAGGCACTGGCCCGGCTGCGCGCCGACGTCGGCATGGTGTTCCAGTCGTTCAACCTGTTCGCGCACAAGACGGTGCTCGAGAACGTGGTGCTCGGCCAGGTCAAGGTCCGCAAGGCCGACAAGAAGAAGGCCGAGGAGAAGGCGCGCGCCCTCCTCGACCGGGTCGGTGTGGCCACCCAGGCCGACAAGTACCCCGCGCAGCTCTCCGGCGGTCAGCAGCAGCGCGTCGCCATCGCGCGGGCGCTGGCGATGGACCCGAAGGTCATGCTCTTCGACGAGCCGACGTCGGCTCTGGACCCCGAGATGATCAACGAGGTCCTCGAAGTCATGCAGCAGCTGGCCAGGGACGGCATGACGATGATCGTCGTCACCCATGAGATGGGTTTCGCACGATCGGCTGCAAACCGCGTGGTGTTCATGGCGGACGGACGCATCGTCGAAGAGGCTGCGCCCGACCAGTTCTTCAGCAATCCGCGCAGCGACCGTGCCAAGGACTTCCTGTCGAAGATCCTGCACCACTGACCTGCATCACTGACGGAACCCGCACCGCCCGCAGTACTTCATCACTCTTCTAAGGAAGTTCCTCATGAAGCTTCGCAAGGTCACCGCCGCCTCCGCCGCTGTCCTCGTTCTCGCCCTGACCGCGACCGCCTGCGGCGGCGACGACAACAAGGACGACAGCGGCAGCAGCAGCTCCAGCGGCGGCAGCGGCAAGATCAAGGTCGGCATCAAGTACGACCAGCCCGGCCTCGGTCTGAAGAAGCCCGACGGGTCCTTCGCCGGCTTCGACGTGGACGTCGCGACCTACGTCGCCAAGCAGCTCGGTTACGAGCCGGACCAGATCGAGTTCGTCGAGACCAAGAGCGCCGACCGCGAGAACGCCCTCGCGCGCGGTGACGTGAAGTTCATCGCGGCCACCTACTCGATCAACGACGAGCGCAAGCAGAAGGTCGACTTCGCCGGCCCGTACCTGCTGGCCCACCAGGACCTGCTGGTCAAGTCGGACTCGAAGATCGCCAAGGGCGACGACCTCAACGGCAAGAACCTGTGTTCCGTGACCGGTTCGACCTCCGCGCAGAACGTGCAGAAGTCGATCGCCCCGAAGGCGAACCTCAAGGAGGTGAGCTCCTACTCGGAGTGCATCGCCGGCCTTCAGAACGGCTCCGTGGACGCGGTCACCACCGACGACTCGATCCTCGCCGGCTTCGCCTCGCAGGAGCAGTACAAGGGCAAGTTCAAGCTCGCGGGCCTGAAGCTCAGCAACGAGAACTACGGCGTCGGCGTCAAGAAGGGCGACTCCGCGACCGTGGACAAGATCAACAAGGCGCTGGAGCAGATGGTCAGCGACGGCTCGTGGCAGAAGGCCGTCGACGCCAACTTCGGCCCGGCGGGCTACAAGAACGAGGCCGCCCCGAAGATCGGCGTCATCGTCCCGAACGCCTCGTAACCACCGGCTCAGCACAGCGGGGTAATCGCGGTGCGCCGCCGTCCGTCGCGATCACGGCGGCGGCGCGCCCCGCCCTCCACATACGCCACCCACCCGGAAGCGCGGGAGATCGTGTTCGACTTTCTTGAAGGTTACGACGTCCTAGGGGCGTTCTGGATGACGGTGAAACTCACCGCCCTCTCCGCCGTGGGCTCCTTGATCTGGGGCACCGTGCTGGCCGGGATGCGGGTCAGCCCGGTCCCGCTGATGCGCGGGTTCGCCAGCACCTACGTCAACATCGTCCGGAACATCCCCCTGACGGTCATCATCCTCTTCAGCTCGCTCGGCCTCGCCGACGTCTTCGGTATGACTTTGGGCGCCGAGGACTTCAAGGTCCAGGGCTTCCGGCTCGCCGTGCTCGGTCTGGCCGCGTACACCGCGGCCTTCGTGTGCGAGGCGATCCGCTCCGGCATCAACACGGTGCCCATGGGGCAGGCGGAGGCGGCCCGGGCCATCGGGCTGAGCTTCACCCAGACCCTGACGCTCATCGTGCTGCCGCAGGCGTTCCGTTCGGTCATCGGGCCACTGGCGAACGTCCTGATCGCCCTGACCAAGAACACCACGGTGGCGGCCGCCATCGGCGTCGCCGAGGCCGCCTACCTGATGAAGACGATGATCGAGAACGAGGCGCAGACGCTGCTCATCGGCGCGGTCTTCGCGTTCGGGTTCGTGGTACTGACCCTGCCGACCGGCCTCATCCTCGGCTGGCTCAGCAAGCGACTGGCGGTGAAGCGATGAGCTCGGTCCTCTACGACACTCCCGGCCCCCGCGCCAAGCGGCGCAACGTCGTCTTCTCGGTGGTCTTCTTCGTCCTCCTCGCGCTGGCCCTGTGGTGGGTGTGGCAGAAGATGGACGACAAGGACCAGCTCACCTCCGCCTTGTGGAAGCCGTTCACCGAGTCCGAGGCCTGGACGACGTATCTGCTGCCCGGCCTCGAGAACACGCTCAAAGCGGCCGCGCTCTCCATGGTGATCGCCCTTCCGCTCGGCGCGGTCTTCGGTATCGCCCGCCTGTCCGACCACCGGTGGGTGCGGGCCGTGGCCGGCACGGTCGTCGAGTTCTTCCGGTCGATCCCGGTGCTCCTGCTGATGCTGTTCGCCAACGAGTTCTACGCCCGCTCCACGGACGTCACCAGCGAGGACCGGCCCCTCTACGCCGTCGTCACCGGCCTGGTGCTCTACAACGCCTCGGTCCTCGCCGAGGTCGTCCGGGCCGGCATCCTCTCCCTGCCCAAGGGGCAGACGGAGGCCGCGTACGCGATCGGCCTGCGCAAGGGCCAGACGATGTCCAGCATCCTGCTTCCGCAGGCGGTCACCGCGATGCTCCCCGCGATCGTCAGCCAGCTGGTGGTCATCGTGAAGGACACCGCGCTCGGCGGCGTGATGCTCGGGTTCCCCGAGCTGCTCAACTCCCGCGGCACGCTGGCGGCCAACTACGCCAACGTGATCCCGAGCTTCATCGTCGTCGCGATCATGTTCATCGTGCTGAACTTCATCCTCACCAGCTTCGCGAGCTGGCTGGAGCGCTACCTGCGGCGCAGCAAGCGCAGCACGGGCGCGGTCCTCGGCGTCGACAAGGTGGACGATCTGAACGCGGCCGAGGTCGGCGGCGGCTTCGGAAGCGGGGCGTCGGCCTGACACCCGCTCAAGTGGTGTGACCTGTACGGAGGCAGTGGCGTGCGCGCCACTGCCTCCGTCACTTGACGCAAGCAGCGGCAATGGGTTGCATACGTTCTGTGATCGTGCACCCTGCTCCTACCTCTAGTTCCCATACGTCCCTGAGGACACCGTCGCGGGCAGGGGGCGGCACGCCGTGGACCCGGTGATCATCGTCGGAGCGGGGCCGGTGGGGCTCACGCTCGCCCTGTCGCTGGCGCGCCAGCAGGTGCCGTCCGTGGTCCTCGACGAGGGCCCCGGCAAGGACGAACCACGGCTCGCGCGCACCGTCGTCCTGCGCGAGGACACCGCCGCCCTCGTCGAGCGGCTCACCGGAACGTCCCTCGACGAGGCCGGAGTCCACTGGGCCGGATGGCGGTCGATGCGGCGCAAGCAGGTGACGCGCGAGGTCAGGTTCGACGACGCGACGGACCCCGCTCCCCTGCACATCGCCCAGCATGTGCTGACGGGCATCCTGCGCGCCGCCCTGGTGGGGCAGCGGCTGGTGAAGATCGCCGTGGACAGCCGCCTGGACGGCATCGAGCAGGAACCTTCCGGCGTCACGGCCCACACCCGCGGCCCCCGGGGCACCTGGTGGCGCGGCAGCCACCTGGTCGGCTGCGACGGCCCGCGCTCCACCGTCCGCAAACTCCTCGACATCCGCTTCCCCGGCCGTACGGCGGTGGAGCGACACGCCGTCGCCGCGCTGCGCACGGAACTTCCGTGGCCCGACGAGGCGTTGCTCCATCGGACACCGCCGTGGCGGGTGACCGGCCCCTCCGCCGGGGAAGTCACCGGACGCCCGCTGCCGGACGGCGTCTGGCGCCTGGACTGGCTGTTGCCGCCCGGCAAGGACCTCGTCACGCCCGAGCTGCTCGTGGCGCGCATCCGCGAGACCCTGGCGGGCTGGAGCGGCGGTTCCACGCCGGCCTACGAACTGCTCGACACCGGCGTCCACACCGTGCACCACCGGCTGGCCCGCCGCTGGCGCGTGGGACGGGTCTTCGTCGCCGGGGACGCCGCGCACCTGCTCGGCGCGCTCGGCACCCAGGGCCTCGACGAGGGCCTGCGGGACGCCGACAACCTGGCCTGGAAGCTGGCCCTGGCCTGGCACCACGGGTCGCACGAGGCGCTGCTCGACAGCTACCAGGCGGAGCGGCGCGCGGCCGTCGCCGCCCGGCTGCGCGCCGCCGACCAGGCGCTGCCGGTGCTGCGCGGCGGCGCCGGCATAAGGGCGTACGTCCCCGGCACGGCCCGCGGTCACGACGTGCTGCTCACCGACGGTCACCTGGGCCGCGGTCCGCTGGGCGCGCCGGGCGCCTACGACGGCTCGCCGCTCGCGCCCCGGCACCTGGAGGCGGAGGTGCCGGTGGACACGGCTCCGGGCGCGCCGGTGGAGGACGTGCGGGTGACCGCGGAGGACGGCTCGTTCGTACGGCTGCGGGACCGGCTGGGGCGCGGTGCCCTGCTCGTCCTGCTGATCGCACCGGGCACCGGCGTGTGGGAGCGCAGGCACTGGGTGGGCGCCGGGATCATGCCCCGGCTCGCCGCCGCGGTGACGGCCCTGCCCAGCCCGGCCGAGCTGCTGGTGGCCGAGAGCTATCCGGGCGCGGCCGCGCACACCGTTCTGCTGATCCGGCCCGACGGCCGTCTGGTCACCGCGCTCAACGGAGTACGCGCGGCCGACCTGTACGCGGCGGCGGAGGCGACGGTGGGCGGTCCCACGGGGTCGCGGGAGACCTCGGAAGCGGGGGCCACGGCGGGCTCCGCGGCCAAGTGACGCACGGACCCGCCCGGCATCCGCCCGCGAGAAGACCGCACGACGACCGCACGACGACCCGGCGACAACCGGACGACGACCGGACGACGCCCCTAGGAGAACCGGGAGAGAGCCGAGCGGGAAACGCACGGTCGTACCGGCTGTGACTGTGCGGTCCACATCGTGACAGTGAGTTGACCGGGGTACACCGGCATGGTGTACTCCGGATCGTGACCGACACCGATGTGCGCCTGTGGCGGAGGGTCCATATGGACCTCGTCCGCTATGCGGGCTGCGTGTGTCGCCCGTCCTGCTGAACTCGCATCCCCCTTTCCCACCGGCGCGCGCCGCCGATGCGCACCCCGCTCCGTGCGCGGCCGTGCGCTCCCGCGAACGTTCTCAGGACGGTACCCGTGTCTGTCTCTCCTTCCGTGCCCACCGCCGCCGTCGCCGCGCCCACACAGGCCGACCTCCTCGACTTCGTCCGGCGCACAGCCGCCGACACCGAGCTGATCGCCTCGCTCCCCCTCGACCCGGAAGGCCGCACCTGGGTGCGCCTGGAGGGCCCCGGCGGCAGCGAGGCCTGGCTGATCGGCTGGCCGCCCGGCACCGGCACCGGCTGGCACGACCACGCCGACTCGGTCGGCGCCTTCCTGACCGCGCGGGGCGAGCTGCAGGAGTACTCGCTCGCCGCGCGGCTGCCCACCGACGGCTGGAAGACCCTCGAGCTGACGGACGGCGTGGACCGGGAGCGCACCCTGCCCGCCGGCCGGGGCCGCTCCTTCGGACGCCACCACGTCCACGAGGTCCTCAACCGGTCCACCGAGGAACACGCCGTCTCCGTCCACGCCTACTACCCCCCGCTGCCGCGCATCCGCCGCTACAGCCGTACCGGACATGTCCTGCGGCTGGAGCAGGTCGAGCGCCCGGAGGACTGGCAGTGAGCGGCCCGAGCGCACCTCGGGAGGGGCGTCCGACGGACGAACGGCCGACGGGCGTGGACGAGCTGCTCGAGCGGGTGCGCGCCGGGTACGCGCGCGTGGAGGCGCGGGAGGCGTACGAGGCCGCCCGCGCGGGTGAGGCGCTGCTCGTCGACATCCGGTACGCGGCCCTGCGCGAGCGGGACGGTCTGATCCCCGGTGCCCTGGTCGTCGAGCGCAACGAACTGGAGTGGCGCCTCGATCCCCAGGGCAGCCATCGCCTCCCCGAGGCCACGAGTCATGACGTACGGGCCGTCGTGATCTGCAACGAGGGTTACGCGTCGAGCCTGGCCGCCGCCTCCCTGCACCAGCTGGGGCTGCACCGGACCACCGACCTCGTCGGTGGTTTCCAGGCGTGGCGGGCGGCGGGGCTCCCCGTGACGTCGTAGCGGGGCCGTGGGGCGCCGGGCTCAGTCGCCCGGCGGGCAGTACAGCGGGGCCGTGTCCGCGTTGTCCCTGGTGACCAGGCGGACGGGTGTCTTGTCGATCCTGTCGGCCCTGTCGTCCTTGCGCAGCAGGGAGATGACGTTCTGCACCGCCAGTTCGCCGGTGTCCGCGGCCGAGTTGGAGACGGTGGCGGCGAGGCTGCCGGCCTTGAGCGCGGCCAGCGCCTCGTCGGTGCCGTTGACCGTCACGATCCTGACGCCCTCGGCACCGGCCGCGTCGAAGGCCTTCCGGGCGGCGAACGCCATCTCCTCATTGGCGACGAAGGCGTAGTCCAGGCCCGGATCGTCCTTGATCATGGCCGCGGCGACCTTGCCCGCCTTGACGGGGTCGTACATGCCGGGCCGGCTCGCGACCACCTTGGCGTTGTCCGGCAGCTTCTTGGTGAAGGCCTCGGTGAGCAGGTCGGAGGCGGCGCCGGGGGCTCCCGCGATCACGGCGACGCCGACCTCCCGGCCGGCGGCGTCCCGCTCGATCCACTCGGCGTCGAGTTCCCCGACCTCCTTCAGATCGACCACGACGGCCCCCAGGAGGTCGGACGTGTCGTCGGGGGCCACCGAGGTGAGGAAGATCGGCACCCCGGCGGCCTTCGCCTCGGCGATGTCCCCCTTGAGGGCGTCGACGTCGACGGTCTGTACGACCAGCGCGTCCACCTTGCGGGCGATCATGTCCCCGATGTTGGACACCTCCGTGGCGCCGTCCTGGCGCGAGTTGGCCGTGAAGAGATGGACGCCGTTGTTGCGGGCCGTCCGCTCGACGGACTCCTGGAGGCACGTATGGAACTCGGTGGTACCGCCGTTGACGAAGCCCAGCGTGATCCTGCCCTCGACCGCGCCCGCGGGTGCCGTGGCCTGCGAGGGCCACAATCCACAGCCGGTGAGCAGTAGACCGGCGCCGAGGACCGGGACGACGAGCGGTCTTCGGGAACGGGTGGGCACGGGCATGGCAAGGCCGCCTGTCGGAAGGTGCGGGAGACAACCCCCGCAGGAGAGAAGGGGGTTCACGGGCGGCAGCAGACGGTACCGGCGAACCGGACGGGCTCACCCTTCTGGGAACGCAAGGTAATCCTGCGCTCCCTGGGGGTCTCGGAGATCACGCCTCCCGACGGAGAGGGGGAGCGTCCCTCACTCCTGCGCCGTCGCCGCCGTCACCGCGCGCACCCTCAGCGCCAGGCGTCCCGGCACAGCGGTGGCGACCAGCGCGAGAAGCCCGGCCCCGGCGACCACCGTGGCGTACACGAGCGGCACGACCGCCGGGGCCGCCCGTCCCGTCATGCCGATGCTGAACGCGGTCAGGACCGCCAGGGCGATGGCACTGCCGAGGGCGGCGGCGAGGAGCAGGACCGACAGGGTCTCGGTACGCAGCATGCGCAGCACCTGCCGACGGGTCGCTCCCGCGAGACGCAGCAGCGCGAACTCCCGGACCCGTTCGGCGACCGACATGGCGAGCGTGTTGACCACGGCGATGGCCGTGAACGCCAGCACGAGTCCCATGGCCAGGAAGTTGACCTCGGCGTTCGCCTGCTGCCGCTCCGCCCGCAGCGTGTCGGCGGCGGCCGGGGAAATCACCCGAAGTCCCGGGAACTCACGCAGCGTAGTCGCGAGTTGTGTCTGTGTACGGGTCGTGCTGACGAGCAGGGAGGAGGCGAGCGGGTTGTCGACGTGGCGGGCGACCAGGTCGTGCGCGAAGGTGAGGTCTCCGAAGCCGAGGCCCCTGGCGTAGACGGCGGCGACGGTGAGTGTGGCGGGCGTGCCGTCGCCGAGCGTGAGCTTCAGGGTGCTTCCCGGCGTCAGGTGCAGGTGGTCCGCGGCCAGTTCACTGACGGCGACGGTGTGCTCGGTGAGCCCGCCGAGGGAGCCGGCGGTGACATCGGGGTCCCAGGTACGGCTGACGGCGGCCGGAGTGACGCCCTGGGCCGCGTACTTGTCGAGGCCGACCCGGACGGTCGTACGGACCACTTCGGTGACGACGTCGTGCTGCGTACGCAGTCGTCGTGCCGCCTCGGCGGGCACACCGGGCCCCTGGGAGGCGACGACCCAGTCGGCGCGTACGCCCTCGCGGACCTGGGCGCGGGCCGCGTCGCCGAGGGTGGGCTGGACGAACAGCACCGTGCAGGCCATGCCGACGAGCAGGGTGAGAGGGGTGACGACGGAGGCCATGCGGGTGGCGTTCCCGTGGAGGTTGGCGGTGGCGAGCCTGCCGCCGGGACCGGTCAGGCGCAGCGGTCCGGCGAGGAGAGACGCGGCCGCCTTGACCAGGAGCGGCCCGAGCAGCGCGACGGAGGTGGACAGTACGACGACGGCGAGGAATGTCACGGGCGTCGAGGCGGGCTCGGTCCGCAGGAAGCCGAGCAGGGTGACGAGGACCGCCCCGGCCGCGAGCAGCAGCAGGCCGGCGAGGAGGCGCCCCCAGGCGGGCCGGGTGGGCTCGGTCCGGGCCTCGGCCAACGCCTCGGCAGGGCCGATCCGGGACACTCTGCGGGAGGCGATCCGCGCTGAGCCCCAGGCGCCGAACAGCGTCGCGGCGACCGCGGCGAGCGGAGGGAGAGCGCTCACGGTGTGCTGAAGCGTGGCCGGTACGGCACCGAGGGCGACGAACCTGGCGTGCAGCCAACTCCCCAGCGGGAGCCCCAGAAGCGCGCCGGCCGTGCCCGCGGCCAGCGCGACGATCAGTGCCTCGCGCCCGAGGAGACGGCGGATCTGCCCGGAGGTTGCGGCGATGGCGCGCAGCAGGGCGAGTTCACGTCGGCGCTGCTGGACGGAGAGCGCGAAGGTTCCGACGACGACGAGGACCGCCACGAGCAGCGAGGTGCCGCCCATCGCTCCGCCCATGCTGACCAGCTTGACGCGGGCCGCGGCGGCGTCCAGGAACTCGACGGGCCCTCGGTCGTCGCCGGTACTGACCTGGGCTCCGGTGCCGTGCAGGGCCGTGGCCAGGGCCTCGCGGAGCCGGCTCGGGTCGGTGCCCGCCTTCGGCAGCACGCCGAACGCGGTGACCTGCCCGGGGTGTGCGGCGAGCCGTTGGGCCTCCCCGGTGGAGAAGAAGAGGGCGCTCTGGTGGCGTACGGCTGTGGCGGGGGCGGCGACGCCGGAGACGCGGTAGGTGCGCGGGGCCTGTGTCGACTGGACGGTGAGCCGGTCGCCGGGGGCGAGGCCGGCGCGTGCGGCGAGGTCGCGGTCGACGACCACGTCGGTGGCGGCCGCGGGGGCGGTGCCCGCGGTGAGCCGGTACGGCGTCAGCGCGGCGGAGTCCCAGGCGTGGCCGTAGGCGGGCCCGCCGTCGGTGTCCGGGGTGCCGGCGGTGGTCAACGGCTCGGCGAGGAAGGTGAGTTCGGGAATCACTCGAGCGACACCGGGTGCGGTGACGAGTCTGCGCTCCAGGTCGGCCGGGAGCCAGGCGCGTTCGGCGATGGGTTTGGCCTTGTGCTTGACCTTGGTCTTGCCCTTCTTGTGCTCGACGGTGGTCCGGTGGACGTTCTGGTCGGCGGAGACCACGACGGGCGCATCGGCATAGCGCTCGGTGCGGATGGCGCCCCGCAGCCCCGTCTCCAGGAGGGTCCCGCAGGCGCTGATCAGGGCGGCCGCGCACAGCAGCGCGAGGAAGGCGCCCAGGAAGCCCGCTTTGCGGGCACGAACGGTCTTCAGGGCATAGCGCAGCATCACGAGGGATCGACCTCGCTTTCGTCACCGACGGAGGGCGTGGCGGAGAGGGCGTCGGAGGGAGTGGGGGCGGGAGAGGAGGCGGGGAAGGCGAGGAAGCGGGTGAGAAGGGTGCGTGCGCCCGGCGGTGTCGCCGATGCGGGTCGTTTGTAGCGGTTGAGGAGAGCGATGTACTCCTCGAAGAAGTCCTGGAGTTCGGGCAGCGTGAGCCGGATGGTGCCGCGCGAGTAGGGGAACGCGTCCGCCCACGGGTCGTCGTCCTCCGCGTCCCGCTGGAGCCGCTCGAAGAGGTCCAGATCGGCTGCGTAGGCATGGTGGTTCAACTCGTCCATGACGAGCCGCATCTCGGCACTCTGACGGCTGCGCGGCGGGAACCGGCGGTCCCCGGGGACCGCCCGCCACCAGCGCTCCCGGTGCGTGGACGGCTCCGCTTGCCGCGCCTCGGCCGGGTTCTCGCCGTTCTCGCCCCGGTGCGCGGGCCTCTCCGCGTCGGTCTCCTCGACGAAGCCGTACCTGGCCAGCTCACGCAGGTGGTAGCTGGTGGATCCGGTGTTCAGGCCGAGGGCGCGGGCGAGGGTCGCCGAGGTGGCCGGGCCGTGCAGGGTGAGGTGTTCGAGCATGCGCTGACGTCGCGGCTGGGCGAGCGCCCTGAGAGCGGCGAGGTCGCCGAGTTCGACGGGAGCCGCGGAGGCGTGTTCCGCGTCCGGGGGCTCGTTGGCACCGGGTTCCTGGGACATGCGTACACACTCGTCTGTGCACAGATGCTTGTGCACTGCGGTGGCCCGGCGTCCTCAGTGGGGGGTTGTCCCCACCCCACTGCTGGAGAACGCCTCGTTCGGCACCCCTCGTTCAGAACCCCTCGCCGTCCAGGAACTCCGTGTCCTGACCCTCCTCCTCCAGTGCCCGGCGGACCACCCGCAGGGCCATGCCCTCGGGATAGCCCTTGCGCGCGAGCATGCCGGCGAGGCGGCGCAGCCGTTTGTCGCGGTCGAGCCCGCGGGTCGAGCGCAGCTTGCGGGCGACGAGCTCGCGCGCCGTCTCCTCCTCCTGCTCGGAGTCGAGCTGGGCGACAGCCTCTTCGATCAGCTCCGAGTCGACCCCCTTGGTCCGCAACTCCTGGGCGAGTGCTCGCCGGGCCAGCCCCCGGCCGTGGTGCCGGGACTCCACCCAGGCGTCCGCGAAGGCGCCGTCGTTGATCAGCCCGACCTCCTCGAACCGCGAGAGCACCTCCTCCGCCACGTCGTCCGGGATCTCCCGTTTCCGCAGGGCGTCGGCGAGTTGTTTCCGGGTGCGCGGGGTCCCGGTGAGCAGGCGCAGGCAGATCGCCCGTGCCCGCTCAGCCGGGTCCCCTGAAGGCTCCCCCTGCTCGGCCCTCGACGAGGAAGAGGTGCCTTCGTCCTCGGCGGACGGTTCCGCGAAGCCGCGCCGACGGCGCCCACGCCTCTCGCGTGGACCTCCTTCGCCGCCGCGCCGCGCCCGGCCGCCACGGGGCCGGGCGTCGCCGTCCGTCCCCTCAGCATGGTGCGAGCCGCTCTCCGGCCGGTCGCCGCCGGCCTGGGCGGGGCCGCCCTCGGCCCCGCCTCCCGCCCCCCGGGGAGTGTCGGGGGAGACGTACTCGGCCCAGTCCGTTCGTCGCGTCACGGATCAGCTCTTGGCGGCCGCGGCCTTGGTCTTGGCCGTCTTGGCCGCGGCAGCCGGAGCCGCCTTGGCGGCATCGTCCGCGGGCGCGCCCGTGGTACCCGCGGTGCCTGCGGTGGCCGCAGTGGCAGCGGCCGGCTCGGCGGCGGGCTCCTCCGGACGCACGCCGACGCCCAGCTTCTCCTTGATCTTCCTCTCGATCTCGTTGGCGAGGTCGGGGTTGTCCTTCAGGAAGTTACGGGCGTTCTCCTTGCCCTGTCCCAGCTGGTCGCCCTCGTACGTGTACCAGGCGCCGGCCTTGCGGACGAAGCCGTTCTCCACGCCCATGTCGATCAGACCGCCCTCGCGGCTGATGCCATGCCCGTAGAGGATGTCGAACTCGGCCTGCTTGAAGGGCGGCGCGACCTTGTTCTTGACGACCTTGACGCGCGTGCGGTTGCCGACCGCGTCCGTACCGTCCTTCAAGGTCTCGATGCGACGGATGTCGAGACGCACCGAGGCGTAGAACTTCAGCGCCCGGCCACCGGTCGTGGTCTCCGGGGAGCCGAACATCACGCCGATCTTCTCGCGGAGCTGGTTGATGAAGATCGCGGTGGTCTTGGACTGGTTGAGCGCGCTGGTGATCTTCCGCAGCGCCTGGCTCATCAGACGGGCCTGGAGACCGACGTGACTGTCACCCATCTCGCCCTCGATCTCGGCGCGCGGGACGAGCGCGGCGACGGAGTCGATGACGATGAGGTCGAGGGCGCCGGAACGGACCAGCATGTCCACGATCTCGAGGGCCTGCTCGCCGTTGTCCGGCTGCGAGAGGATCAGGTTGTCGATGTCGACGCCGAGCTTCTTCGCGTACTCGGGATCGAGGGCGTGCTCCGCGTCCACGAAGGCGACCTGTCCGCCGGCCTTCTGCGCGTTCGCCACGGCGTGCAGCGTCAGCGTGGTCTTGCCGGAGGACTCCGGACCGTACACCTCCACCACGCGGCCACGCGGCAGCCCGCCGACCCCGAGGGCGACGTCGAGTGCGGTCGACCCGGTGGGGATGACCTCGATGGGCTCGTTCGGTCGCTCGCCGAGACGCATCACGGCGCCCTTGCCGAACTGCCGTTCAATCTGTGCGAGTGCGGCATCCAGTGCCTTCTCGCGGTCGGTTCCTGCCATGGGTTCCACCCGGTTTGCTTGAGTCGATCGCTTCACGTCAAAGACGCTAACGCCTGCCACTGACAATGCGCCCCGACGCCGGTCCGGCCTGTGGATAACTCGGGTGCTTATCCGTCCAAACCAGGACGGAACACCCGACCAGCGTCTCACCGGAGCTCTAATAAGAACGGATGTTCGATTTCTGTGTCAAGCGCACCACGCAGCACTTCCGAGGCTACGTTCACGCGCCGACAACACCGTCCGATCCGGCTCGCTCGTCCCTCTGGTCGCTCTCGTCCCGTACGCCCCGGCTACTTCCGCGGGCGTACGGCGGGTGTCTTCGGCGGGACGACGACGGCGTACGACGTGGCCGGGACGCTCGGTGCATGGACCAGCAGAAGACCGGCCACGCCCGCGGCGGAGCGGAAACCGGGCACCCGATCCCGCACCCACGCTCCCCGGGCAGCCGGTACCACCAGTACCTCCGGTACCCCCGACACCGCCGATACCACCTCTACGAGGCGACGGCGCTCCTGCTGATCCTCTCCGGGCTCGTCCACCTCGTGGTGTTCGCCGTCGACGGCGGCCCCTGGAACGGACCCGTCTCCTGGCGCAAGCCGGTGACCTTCGGGCTCTCCTTCGGGGTGACGCTCCTCGCGGTCGTCCAGGTCACCTCTTACGTGCGTGTCGGCCCACGGCTGCGCGCCGTGCTGCTCGGGGTGTTCGCCGCCGACTGCGTCGTGGAGGTCGCGGGCATCACCCTCCAGGCGTGGCGTGGGGTGCCCTCGCACCTGGACATGGAGACGCCCTTCGACACGGCCGTGTCCATGACGCTGGCGGTCGGCGGCGGGGTCCTCGTGGTGCTGCTCGCCCGGTTCGCCGTGGCGTCCTTCCGGCACCGGCCGACCGGCCCGGCCGGGATGGCCCTCGCGGTGCGCTCCGGTTTCGCGATCCTGCTCGTCGCGCTCGCCTCGGGGGCGGCGATGATCGCGCGCGGTGTCGTGCTCACCCGCACCGGACACCAGGAGGCGGCGTACCACTCGACGGCCTCGCTGAAGCCACTGCACGGGGTGAGCCTGCACGCCGTCCTGGTGCTGCCCGCCCTGGCCTGGCTGCTGTCCCGCACGCCCTGGAGCGAGGCCGTACGCCGGCGGATCGTGGCCGCGGCGGTGGGGTGCTACGTGGCCGCGGTCGCCGCGGCCGGAGTGTGGGCCGTCCTCAGGTACTGACTGCCGCTCACCCTCGGCCGGACTCGTCCCGCGCCCCGACCTGCCGGTGCCGCACCCGCCCCCACAGCCGCCGCACGCGCGTGAGCGGCCCCTCCCCGCGTCCCCGGTGTCCGTGGACACGGGGGTCGTCCGTGACGTCGTAACGCTTCACGTAGGCGCCCAGGAACGCCTGGAGCGTCGCGACCGCCGGGATGGCGATCAGCGCGCCGACGGCGCCGAGCAGGGCGGTGCCCGCGATGACGGAGCCGAAGGCGACGGCGGGGTGGATGTCGACGGTCTTCGAGGTCAGCTTGGGCTGAAGCATGTAGTTCTCGAACTGCTGGTAGACCACGACGAAGATGAGCACCCACAGCGCGTACAGGGGCGAGACCGTGAAGGCGATCAGCATGGGCAGGGCGCCCGCGAGATAGGTGCCGATGGTGGGGAGGAACTGCGAGACCACGCCGACCCAGACGGCGAGCACGGGCGCGTACGGGATGCCGAGCGCCTCGAGCAACACGTAGTGCGCCACTCCTGAGATCAACGCCATCAGCCCGCGCGAGTACAGATAGCCGCCGGTCTTGTCGACGGCGATCTCCCACGCCCGCAGCACCTCGGCCTGCCGGGCGGGCGGCAGGACGGAGCACAGCGCGCGGCGCAGGCGCGGTCCGTCGGCGGCGAAGTAGAACGAGAACAGGGCGATGGTCAGCAGCCGGAAGAGCCCGCCGAGGACCTGTGTGGAGACGTCCAGCACGCCCGCAGCGCTGTTCTGGGCGTACTTCTTCAGCCACTCGGAGTGGAGCAGGCCCTCCTGGATGTCCACGCGTCTGAGGTCGGTGTGGAACGTGGTGTTGACCCAGTTGATCACCGAGTCGAGGTACTCCGGAAAGCCCTCGATCATCTTGATGATCTGACCCGCGAGCATCGAGCCCAGCAGCGTGAAGAAGCCGGCGACCACGATCAGCAGGCCGAAGGAGACCAGGAAGGTGGCCAGCCCTCTGCGCATCCCGCGGGCCGCCATCCGGCTCACCGCCGGCTCTATGGCGAGGGCCAGGAAGAACGCGATCAGGATGTTGAGCAGCAGACCGATGAGCTGGTGGAAGGCCCACAGACCCAGTTGGAACACACCGATGAGGGCGAGCGCGAGCACCATGGCGCGCGGAAGCCAGCGCGGCATGCGCGCGCCCTGCCCGGCGTCGCCGTCGGCCGGAGGCGGTCCGGTGGGCGGCGTCGCGCCGAGGGGAGGTGTGTGCCGGGCAACCTGCCCGGTCTCGTCAGTGGGTGCCACGGAGCAAGTCTCGCCTACGGCACCGACAATCGGAGAACCGCCTGTGGTCTTCTTGTGGGATCAGCGCATCTCCTGTGGAACGTTCATCACCGTGCACACCACGCGCCACACGTCCTTGGCCTCCCAGCCGTGCGCCAGCGCCTCCTGCACCGTGCGTCCGCCGAGTTCCGCCATCACGTGGTCGCGCGCGAACGTCTCGGCGTAGCCCGCGCCGAAATGCTCGTCCATCCGCTGCCAGAAGACCGTCAACCGCATGACATCAGTATCCCGCGCGCGGGGGTGGCCCTCGCCGGGACCGCCTGCCGAGACCGCTTTCCGCCCTACGGTCTGACGCATGGCCGAATCCGGAGCATCCCCACTCCCCCCGACGCCCCCGGCGCGCTCCCCGCTCTTCCGCGCCGAGCACTTCGTCTGGCTCACCGCGCGCGTGCTGGAGCAGCGCCTCTTCGCGCACGACTTCCTGCACGGCGCCGCCGACCCCGTCGAGACCGCCCTCGACGCCTACCGCAACGAGGACGGCGGATACGGCCACGCGCTGGAGCCCGATCTGCGCGGCCCCGTGAGCCAGCCCCTGCACACCGCGCGGGCGCTGCGCGTCCTGGACTCCGTCGGGCGCCTCGGCGGCCGGCGCGTGGAACGGGTGTGCCGCTATCTGACCTCGGTCTCGACCGGCGACGGCGCACTGCCGGCGATCCATCCCAGTCAGCGCGGATACCCCGCGGCGCCCTTCATTCCGATCGTGGACGACCCGCCCAGCGAACTTCTGTCCACCGGGCCGGTGGTGGGTGTGCTGCACCGCAACGACGTATGGCACGCCTGGCTGTTCAGGGCCACGGACTTCTGCTGGCAGGCGGTGGACTCCCTGGAGCGGTCCCACCCGTACGAGATCCAGGCCGCCGTGGCCTTCCTCGACTCCGCCGCCGACCGCCCGCGCGCGGAGGCGGCCGCCGACCGTCTGGGCCGCCTGGTGCGCGCGCACCGGCTCGCCGTGCTGGACCCGGACGACCTGGACGCGTATCCGGTCGCACCCGGCTACGCCCCCGGCGAGCACCACTTCCCGTACGACTTCGCGCGTACCCCGCACTCCCTCGCGCGGGCGTGGTTCACCGACGACGAGATGGCACGCTCCCTGGACCACCTCGCAGGCGATCAGCAGCAGGACGGCGGCTGGCCCGTCCGGTGGCGCCGCTGGGCACCCGGCACCGCACTGGAGGCCCGCCCCATCGTCACGATCGAGGCCCTGCGCACCCTCAGGGCCTACGGCCGCGCCATCGGCTGACCCCGCCCGTGCCGCCGGCGCCGCCCATCGCCCGGACCGGCCCTCCTTGCCCTGTCTCTCACCCGCCCAGGGCCCGCACCCCCGCCGTCACCACCACGGCGGCCGCGACGACCAGCAGGAAGGGAGCCCGCAGCACGAGGGCGACGACGGCCGCGGTGAGCCCCGCGGCCCTCGCGTCCAGCACGAGCGCCTGCCCGTCCGCGAAGGTCTGCTGGGCGGTGAGGGCGGCGAGCAGGGCCACGGGGAGCAGGGCGGCGAACCGCCTGACGAGGGGCCGTTCGAGCAGACCGGCGGGGACGAGCAGTCCGGCGAGCTTGACGGCGTAACAGCCGAGAGCGGTCGCGCCGATCGCGATCCAGGTGTTCACCGCTCCTCCTCCCCCGTGTCGACCCGGCCGGCCCCGCCGGCCCGGCGCCGGCCCTCGAGGTACAGGACGACCGGTGCGGCGAGCGCGGCCGCCAGCACGGGCACTCCGGCGGGCAGCACGGGCAGCAGGCCCAGCCCCAGGAGCACCGCGAGCCCGGCGACGGCCCGCTCGGCGGTGGTCTTCAGCATCGGCGCGAGCAGCGCGAGGAAGACGGCGGGCCCGGCCGCGTCGAGCCCCCACGCGTCCGTGTCCCCGATGGCCTCGGCGCCCAGGGCGCCCAGGAGCGTGGTGAGGTTCCACAGCACGTAGAGAGTCAGCCCGGTGACGCCGAAGCCGATGCGCGCGGCACGGCGTCCGGGCTGGGCGAGGGAGACCGCCGCCGTCTCGTCGATCACCCATTGGGCGGCGAACGGGCGCACCGCGCGCGGGAGCGCCAGCGACTGCGACAGACGCAGGCCGTAGAAGGCGTTGCGCACACCCAGGAAGAAGGCGCCCGCGGCCGCCGTCAGGGGATTGCCGCCCGCCGCCAGCGCCCCGACGAGCGCGAACTGGGACGCCCCCGTGAAGACGAGGAGACTGAGCGCGCAGGTCTGCCACACCGAGAGTCCGCTGCCCGCCGAGGTCACCCCGAAGGCGAACCCGGAGAGTCCTACGGCGATCCCGACCCCGAGGGCGTCCCGTACGACGGCGGCGTCGGGCCGTCCTCCGCCGTCGGCGCGTATGTCCGTGAGAGCTGTCTGTTCTGCCACGACCACGACGGTACGAGCAGTCCTCCGGGTGGGTCTTGTACGTTCTTGCGCTCGCGCTGGTACGCCCCCGGAGGGACCCCGACGATCCGGGCGAAGTGACGGTTGAGGTGCGGCTGGTCGGTGAACCCCACCGCGACGGCCGCCTCCGCGGGTGGGGTCCCCGCGTCCAGCAGCCGCCGTGCCCGCCGCACACGGGCATCGGTCAGCCAGGCATGGGGCGGCAGCCCGTACACGTCCCGAAAGGCCCGCAGCAGCGCGAACGAGCTGGTCCCCAGGTCCGCGGCCAGTTCCTCCAGCGTCGGCGGATCGGCCAGCCGCTCCTCCAGCACCCCACGCGCGCGTACGGCGACGCGTGCCCCGGCCGACCGCACCTCCCGCTGGGGCAGCGGTCCGCCGTTGAGCCGCAGCAGCCGCGTCACCGCCACCCGCAGCAGCGTGTCGGCGGCCAGCGCGTTGCCCTCCTCAGCGGCTCGGAGCACCTGATGCACCAGCCCGACGGCGTACGCGTCGTCCAGCACGGGACGGACGAATCCCGGGGTACCCCGAAGGGTCGTGGTCTCGGCCGCGATCTCGGCCACCACGTCGGGCGACGGATACACGGCCCCGTACCGCCAGCCCTCCGGCACCCCGGCCCGCCCGGTGTGCGGTGTGTCCGGGTTGACCAGTGCGAGAGCCCCCGCCCCCGCGTACTGATCGGCCCCACGGTGGTGAAAGACCTCCGCCCCCTCGGCGATGGCGGCGATCACGAAGTGCTCGTGGGTGTGCCTCACGAACGTCTTGCGGACATACCGGGCCCGCAGCAGATCGACACCGGGCAGCTCCGCGTACCGCCAGTGCCGCGCCAGCTCACCCGATCCAGAACCCGAATGCACCACCTGTCCATTCTCCGCGACGCGCCGCCGGACAACGGCGCCACAGCGCCTCCGGATCACCACGCCCCGGGCCACAGCGCCTCCGAGTCACCACGTCCCGGGCCACCACGACGCCGCCCGCCCGCGGCCCCCGCTCCACGGCGAACGTCAGCAGCCCGGGCGCGAGAGACGCCGTATCCGCGCAGGTCAGAGGAATTGTCAGTGGCCGGGTGCAGGATGGACGCATGGTCAGCTCCGCACACCGAGCCCTCGACGGCTTCACCCCCGCGACCCGCGGCTGGTTCACGGGGGCGTTCTCCGCGCCCACCGCGGCCCAGGCAGGCGCGTGGCAGGCCATCGGCGAGGGCTCGGACGTGCTGGTGGTGGCCCCGACCGGTTCCGGGAAGACCCTGGCCGCCTTCCTGGCCGCCCTGGACCAGCTCGCCTCGACACCCCCTCCCGCCGACCCGAAGAAACGCTGCCGAGTCCTCTACGTCTCCCCCCTCAAGGCCCTCGCGGTCGACGTGGAGCGCAATCTGCGCAGCCCCCTGACGGGCATCCGCCAGGAGTCCGTACGTCTCGGCCTGCCCGAGCCGGAGGTCAAGGTCGGCATCCGCTCCGGCGACACCCCGCCCGCCGAGCGCCGCGCGCTGGCCACCCGCCCCCCGGACATCCTGATCACGACCCCCGAATCGCTGTTCCTGATGCTGACGTCGGCCACGCGCGACGCGCTGACGGGCATCGAGACGGTGATCCTGGACGAGGTGCACGCCGTGGCGGGCACCAAGCGCGGCGCGCACCTGGCGCTCTCCCTGGAGCGGCTGGACGAACTGCTGCCGAAGCCGGCCCGCCGCATCGGCCTGTCGGCCACGGTCCGGCCGGTGGACGAGGTGGCGCGCTACCTCTCCCCGCACCGCAAGGTGGAGATCGTCCAGCCGAAGTCCGGCAAGGAGTTCGACCTCTCGGTCGTCGTCCCGGTGGAGGACCTGGGCGAGCTGGGCGGCTCCCCGGTCGCCGAAGGCTCCGAAGGGGCGGAGCGCCCGTCGATCTGGCCGCATGTCGAGGAGCGGATCGCCGACCTCGTCCAGTCCCACCGCTCCACGATCGTGTTCGCCAACTCCCGCCGGCTCGCCGAGCGCCTGTGCAACCGGCTCAACGAGATCGCCTACGAGCGGGCCACCGGCGAGCCGCTGGACGAGCACCACTCCCCCGCTGAGCTCATGGGCGGCTCGGGCGCGGCCCAGGGCGCACCGCCCGTCATCGCGCGCGCCCACCACGGCTCGGTCTCGAAGGAACAGCGCGCGCTCGTGGAGGAGGACCTCAAGGCGGGCCGGCTGCCGGCCGTCGTGGCGACCTCCAGCCTCGAGCTCGGCATCGACATGGGCGCGGTGGATCTCGTCGTCCAGGTCGAGTCCCCGCCTTCGGTGGCCTCGGGCCTCCAGCGCGTCGGCCGCGCGGGACACCAGGTGGGCGCGGTGTCCACCGGTGTGGTCTTCCCGAAGTACCGCGGTGACCTCGTCCAGGCCGCGGTGGTCACCGAGCGGATGCGCACGGGCTCGATCGAGTCCCTGAGGGTCCCCGCCAACCCCTTGGACGTCCTGGCGCAGCAACTCGTCGCCATGACCGCGCTCGACACCTGGCAGGTCGACGACCTGCTGACCACGGTCCGCCGTGCCGCCCCGTTCGCGTCACTCCCGGAGTCCGCGTTCACGGCGGTCCTGGACATGCTGGCCGGCCGCTACCCGTCCGACGCGTTCGCCGAGCTGCGCCCGCGCGTCGTGTGGGACCGCGTGGCCGGCACGATCACCGGCCGTCCCGGTGCCCAGCGTCTCGCCGTCACCTCCGGGGGCACGATCCCCGACCGTGGCCTGTTCGGCGTCTTCCTGGCGGGCGCCGACCCCAAGAAGGGCGGCGGCCGGGTCGGCGAGCTCGACGAGGAGATGGTGTACGAGTCGCGCGTGGGCGACGTCTTCACGCTCGGCACCAGCTCCTGGCGCATCGAGGACATCACCCGCGACCGCGTCCTGGTCTCCCCGGCCCCCGGAGTCCCGGGCCGTCTGCCGTTCTGGAAGGGCGACCAGCTGGGTCGCCCGCTGGAGCTCGGCCGCGCGGTGGGCGCGTTCCTGCGCGAGGTCGGTTCGCTGTCCAAGGAGGACGCCCGGCTCCGGCTGCTCACCGCGGGGCTGGACGCCTGGGCGGCCGACAACGTGCTCTCCTACCTGGACGAGCAGCGCCAGGCCTGCGGGCATGTCCCTGACGACCGCACGATCGTCGTGGAGCGCTTCCGGGACGAACTGGGCGACTGGCGGGTCGTCGTCCACTCCCCCTTCGGCGCCCAGGTCCACGCCCCCTGGGCCCTCGCGCTGGGCGCCAAGCTCTCCGAGCGCTACGGCATGGACGCCCAGGTCATGCACGCCGACGACGGCATCGTCCTGCGGCTGCCCGACGCCGACCTCATGAGCCTGGACCTGCTCGACCAGGAGCCGACGAGGGCCGGCACGGAGTACGACGCCGAGCAGGCACCGGTCGGCGCGGCGGACGTCGTCTTCGACAAGGGCGAGGTCGACCAGATCGTCACCGACCAGGTCGGCGGCTCGGCCCTGTTCGCGGCCCGCTTCCGCGAGTGCGCCGCCCGCGCGCTGCTGTTGCCGCGCCGCAGCCCCGGCAAGCGCACCCCGCTGTGGCAGCAGCGCCAGCGCGCCGCCCAACTGCTTCAGGTGGCGAGCGAGTACGGCTCGTTCCCGATCGTCCTGGAAGCGGTCCGCGAGTGCCTTCAGGACGTCTTCGACGTTCCCGGCCTCGTGGAGCTGATGGGCGACCTGGAGGCCCGCAAGGTACGCCTGGTCGAGGTCACCACCCCGGAGCCGTCGCCCTTCGCCCGCTCCCTCCTCTTCGGCTACGTCGCCCAGTTCCTCTACGAAGGGGACTCCCCGCTCGCCGAGCGCCGCGCGGCCGCCCTCTCCCTGGACTCACGCCTGCTCGCCGAGCTGCTCGGCCAGGCGGAACTGCGCGAGCTGCTCGACGCCGAGGTCCTCACGGAACTGGAGCGGGAACTCCAGTGGCTCACCGAGGACCGCCGGGTGAAGGACACCGAAGGCATCGCGGACATCCTGCGCCTCCTCGGCCCGCTCACCGACGCCGAACTCGCCGAGCGCGGCGCCGAACCCCACTGGGCGCAGGAACTGGCCGCCGCCCGCCGTGCCATCCGGGTCCGCATCGCCGGCGCCGACCACTGGGCCGCGATCGAGGACGCGGGCCGGCTGCGGGACGCGCTCGGCACCGCGCTCCCGGTAGGTGTGCCGGAAGCCTTCACGGAACCGGTCAAGGACCCGCTCGGCGACCTCCTCGCGCGCTACGCACGCACCCACGGCCCGTTCACCTCGGCAGGAGCGGCCGCCCGCTTCGGCCTCGGCGTGGCGGTGACCGAGGGCGCCCTCCAGCGGCTCGCGGCGGGCGGACGCGTCGTCCAGGGCGAGTTCCACCCGGCCGGCATCGGCCAGGAGTGGTGCGACGCGACGGTCCTGCGCAGGCTGCGCCGCCGCTCCCTGGCCGCCCTGCGGCACGAGCTGGAGCCGGTCCCGCCGCCCGCTCTGGCCCAGTTCCTGCCTCAGTGGCAGCACATCGGCAAGGGCCACTCCCTGCGCGGAACCGACGGACTGGTGCGCGCCGTCGAACAGCTCCAGGGCGCGTCGGTGCCCGCCTCGGCCCTGGAGAAGCTCGTCCTGTCCTCCCGTGTGCGGGACTACGCCCCGGCGATGCTCGACGAACTCACCGCGGCCGGAGAGGTGGTCTGGGCCGGAGCGGGCGCCCTCCCCGGCAAGGACGGCTGGATCTCCCTCTACGTGGCGGACGCGGCGCCCCTGCTCCTGTCACCGCCCCATCCCCTGGAGCTGACGGCACTGCACCAGTCGGTCCTCGACGCCCTCTCCGGGGGTTACGGCCTGTTCTTCCGCCAGATCGCCGACCAGGTCCGCGCCACCACCCACCCCGACGCCACCGACCCGCAGCTCGCCGACACCGTCTGGGACCTGGCCTGGTCCGGCCGGCTCACCAACGACACGCTCACCCCCCTGCGCGCCCTGCTGGGCTCGGGGCGCACGGCCGGCTCCACGGCCCACCGCGCCAAGCGCAGCGTCCCGCGCGGCCGCTACGGCTCGCTGACGGCCGCGGCCCGCCCCGCTTCCCGCAGCGGCCCCCCGACCGTCGCCGGACGCTGGTCCCTGCTGCCGGCCCACGAGCCCGACCCCACGGTCCGCGCCCATGCCCTCGCCCGCACGCTCCTCGACCGGCACGGCGTGGTGACGCGGGGCGCGGTGGCGGCCGAGGGCGTCGAAGGCGGCTTCTCGGCGACGTACCGCATTCTGTCCGTCTTCGAGGAGAGCGGGCAGGCCCGTCGCGGGTACGTCGTCGAAGGCCTCGGCGCGGCGCAGTTCGCCATGGACGGCGCCGTGGACCGACTCCGCGCGGTGGCCAACGCACGCGACCGCGGCGAGCAGCTGCCCGGCCCGAACTCGGCGACGGGTTCCTCGGACGGCTTCGCCTTCCCCGACGGCTCCCCGTCCGACGACGCCTGGGACGTCCCGGGCCTCGACGCCGGCCCGCCCTCCGTCTTCGGCGCCCCGGCAGTCCCCACCTCGCCGGACGAGTACGTCTCGCCCCGCGATCTCGCCTCCCCGGGCGCCGGCGGCCCCCGCGCAGGCAACGGCTTCCCGGACAGATCTGGCGGTCCGAACGGCTCGGGCTTCCCGACCGGCTCGGGCTTCCCCGACGACCACAACCCCCGGCGCGCCCAGAACCGCAACCGCTACGGCACCACATCCGGCGTCTCCCGTGCCGTCGTCCTCGCCGCCGCCGACCCGGCGAACGCGTACGGCGCCGCCCTGGGCTGGCCCGAGCCACCGAGCGGCGCCGGGCACAAGCCGGGCCGCAAGGCCGGCTCCCTGGTGGTGCTCGTGGACGGCGAACTGACGCTCTACATGGAGCGCGGCGGCAAGACCCTGCTGGCCTGGCCCTCCACCCCGGACGGCGAGGGCACCCCCACCGACGACCCACGCCTGCACAACGCCGCGGAGGCTCTCGCGCAGGCCGCTCGCGCGGGCTCCCTCGGCACGGTCACGGTGGAGCGCGTCAACGGCGCCTCGGCCCTCACCTCCCCCATCGGCACCCTTCTGGAAGGAGCGGGCTTCATCGCGACCCCTCGCGGTCTGCGTCTGCGCGCGTGACCGCCGTACTCCGTCCGGAGCGACTCGCATGTCACCCTTGACCCATGCCCGAAGGTGACACGGTCTGGCAGGCCACGAGGCGACTGCACGACGCCCTCGCGGGCAAGGTACTGACCCGCTCGGATCTCCGGGTGCCCAAGTACGCCACCGCCGACCTCACCGGACGCACCGTCCTGGACGTCACGGCTCGCGGCAAACATCTCCTCACCCGCGTCGAAGGCGACCTGACGCTCCACTCGCACCTGCGGATGGACGGCTCCTGGAAGGTGTTCACGAACGACCAGCGCTGGACCGGCGGCCCGGCGCACCAGATCCGGGCGATCCTCGGCACCCACGACCGCACCGCCGTCGGTTACCGCCTCCCCGTCCTCGAACTGTTGCGCACCGCCGACGAGTCACGAGCCGTCGGCCACCTCGGCCCCGACCTGCTGGGCCCCGACTGGAACCCCGAGCGAGCCCTCGCCAACCTCCTGACGGACCCCGCCCGTTCCCTCGGCGAGGCCCTGCTCGACCAGCGCAACCTGGCCGGCATCGGCAACGTGTACAAGAGCGAGCTCTGCTTCCTCCTCGGCGTCACCCCGTGGCTCCCCGTCGGCTCGCTCCCCGCCGACCGTGCCGCGAAGCTGCCCGCCCTCGCGAAGAAGCTCCTGGAGGCCAACCGCGACCGTCCGGTCCGCAACACGACGGGCCGCCGCGGCCAGAACCTGTTCGTCTACGGCCGCGCACCCCGCCCCTGCCTGCGCTGCGGAACACAGGTCCGGGTCGCCGACCAGGGCGACGGCTCCCGCGAGCGCCCGACCTACTGGTGCCCGGCCTGCCAGATCGGCCCCGTCCCGGCACCGGGCTCCCCGCCGACGCGTCGCCTCCGCCCCCGCACCCCCCGCTGACCTCCACAACGACCGCTCTCCGAAACCCCGTTGCGGCCCCGCCCCGTCCGGCCCGTCCAGCCCCTCCAGCACCCGAACAGGCCAGCCACAATTGACGGACCGTCAGAAACACTCGTACCGTCCTTTCATGGCCGTCAAGGCGTACGACCTCACCGGACGCACCGCATTCGTCACCGGCGCCGCGAGCGGAATCGGCCGCGCCTGCGCCGTGCTGCTCGCCGAGGCGGGCGCCACCGTCCACGGCGCGGACCGCGACGAGCAGGGCCTGCACGAGACGGCGACGCTGATCAAGGACCGGGGCGGCACGGCCCGCACCCACCCTCTCGACGTCACCGACCGCGCCCAGGTCCGGCAGGCCGTCGAGTCCTGCGAGCGGCTGGACGTCATGGCCGCCGTCGCCGGGATCATGCACAGCAGTCCGGTCCTGGAGACCCGGGACGAGGATCTCGACCGGGTCCTGGCCGTCAACTTCAAGGGCGTGCTGTACGCCTGCCAGGAGGCGGCCCGCCTGATGCTGGCCCGCGGCACCGGCGGCAGCATCGTCACCATGGCCTCGGGCGCCGTGGACACCGGCGGCGCCGGCCTGCTCTGCTACGGCGTCGCCAAAGCGGCCGTGGTCCAGTTGACGAAGACTCTGGCGACGGAGGTCGGCCGGCACGGCATCCGCGTCAACGCCGTCGCCCCGGGCTGGATCCGCACCCCCATGACCGACCGCCACGACGCCGGCGCACAGGCGCACACCGAGGCGCTCATGGCCCGTATGTCGCCGCTGGGCCGGGTCGGCGAACCCGAGGACATCGCCCACGCCGTGCTCCACCTGGCCTCGGACGCGTCGGCGTTCACAACGGGCCAGATCCTCCGCCCGAACGGCGGCGTGGCCATGCCCTGGTAACCACCACCTCCGAACACCGTGCCGACCCCCTCGGCAACCGTGTCGCCCCCACCTCTCCCCGCCCCACCGCGCTCCACCCGCCCCTTCCCAGACCCACCGCGCCTCCACCCCACTCCCGCCCAGACCCACTCCGCCGCGCCTCCACCCGCCCCGTCCCAGACCCACCGCGCCCCCACCCCACGCACCCCCGAACCCCATCGCCGCGCCAGCCTCCACTCCCCCCTCGCCCCGATCCACCCCCGGCGTCCTCCCGGCCGCACCCGGCTCAGCCGCACGACCAGCGGCCTCCGCACTGAACCGGACACCGTCCGCACGGCCCATCCCCTCCCTAGGCGGCCTCGGCCTCCTCCCAGACCCCACCCCCACGAAGCCCTCTCCCTGGCGCCCGGCCCTCCTCGGCCCGAGCCTCCAGCCGCCCGAGCCCCCAGCCGCCTGCGCAACCCACCCGGGACAGACCACCCGCCCCCGGACCCGGCCCCGCCCCCCGGCACCGGCCCCCTCCGCAGACGCCTAGCCCGACGGCCGCCCCACAGCTCCATCGGCGCCCGCCCCACCGCCGTCCCCCGCGCCCCGACCGTCCCCGCCGCCCGCGCCGTCGGCTCTCCCACCCCCCGCGATCCCCCGCCACGCACCTTTCCATCGCCCCTCCCCGACCGCCCCCACCGCACGCGCCTTGGCCACGCAGTGCACCGGCAGCAGGCTCAGCCCCCATCCTCCGGCTGCGACCGCCCCCTCCAGCGCCCCCGCGTCGGGCGCCACGGCGAGCCTCAGCACGGCCCACCACCACGCCGCGCCCAGCCCCAGACCGAGCCCCAGCCCGGCTCCTCGCCCCGCTATTCGCCCCACCATGGCCGTCACACCTCCAGCCCGAGCCTCACCACGACACCCAGTAACCCCCCGTACCTCCGCAGAGGACGCTAGACGCCCGCCCCCACGCCCGGCAGGGCGCACGGGCGGCACAACGGCGCATCGGCCGAGCCGATCCGCCGCCCTCGTCCCTCCCGCCTCACGCGCTCTCCGCCTGGAACATCCAGTGATGCTTCTCAAGATCGCCGGTGATCCCGATGAAGATGTCCTGGCTCACAGGATCCGCGTCACCCGTGGCCGCCACCCGTTCCCGCATCCGGGTGATCACCGCGCCCAGAGCGGCGACGAGCGTGCTCACCGCGTCGGAGTCCTTGACCCAGCCCCCCGGCGTCGCGCCGATCCCGCTGCCGGCCGCCACCGTCGCCGCACGTCCGTCCGGCGAGACGCCCAGCGCCGAGGCACGCTCCGCCACGGTGTCGGAGTGGGTGCGGGCCACGTCCACGACCTCGTCGAGTTGGAGGTGGACGGACCGGAACCGGGGCCCGACGACGTTCCAGTGGACCTGTTTGGCGACGAGCGACAGGTCGACCAGGTCGACGAGCGCGCCCTGCAACGCCTCCGCCACGGTCTTCAGGTCGGCGTCGGACAGGGGACTTTTCACGACGTTCATCCGTACCTCCGGTGGTTGGCCCCCGTAGTGCCCCTCCACGATGACCGCGGCACCTCGCACCGGCAAACGGACGACAGACGCGAGAAACCCCGGCCGCGCCCTCTCCGGATTTCCCGGAGAGGCCCTGGCCGGGGCCTCACACATGCCTACATACGTGCCTGCGTCGCGTCACACGCTCACGCGTCACACGCCCGCGCGCGTGAATGTCACGCGGCGACCACGTCCACCGCCTCGGCGGGTGCCTTGATGGTCACCCGCTCCGGAGGCACACCGGTCACCGATACGGAACCCAGCATCGGACGAACCGACGTCGGTACAGGCTCCCTGGGGGTGGCGGCAGCAGACTGAGCCAGCTCGGCGAGAGCGAGCTCGTCGCTCACTTCCCGCATGAGCTCGGACATCCGTACGTCCAGCGCGTCGCAGATGGCGGAGAGCAGCTCGGAGGATGCCTCCTTCTGCCCCCGCTCCACCTCGGAGAGATAGCCGAGTGAGACTCGGGCGGACGAGGAGACTTCGCGCAGAGTACGGCCCTGGCGCTGGCGCTGCCGACGCAGCACGTCACCCAGCAGGCGACGGAGCAGAATCATCGGTGGCTCCCTCCTCGGACCGCGTAGCCGCATCCTTCACGCCCCACCGTACCGCCTTGCGCTGCGGCCGTGCGGGGAGCGATGTCGTGTTCACTCAGGGCTGCAAACATCAAAACCCCCCGTTCTGTTCCGTATCCTGTGCCCGCTCATTCCCGGTGTGTTCGCCCGCAAGCTCTGTCAGGAGCAGTGCGAGTACGCTCCGTACACTCTCTCTACGAATTTCCGCCCGGTCGCCGTTCAACCTCAGGGCCTCCACTTTTCCGCCGCCGGCGCAACCGGAATACGACCCGGACGGGCCGTCCACCGCCACGAAAACCGTCCCCACCGGCTGTCCGTCCTGGGGGTCGGGGCCGGCGACGCCCGTGGTCGCGATGCCCCAGTCGGCCCCGAGCGCCTTCCGCACTCCGGCGGCCATCTGGGCCGCGACCTGCGCGTCCACGGCTCCGCGCGCGGCCAGCAGGTCCGCGTCGACCGCGAGCAGTCCGTGCTTGAGGTCGGTGGCGTAGGCGGTCACGGAACCGCGGAACACCTTGGACGCACCGGGGACCGCGGTGATCTCCGCCGCGACCAGGCCACCGGTCAGCGACTCGGCCACGGCGAGCGTCTCTTCCTTCACCGTGAGTAGTCGCACCACGTCGGTGGCCGGGGAATTCACGCCTGCGTCTCCTCCGACGCGGCCTTGCGCTCGGCGATTCCCTGCCGGCGCAGCACCACGGCCTGCCGCACGTAGTCGAGCCCGGTCACCACGGTCAGGACGACCGCCGCGGCCATCACCCACCACCTCAGGGTGGCCAGCCACCCCGTCAGCGCCAGGACGTACATCCCGACCGCCACGCCCTGGACGAGCGTCTTCAGCTTGCCGCCCCGGCTCGCCGGGATGACGCCGTACCGGATGACCACGAAACGAAGCAGGGTGATCCCGAGTTCCCGGCCGAGGATCACGATCGTCACCCACCACGGCAGGTCGCCGAGCGAGGAGAGGCAGATCAGCGCCGCTCCCATGATCGCCTTGTCGGCGATGGGGTCGGCGATCTTCCCGAAGTCGGTGACGAGGTCGTACGTCCGCGCCAGGTGCCCGTCGAACAGGTCGGTGATCATGGCGATCGCGAAGGCCGCCCAGGCGAACGCCCGCCACGCCGGGTCGTAGCCGCCGTCGGCCAGCATCAGCGCGACGAAGCCGGGCACCAGGATCAGCCGCAGCATGGTCAGCAGATTGGCGATGTTCCAGACGCTCGCCTGGTTGACGGCGGCGGCCGCCAGCTTCGCGCCCCGGGGCGGCCTCGCGGCACCCTCCGGGTCGGCACTCGCGACCGGGTCGGCAGTGGCGGAGACGGTCACGGGAGCCGCCACGGCGCCCGCCGCCTGCGCCGCGGCCTGCGCAGCCTGGGAACCCGGTGAGGCCTGCGAAACCGGTGAGGTCTGCGAAGCCGGCGGGGTCGAGCCCGGTGAGGTCTGCGAAGCCGGTGAAGCCTGCGAGGAGCCGCCCGCGGCCGATGCCGGAACACCCGTCATCTGCCCGCCTCCTCACTACACCCGATCGAGCCCGGCAGGGGCTCGGCCACCAGGTCGACACCTTCCGTACCGACCACCTTCGCCTCGACCATACGACCGACGCTCAAGTTTTCGCCCGATGTGAGCAGCACCTGGCCGTCCGTCTCCGGAGCCTGGTGCTCCCCACGGCCGAACACGCCCTCCTCGTCCACCGACTCGACCAGTACGTGCACGGTCTCGCCGACCCGCTCCTCGGCCCGCTGCGAGACGAGCTCCTCGGCGAGCCGGGAGACCCGGGCCAGCCGCTCGGCCACGACGTCCACGTCGAGCTTGTCGTCGTACGTCGCGGCCTCGGTGCCCTCCTCGTCGGAGTAGCCGAAGACGCCGATCGCGTCGAGGCGCGCGCCGTTCAGGAAGCGCTCCAGCTCGGCCAGGTCGGCCTCGGACTCGCCGGGGAAGCCCACGATGAAGTTGGAGCGCACACCCGCCTGGGGCGCCTTGCTCCGGATGGTGTCGAGCAGTTCCAGGAAGCGGTCGGTGTCGCCGAAGCGGCGCATCGCGCGGAGCACGCCGGGCGCCGAGTGCTGGAAGGACAGGTCGAAGTAGGGGGCGATCTTCGGCGTCGAGGTCAGCACGTCGATCAGGCCGGGCCGCATCTCGGCCGGCTGGAGGTAGCTGACACGCACCCGCTCGAGGCCGTCGACGTCCGCGAGCTCGGGCAGCAGCGACTCGAGCAGCCGGATGTCGCCGAGGTCCTTGCCGTAGGAGGTGTTGTTCTCGGAGACCAGCATGATCTCCTTGACGCCCTGCTCGGCCAGCCAGCGCGTCTCGTTCAGCACATCGCTCGGCCGACGCGAGATGAAGGAGCCGCGGAAGGACGGGATGGCGCAGAAGGTGCAGCGCCGGTCGCAGCCGGAGGCGAGCTTGACCGAGGCGACCGGGGCGCCGTCGAGCCGGCGGCGCAGGGGCGCGCGGGGGCCGGAGGCCGGGGCGACACCCTCGGGAAGATCGTTCGGACCGTGCCCGGGCAGGGCCACCGTCGCGGCCGACTCCTGCCGCTCGGCCGGGCTGATCGGCAGCAGCTTGCGCCGGTCGCGCGGGGTGTGGGAGGCGTGGATGCCGCCGTTCAGGATGGTCTGGAGGCGGTCGGAGATGTCGGAGTAGTCGTCGAAGCCGAGCACACCGTCGGCCTCGGGCAGGGCCTCGGCAAGTTCCTTGCCGTACCGCTCGGCCATGCAGCCCACCGCCACGACGGCCTGGGTTCTGCCATGGCCCTTGAGGTCGTTGGCCTCCAGCAGGGCGTCCACGGAGTCCTTCTTGGCGGCGTCGACGAAGCCGCAGGTGTTGACGACGGCGACATCCGCGTCCTCGGCGTCCTCCACGAGCTGCCAGCCGTCCGCCTCCAAACGGCCTGCGAGCTCCTCCGAGTCCACCTCGTTACGGGCGCAGCCAAGGGTGACGAGTGCGACGGTACGGCGTTCAGGCATGGGCTCAAGACTACTTTGTCCCACCAACACCGAACGTCGACGGGGTTGGCGATCTTCGCCAACCCCGTACACCCGAAGGCACGCCTGGGCTAACCGACCTGAGGGTCGCCCTTCGTGTACGTCAGCCGCTCCACGGCGCCGGGCCGGAAATCGTCGTCGAGCTTCTTGCCGTTGACGTAGAGATCGATCGCACCGGCGTCGCCGAGGACGAGGTTGATCTTCTCGCTGTCCTGGAAGGTCTTGGAGTCGCCCTGCTTGAGCAGTCCGTCGAAGAGCAGCCGGCCGTTGTGGTCCTTGGCGGCGACCCAGCTGCGGCCGTCGGTGGCGCTGACCTGGACGGTCACCTTGTCCTGGGGAGCCGCGGCGATGGCGCTGTCGGAGGGTTCCGGCTTCTCGTCGACTGGCTTGTCGGTCTTCGTCGTGGGTGAGGCGGTCTTGCCGGTCGCGGGGGTGGTGCCCTCGGCGACCTGTTCCTTCGACCCGTCGTCGTCGCCGCCCGTGAAGGCGGTGAAGCCGACGAAGCCGACCACGGCGACGATCGCGGCGACCATGGCCGCGGTCCAGTTCGGCCCGCGCCGCTCGGGGCGGATACGTTCCGCCTCGAAGAGGGGCGCGGCCGGGGTCGGCGCCGGCCGGCCGCCGTGGGTGTCGTCGAACCGCTCCATCAGCGGGGCGGGGTCGAGACGGACGGCCCTGGCCAGGGTCCGGATGTGCCCGCGGGCGTAGACGTCCCCGCCGCAGGGGGCGAAGTCGTCGGACTCGATGGCACGGATGATGGCGATGCGGACCCGGGTGGCGGAACTGACGTCATCGACGGTCAGCCCGGCCGTGATGCGGGCCTGCTTCAGGGCGCGGCCGATGGAGAGGGGGGCTTCCTCGGACGGGTCTTCGAACGGACGCTCGTCTTCAGGGGAGTTGCCGATGGACACGGGGGCGCCTTTCGAGCGTGTAGCCACCTGTGCTGGAGGTTCAGTCTAGGGGGGGTGCCAAAGGGAGGGGCAACCGGGCGGTACGACTTTGTACGCCATCGGTATGGCCGGTCACACCGATGACGGGCCGGTTACGGCCCCGGCGGGGAGCCGCACCTGTCCTCTCGCTCAACTGGACGTATGCCAAAGGGAAACGGTTGCCCACTGCTCTCTAACGGGTGAGTCACGGCCGACCTCCGCTTCCCTGGCCGACGTCTACCCCCCAGAGTCCCCCCGGATCACGGCGAGCACGCCGTCCAACTCGTCCGGCTTCACGAGAACGTCACGCGCCTTGGAGCCCTCGCTGGGCCCGACGATGTTCCGCGACTCCATGAGGTCCATCAGCCGTCCGGCCTTGGCGAAGCCGACGCGCAGCTTGCGCTGGAGCATGGACGTCGATCCGAACTGGGTGGAGACGACCAGCTCGGCCGCCTGGCACAGCAGGTCGAGGTCGTCGCCGATGTCCTCGTCGATCTCCTTCTTCTGCTTGGTGCCCACCGTGACGTCGTCCCGGAAGACCGGCGCCATCTGGTCCTTGCAGTGCTGCACGACGGCCGCGACCTCGGCCTCGGTCACGAAGGCGCCCTGCATACGGGTCGGTTTGTTCGCGCCCATCGGCAGGAACAGCCCGTCGCCCTTGCCGATCAGTTTCTCGGCGCCCGCCTGGTCGAGGATGACGCGCGAGTCGGCGAGCGAGGAGGTGGCGAAGGCGAGCCGCGAGGGCACGTTCGCCTTGATCAGGCCGGTGACGACGTCGACAGACGGGCGCTGGGTGGCGAGCACCAGGTGGATGCCGGCCGCGCGCGCGAGCTGCGTGATGCGCACGATCGAGTCCTCGACGTCACGCGGCGCGACCATCATCAGGTCGGCGAGCTCGTCGACGATCACCAGCAGGTACGGATACGCCTGGAGCTCGCGCTCACTGCCGGCGGGCGGCTTGACGGTGCCCTCGCGCACCGCGCGGTTGAAGTCGTCGATGTGCCGGTAGCCGTACGCGGCGAGGTCGTCGTAGCGCAGGTCCATCTCGCGTACGACCCACTGGAGCGCCTCGGCGGCCCGCTTGGGGTTGGTGATGATCGGCGTGATGAGGTGCGGGATGCCCTCGTAGGCGGTGAGCTCGACCCGCTTGGGGTCGACCAGGATCATCCGGACGTCCTCCGGGGTCGCCCGGATCATGACCGAGGTGATCAGGCAGTTGATGCAGGACGACTTGCCGGAGCCGGTGGCGCCGGCGACCAGCATGTGCGGCATCTTCGCCAGCGAGTGCATGACGTAGCCGCCCTCGACGTCCTTGCCGAAGGCGACCAGCATCGGGTCGTCGTCCTCGGCGGACTCGGCGAGCCGCAGCACGTCGCCGAGGTTGACCATCTCCCGGTCGGTGTTCGGGATCTCGATGCCGACCGCCGACTTGCCGGGGATCGGGCTGATGATCCGCACATCGGGGCTGGCGACGGCGTACGCGATGTTCTTCGCCAGCGCGGTGATCCGCTCGACCTTCACGGCCGGGCCCAGCTCGACCTCGTAGCGGGTGACCGTCGGCCCGCGCGTGAAGCCGGTGACGGCCGCGTCGACCTTGAACTCGGTGAAGACGTTCGTCAGCGAGGCGACGACCGCGTCGTTGGCGGCGCTGCGCACCTTGCCGGGGCCGCCGCGCTCCAGGAGGTCGAGCGAGGGCAGCGAGTAGGTGATGTCGCCGGACAGCTGGAGCTGCTCCGCGCGCGGGGGCAGCTCGCGCGTCTCCTGAGGGGCCGACTTGGTCAGGTCGGGGACCGCTCCCCCGCCCGTCCTGAGCTTCTCCTGCTTGGGCCGGGAGGCCGGTGCCGGGACGGGCGTCGGTGTGGTCGGCTCCCCGTCGCCGACGCTGACCCCCTGGGTGAGGTCGGCGACGATCCGCGAGGGCGGCATGCCGTGCAGGACCGCGCCGTCGAGGTCGGCCGCGGCGGCCGCGGCGATGTCCACGGCGTCCATCCGCCGGTCCATCGCCGGCTGCGGCACCGCGGAGCGCCTGGGACGGCCGCGCCGCCGGGAGAGCGCCTCCTGCTCGGCGTCCTCGGGGTCGTACGCCTGGGGGGAGCCCGAGCGCCGACGGGGGCTGCCGGGCAGCGCCTCACGCCACTGCTCGTCGTAGCGCGCGTCGTCGTCGAGGTCGTCGTACTCGTCCGCCGCCGGGTCGTGCAGCACACCCAGCCGCACCCCGAGCTGCCGCAGCCGCTGCGGGATGGCGTTGACCGGGGTCGCCGTGACGACCAGCAGCCCGAAGACCGTGAGCAGCACCAGCAGCGGTACGGCGAGAACCTCGCCCATCGTGTACGTCAGCGGAGTCGCCGCACCCCAGCCGATGAGTCCGCCCGCGTCCCTTATCGCCTGCATGCCGTCGCTGCGGGCGGGCGCGCCGCAGGCGATGTGGACCTGCCCGAGCACGCCGATGACGAGCGCGGACAGGCCGATCACGATACGGCCGTTGGCCTCGGGCTTCTCGGGGTGCCGGACGAAGCGCACGGCGATGACCGCCAGCAGGATCGGCACCAGCAGGTCGAGCCGCCCGAAGGAGCCGGTCACCAGGATCTCGACGAGGTCGCCGACCGGACCGCGCAGGTCGGCCCAGGTCCCCGCGGCGACGATCAGCGCGAGGCCGAACAGCAGCAGCGCGACGCCGTCCTTGCGGTGGGCGGGGTCGAGGTTCTTCGCGCCGTTCCCTATGCCGCGGAACACGGCGCCGACGGCGTGCGCCAGTCCCAGCCAGATGGCACGCACCAGCCGGTAGACGCCCCCCGTGGGGCTGGGGGCCGGCGCGGGCACGGCCTTCTTGGCCGCGGCTTTCCTGGCGGGCGCCTTCTTCGCCGGGGCTTTTTTGGCGGCGGCCCTCTTCGCCGGAGCCTTCGCGGGAGCAGCCGCCTTCTTGGCGGGCTGCTTCTTGGCTGCGGACGGACGTGAGGCCATGGGTGTGAGGTTACCGGTGGAGACCACAACGGACACGTGTGCCTACTGCTTCACCCGTTCGTGTCGCCGTTCCGAAGGCGCGGAACTGACACGCCCGCCCTCGGAGGAGGTGGAACTGACGCGCCCTCACGCACAACTGGATGCGTCGCACGCGTCAGTTCCGCTCAGTTCGGCGACGGCAACGCGGCCGTGCCGCTGCCGGTGCCCGGTTCCAGGGCGTCCAGCGCCCGGCGCAGACCGGTGAGTTTGCGCTCCAGGTGCGCCGCCGTGGCCACCGCCGCCGCGTCCGCGGACTCGTCGTCCAACTGCTTGGACAGGGCCTCGGCCTGCTCCTCGACGGCCGCGAGCCGCGCCGAGAGCTCGGCGAGCAGCCCCGCCGACTCCTTGACCCCACCGCCCGCGGCGGCCTTGCCGCCACCGCCCTCCAACTGCAACCGCAGCAGCGCCGCCTGCTCGCGCAGCTGACAGTTCTTCATGTAGAGCTCGACGAACACCGAGACCTTCGCGCGCAGCACCCACGGGTCGAACGGCTTGGAGATGTAGTCCACCGCGCCCGCCGCGTAGCCGCGGAAGGTGTGGTGCGGCCCGTGGTTGATCGCGGTGAGGAAGATGATCGGGATGTCCCTGGTCCGCTCCCGCCGCTTGATGTGCGCGGCCGTCTCGAAGCCGTCCATTCCCGGCATCTGGACGTCCAGCAGAATGACCGCGAAGTCGTCCGTCAGCAGTGCTTTGAGCGCCTCTTCCCCGGACGATGCCCGCACCAGCGTCTGATCGAGCGCAGAGAGGATCGCCTCCAGCGCCAGCAGATTCTCCGGCCGGTCATCGACCAGGAGGATCTTGGCCTTCTGCACCATGGCCCGCCCTCCTCGCCCCGGCAGTGCACCGGGCGCCGCCCCTGGGGACGACTCCGTTGCGCCGCCCTTCCTTGTGCCGGTCATCGTAGCCGCACCCCGACCGTCGCCACACCCTGTCACCGTGATGTCACTGTGCACGTAGCAGGAACGCAGCAGGAGACCAGAAGGTTCCCCGAAATCCGTCCCGCTACACGACAACGGACACCCTGAGTCAGCAACTCCGGGCGCCTCTCGAAGGTTCCCGCCCCGCCGCAGGTCACCTCACTCGTCCCGCATCCACTGCCGCATCACCGACAGCAGGTGATCGGGGTCGACCGGCTTCGTCACGTAGTCGGAGGCGCCCGACTCGATCGCCTTCTCCCGGTCGCCCTTCATCGCCTTCGCGGTCAGCGCGATGATCGGAAGCCCGGAGAACTGCGGCATCCTGCGGACGGCCGTGGTCGTCGCGTAGCCGTCCATCTCGGGCATCATGATGTCCATCAGCACGACCGCCACGTCGTCGTGCTGCTCCAGGACCTCGATGCCCTCACGGCCGTTCTCCGCGTACAGCACCGACAGGCCGTGCTGTTCCAGGACGCTGGTCAGCGCGAAGACATTGCGGATGTCGTCGTCGACGATCAGCACCTTCTCACCGCCGAACCGGATGCCTTCGCGCGCGTGCGTCCCGGCCTCCTGCACGCGGGCCGGCCATTGCTCCGGCCGCCCCACCTGCTCGCCGCCGGTCACCAGACGGCGCCGACGCCGGAAGAGCGCCGCCGGCCCGTTCTGCGCGTCCTGGTACGACCGCACCTCGGCCGGCATCTGGATCTCCGCCTCGGACAGCTCCGACAGCTCGCGCGCCCCGTTCTCCGAGGCCACCAGGTCACCGGCCTCCAGGGCGGGCACGACCTGCTGGTAGCCCTGCGGCGGCAGCTCGCTCGGATGCAGCGGCAGATACAGCGTGAACGTCGAGCCACGGCCCGTCTCGCTCTGCGCGTGGATCTCACCGCCGAGCAACTGCGCGATCTCCCGCGAGATCGACAGCCCGAGGCCGGTACCGCCGTACTTACGGCTGGTGGTGCCGTCCGCCTGCTTGAACGCCTCGAAGATCACCCGCATCTTGCTCGCCGCGATCCCGATACCGGTGTCGGTCACCGAGAACGCGATCAGCGGAGCGTCCGCGTCGGTCAGCGAACCGGCTTCCAGCAACTGCTCACGGATCGCCACCGGCACCTCCGCCCCGGCCGGCCGGATGACCAGCTCGACCGACCCGGAGTCGGTGAACTTCACCGCGTTGGACAGCAGGTTGCGCAACACCTGGAGCAGCCGCTGCTCGTCGGTGTGCAGCGTGGCCGGCAGCTCCGGCGACACCCGCACGGACAGGTCGAGGCCCTTCTCCGCGGTCAGCGGGCGGAATGTGGCCTCCACGTAGTCGACCAGCTGGACGAGCGCGATCCGCGTCGGCGAGACGTCCATCTTGCCCGCCTCGACCTTCGACAGGTCGAGGATGTCGTTGATCAGCTGGAGCAGGTCGGACCCGGCGCCGTGGATCGTCTCGGCGAACTCGACCTGCTTCGGCGTCAGGTTGGTGTCCGCGTTGTCGGCGAGCAACTTGGCCAGGATCAGCAGCGAGTTCAGCGGTGTGCGCAGTTCGTGCGACATGTTGGCGAGGAACTCGCTCTTGTACCGCATCGACACCGCGAGTTGCTCGGCACGCTCCTCCAGGACCTGCCGCGCCTCCTCGATCTCGGTGTTCTTCACCTCGATGTCGCGGTTCTGCTGGGCCAGCAGCTCGGCCTTCTCCTCCAGTTCGGCGTTGGACGCCTGAAGGGCCTTCTGCCGCTGCTCCAACTCGGCCGACCGCTCCCGCAGTTGCTCGGTCAGCTCCTGCGACTGCTTCAGCAGCTGCTCCGTCTTGGTGTTGACGGAGATCGTGTTGACGCTGGTCGCGATCATCTCGGCGAGCTGGTTCAGGAAGTCCTTCTGGATCTGCGTGAACGGCGTGAACGACGCCAGCTCGATCACGCCGAGCACCTGGCCCTCGAACAGCACCGGCAACACGATCACCTGCGCGGGCGGCGCCTCGCCGAGCCCCGAGGAGATCTTCAGATAGCCGGTCGGGGCGTTCGCGACGAGAATCGTCCGCTTCTCCTCCGCCGCCGTCCCGACCAGTGCCTCACCGGGCCGGAACGACGTCGGCATGGAGCCCATCGAGTAGCCGTACGAGCCCAGCATGCGCAGCTCGTACAGATCCGCGCCGCCCTCGGCCGGCGGCATCGCCAGGAAGAAGGCGCCGTGCTGCGCGGCCACCAGGGGCGGCAGCTCGCTCATGATCAGCGAGGCCACGTCCTGGAGGTCGCGCCGGCCCTGCATCAGGGCGGACACGCGCGCGAGGTTGCCCTTGAGCCAGTCCTGCTCCTTGTTGGCGATCGTGGTGTCGCGCAGGTTGGCGATCATCTTGTTGATGTAGTCCTGGAGTTCCTGGATCTCCCCGGACGCGTCCACGTCGATCTTCAGGTTCAGGTCACCACGGGTCACCGCGGTCGCCACGCGCGCGATGGCACGCACCTGCCGGGTCAGGTTCCCGGCCATCTCGTTCACGGACTCGGTCAGGTCGCGCCAGGTGCCGTCGACGTCACGCACGCGTGCCTGACCGCCCAGCTGCCCCTCGGTACCCACCTCACGGGCGACCCGGGTGACCTCCTCGGCGAACGACGACAGCTGGTCGACCATCGTGTTGATGGTCGTCTTCAGCTCGAGGATCTCCCCGCGCGCGTCGATGTCGATCTTCTTCGTCAGGTCACCCTTGGCGATGGCCGTCGTGACCATGGCGATGTTGCGCACCTGACCGGTCAGGTTGGACGCCATGCCGTTCACCGAGTCGGTGAGGTCCTTCCACGTGCCCGCCACACCCGGCACATGCGCCTGACCGCCCAGGATGCCGTCCGTGCCCACCTCACGGGCCACCTTGGTGACCTGCTCGGCGAACGAGCTCAGCGTCTTCACCATGGTGTTGAAGGTGTCGGCGAGCTGCTGCACCTCGCCGCGCGCCTCGATCGTCACCTGCCGCGTCAGGTCGCCGTTGGCGACGGCCGCCGCGACCTGGGAGATGTTGCGCACCTGCATGGTCAGGTTCTTGGCCATCAGGTTGACGTTGCCGCTGAGGTCCTTCCAGATGCCCGTGACACCCGGCACGTGCGCCTGACCGCCCAGGATGCCCTCGGTGCCCACCTCGCGGGCCACCCGGGTCACCTGCTCGGCGAACGACGACAGCTGGTCCACCATCGTGTTCACGGTGGTGACGAGCTCCAGGATCTCGCCCTTGGCGTCGACCGTGATCTTCTTCGACAGGTCGCCCTTGGCGACCGCGGTCGTGACCTCGGCGATCTGACGCACCTGGATCGTCAGGTTGTTCGCCATGAAGTTCACGGACTGCGTGAGGTCCTTCCAGGTGCCGGAGACACCCTGCACCTCGGCCTGTCCGCCGAGCTGCCCCTCCGTACCCACCTCACGGGCCACACGCGTGACCTCCTGGGCGAACGACGACAGCTGGTCGACCATCGTGTTCAGGGTGTTCTTCAGCTCGAGGATCTCCCCGCGCGCGTCCACGGTGATCTTCTGCGACAGGTCACCGCGGGCCACCGCCGTGGCCACCTGGGCGATGTTGCGCACCTGGGCGGTGAGGTTCCCGGCCATGCCGTTCACCGAGTCCGTCAGGTCCCGCCACACACCGGCCACGCCGGGCACCTGCGCCTGACCGCCCAGCCTGCCCTCGGTACCCACGTCCCGGGCCACCCGGGTCACCTGGTCGGCGAAGGCGGAGAGCTGGTCGACCATCGTGTTGATGGTGTTCTTCAGCTCGAGGATCTCCCCGCGCGCGTCGACGTCGATCTTCTGCGACAGGTCACCACGGGCCACGGCCGTCGTCACCTGCGCGATGTTGCGCACCTGCGAGGTCAGGTTCCCGGCCATCGAGTTGACGGAGTCCGTCAACTCCTTCCAGGTGCCCGACACCCCGTCCACCCGGGCCTGCCCGCCCAGCCGGCCCTCGGTGCCCACGTCCCGGGCCATCCGGGTCACCTGATCGGCGAACGACGACAGCTGGTCCACCATCGTGTTCACGGTGTTCTTCAGCTGGGCCATCTCGCCGGAGACGTCCACGGTGACCTTCTGCGACAGGTCACCGTTGGCCACGGCCGTGGTGACCTGCGCGATGTTCCTCACCTGTCCGGTGAGATTCCGGAACGCCGTGTTGACGGAGTCCGTCAGGTCCTTCCACGTCCCGGCCGCGCCCGACACCTGAGCCTGGCCGCCCAGCTCACCCTCGACGCCGATCTCCCGCGCCACGCGGGTCACCTCGGCGCCGAAGGCCGACAGCTGGTCGACCATCCCGTTGACGGTGTTCTTCAGTTCCAGCATCTCGCCGGCCACGTCCACCGTGACCTTCTGCGACAGATCTCCGCTGGCCACGGCCGTCGTCACGGCCGCGATGTCCCGCACCTGCGTGGTCAGGTTCCGGAAGACGGTGTTGACGGAGTCCGTCAGGTCCTTCCAGGTACCCGCCGCGCCCGGCACGTTCGCCTGGCCGCCCAGCTGACCCGCGGCCCCCACCTCGTTGGCCACGCGCGTGACCTCGTCGGCGAAGGTCCGCAGCGTCTCGGTCATCTGGTTGATCGTGTCCGCGAGCTGGGCGACCTCACCGCGCGCCGACACCGTCACCTTCTGCGACAGGTCACCGTTGGCGACCGCCGTCGTCACCTCCGCGATCCCGCGCACCTGGGCCGTCAGGTTCCCGGCCATGGTGTTCACCGAATCGGTGAGCTCTTTCCACACGCCGTCCACGCCGGACACCTGCGCCTGGCCGCCGAGGATGCCCTCGGTGCCCACCTCGCGGGCGACCCTGGTCACCTCGACCGAGAACCCGGAGAGCTGGTCCACCATCGTGTTGACGGTGTTCTTCAGCTCGAGCATCTCGCCCTCGACGTGAACCGTCACCTTCCGGGACAGATCACCCTTGGCCACGGCCGTCGTCACCAGCGCGATGTCCCGCACCTGCGCCGTCAGCCGGTACGCCATCGTGTTGACGGACTCGGTGAGGTCCTTCCACGAACCGGACATACCGCGCACCTGGGCCTGGCCGCCCAGCTTGCCCTCGGTCCCCACCTCGCTGGCCACCCGCGTGACCTCGTCGGTGAACGTGGAGAGCTGGTCGACGAGGTTGTTGACCGTCCGCCCGACCTTCAGGAACTCACCGCGCAGCGGATGCCCGGTCCCCTCCGGCGTCTGCGTCCTGAGTTCCATCCGCGGCGACAGATCACCCTCGGCGACCGCCGACAGCACCCGCCCGACCTCGGAAACAGGCCGTACGAGGTCGTCGACCAGCGCGTTCGAGTTGTCGACGGCCGTCGCCCAGGACCCCTCACAGGCGCCCGTCTCGAGCCGCTCGGTGAGCTTTCCCTCACGTCCCACCATGCGCCGCACCCGCGACAGCTCACCCGTGAGATGCAGGTTCCGGTCCGCGACCTCGTTGAACACGGCCGCGATCTCCGACATCACGCCGTCGCCGGACACCGTGAGCCGCTTGCGGAAATTACCGTCCCGCATGGAGCCGAGGGCCCCCAGCAGCCGGTTCAGGGCCGCCGTGTCCACGACGGTCGTCCCGCCGCCAGGTGTCCGTGGCCTGCTCAGAGACTGTCCGCCTTTCGCGCGCGTCTTAGTGCCCCGCGTCGCTGCGCCAGACTCCACTTGTCCCTCCCGCAGGGGTCGACCGTTACCGCTGTGCCTGGGTACTGCTGCTCGCCGTACCTGTTGCCACTCGGTTTCCCGCCCGATGAAATCAGGCGGACCCGGGGGGCTGCTGCCCCCTGTGCTCAGAAGACACCCAGTCTGCCCGGACCTTCACAAGAAGCCTGCCCAGTGTTTCACCCTTGCCGAACCAGGCCATAACAGTTCGGCAGCTTCGCACATCGTCCGCACACCCTCGGGCGGAAACACTGACGACCGGCATCCGTAGGGGCCGGGAAGGTAAGTAACCTTGCATACGGCTGTCCAGCCACGCCGGTCCGACCGGCCTGGGCGGTGGCACGAGCACGAGCGGGCATCGGAGGGGCGGCCGCACACATGACCACCGGACTGATCCCGGGGGGACAGACCCCGGACCCCCGGCCCACCGGCACGCGCCCGCCCCACCAGCGAGGCGACCTGACCGGCCAGGGAGCCCTGCACGTCGACGACCGGCCGAGGAGTTCAGTGATCACCGCGCGCGCGGCTGCCAGTTTCGAGCCCGTCGGGAGATCGGTGGCGACCGCCCGCTCCTTCGTCCGCGACACCCTCCAGGGCTGGGGCTTCGCCGACATCATCGACGACGCCGTGGTCCTCACCAGCGAACTGGTCACCAACGCGGTCGTCCACGCGGGCACCCACGCCGACGTCCTGTGTCTGCGCAGCGCCGACGGCGTACGCATCGAGGTGTCCGACCGGTACCCGGAACGTGAGATTCCCCTCCAGGGCTCGCTCGCCACCATGGGCAGCCCGGACCGCGAGGGCGGCCGTGGCCTCCAGCTGTGCGCGGCCATCGCCGGCCGCTGGGGCGTCGAGTACACCCCCACCCACAAGCAGGTCTGGTTCCAGCTCGACCTCCCCGACCGCCCGGTCGGCACCCGCACCGCCGGCCCCTCCCTCCCGGCCGACCTCCTCCCGCTCGCCGACAGCCGGGTGCGCGTGGCCGTCGTCCAGATCGACCGTGCCGGCGCCATCTCGGCGTGGAACGAGGACGCCGAGGAACTCTTCGGCTACCCGGCGGACCAGGTCACCGGCAAACCCCTCACCGACCTCGCCGCCTGGCCGCACACGCCCGGCACGAGCACCGGCATCGTCGAGGCCCTCCAGCTCTCCCGCTGGGAGGGCAGCTACGGCATCCGCGGCGCCAACGGCCGTGTCACACCCGTGTACGCCTCCCACCTCCGCGTCCGCGACACCGACGGCGAACCCTCCACGGTCTGTCTGCTCGTCCGCGACCACGAACGCGCGGTCCTCCAGACCCCGTCGCGCGGCCCGGCCTCCGACCAGGCCACCGCCTCGGACGGCCAGAACGCCGACCCCTTCGAGGTGTTCATCGGCTCCCCGGCCCCGGACGACCTGGACGGCCTCCTCCAGCGCACGGTGGAGCGCGCCCGCGACATGCTCGACGGCGACTCCGCCTTCCTCCTCCTGGCGACCGACGACGAGACGGAGCTGGAGGTCCGCGCCTCCACGGGCCTGCCCTCCGCCCGCCAGCGCTTCGCGCGCGTGCCCGTCGAGGCGGGCCCCGGCCGCTACGGCTCGGCCCGCATGCCGGCCGTCCACGAGGACCTCCTGGCCGTCCCCGGCGCCGTACCCCTGCTGAACGGCACGGGCATGCGCTCCGTCGTCACCGTCCCGCTCAAGGTCGAGGGCCGCCTCACGGGCTCCCTCGGCGTGGCGGCGGAGGGCGCCGGCCGCTACTCCAACGAGGAAGCGCTGCGCCTGCAGTTCGCGGCCGACCGCATCGCCCTGGCCGTGGAGTCGGCCCGCCTCGGCGAGCTGGAACGCCTGCGCCGAGGCTCCCTGAGCTTCCTCGTCGAGGCCTCCGACCTCCTCGCGGGCACCCTGGACCGCGATCAGACCCTGGCTCTGATGGCGCAGATGACGGTTCCGACCCTGGCCACCTGGTGCGCGGTCTACACGATCGCCGACCAGGCCTCCGACCCCTACCTGTCGTACGTCCTGCACGAGGACGAGGAACTCATCGACGGCATCAAGTCGTTGCTCTCGAAGATCGCACCGCCCGATCCGGTCCCCACCCCGGGCGCCCGCGTCTGGGCGGCCCCGGCCGCCGCCGCGCACGACGCGGCCCTGCGCAGCTCCATGCGCAGCCTCGGCCTGACCGGCGGCCCGAACCACCAGGTGGCGTCCGGCATCGGCCCCACGCTCGCCACCGCCTCGGCGGTGGGCGGCGAGACGGTCGTCCTCCCCCTGGTCGCACGCAACCGCGTCATCGGCATGCTGACCCTCGGCAAGCCCACCGACGAACACTTCCGCCAGGAAATCCTGGAACTGGCAGAGGACTTGAGCCGCCGAGCGGCCCTCGCCCTCGACAACGCCCGCCTCTACTCGGAGCGCACGGCCATCAGCCAGGCCCTCCAGCGCAGCCTGCTGCCCCCGGAGACCCCCAAGATCGACGGCGTCGAGGTCGAGGTCATCTACCGCGCGGCCGGCGAGGGCAACGAAGTCGGCGGTGACTTCTACGACGTCTTCCCCATCAGCGACGGCGTCTACGGCTTCGCCATCGGCGACGTCTGCGGCACGGGACCGAACGCGGCGGCGGTGACGGGACTGGCCCGGCACGCTCTGCGGCTCCTGGCCAGGGAGGGTCTGAGCGGCCCGGCCGTCCTGGAGCGTCTCAACTCCGCCATCCTCGACGAGGGCGCCCGCAGCCGCTTCCTGACCCTCCTCTACGGCGAGATGCGCCCGCACGAGGACGGCAGCGCCGAGCTGAAGGTGGTCTGCGCCGGCCACCCGCTCCCCCTGCGCCTGCGCCAGGACGGCACGGTCGAGGCGGCCGCCGAGCCCCAGCCGCTGCTGGGCGTCATGGAGGATCTGGAGCTCTACGAGCAGACGGTCATCCTCGATCCGGGCGACGTCCTGCTCTGCGTCACGGACGGCGTCACCGAACGCCGCGAGGGCACCCGCATGCTGGGCGACGACGGCCTCGCCGATGTCCTCACCACGTGCACGGGGCTCACCGCCGGAGCGGTCGCGGCCCGCATCATGCGCGCGGTGGAACGCTTCGCGTCCGACGCCCCGTCCGACGACATGGCGATCCTGGCGATGCGAGTGGCGTGAGAAAAGAGTACGCAGGACATGAAGAAGGCCCCCACCCAAATGGGTGGGGGCCTTCTTTGTGGAGCCCTCTAACGGAATCGAACCGTTGACCTTCTCCTTACCATGGAGACGCTCTACCGACTGAGCTAAGAGGGCCGGTCGCTTTTCGAGGTTTCCCTCGCGGCGACAGAACAGATCGTACCCCGAACTGGCCGGTGTTCCCAAACTCGTTCAGAAGGCGGGTTGAAGCAGTCCGCCGAGCGCGTTGCACGCGGACACGATCCGCTGCATGTCCCGCTTCGTCAACGAGGCGTCCACCGGCAGCGCCAGGGTCTCGTCCGCCGCGCGCTCGGTCTCCGGGAGGGACACACACCGCCGGAACTCGGGCAGCCGGTGCACCGGAGTCTTCACCGGCACCCGGCAGTCGACTCCCTTTCCCCGCAAGGCCCGCGCGAAGGCGTCCCGGTCGGGCCGACCGTTCCCCGGCACCCGTACGACGTACTGCTGATACGTGTGTCCGTCCCCGCCGTCCGGCATCCGCACCCCGCGCAACCGCCCGTCCAGGTAGGCCGCCCGCTCCCGACGCTGCGCGATCTCGTCGTACGGCGCCTCGGACTCGCCCTGTTCCAGCACCAGCAGCCCGTGCCGCTGCCCCACACCGTGCAACCGCCCCACATCCGCCGGCCGGCCGAAGCGGTGCACGACAACGACGGCCGCGGTGCGCGCGGTCACGACCGCTCCGACAGCGGCCGGGTCCAGGCAGTACGTCACCGGGTCGACATCGGCGAACACCGGAAGCGCACCCGCGAGGGCGACCGCTCCGGCGACTTCCACATTCCCGAAGGCCGGCACGATGACCTCGTCACCGATTCCGACGCCTGCGGCCCTGAGCATTGCAGCAGTACCCATGCCGTGGATGCTGAAGGCGGAACATGAACTTCAAGTGGCCGAAAACAAAAAAGGGTTGGTCCCTGAACCTAAGTTCAGGGACCAACCCTTTGAATGATTGTTCGGCGGTGTCCTACTCTCCCACAGGGTCCCCCCTGCAGTACCATCGGCGCTGTGAGGCTTAGCTTCCGGGTTCGGAATGTAACCGGGCGT
>NZ_JBEOVB010000023.1:0-135662 GCF_040295245.1 Streptomyces sp. NPDC002884 | reverse complement strand
GCCCACCGTCGTAGCCACTGCGCCGTGGCTCGCGATCGACGACGTCGCGTGGCCGACTTCGTTCGCGGACCTGACGCCGTCATTGCGCCCGTTTCGTCAGGTTCGGGCGAAGTGAGAGTTGTCCTGCCGAGGAGCCGTGCCCTCGGCAGCGTCCGAGGGCAGCCCGGTGAGCACGTCCACCACGTGCTGTTCCCGGAACCGGGCCTGTTCGATGGCCGCCGGCGGCAACGCGTCCACCAACGCGAACGGCGGCAGGACTCGTTCCGGGACCGCCTCCGGCCCACGGTCCAGCACCTCGAAATCGGTGGCCGCCATCACGTAGCCGGCAGCCATGACACTGGCGCAGCGGTCCCTGATCCGGGAGATGCATTGACGGGATCCTGGAGTCCGTGGAGACACCGGCCCCGCTGAGGATGGCGACGAGGGGCTTGCTCATGTGTTCGAGGGCAGGCCGGGGGGACGGGGGTCGCGAGCGTATATCGCGGCGCCCCGGCCGGTGTTACCGTCCCGGCATGGCCAAGGTCACTGTCTCGCTCGACGCCGGACTCGTCGTCGAAGTCATGGTGCTCACCGGTGTGGGCAGCCCCCAGGACGCCGTCGAACTGGTCGTGCGCGACTACATCGAGCGCGGCCATCGCACCGAGGCCCGGACCGCCGTCCGGGACGAGGCCCTGCGCGAGGTCGACGCCAAGCCGCGCGACGTCGAGGGCTGAGCGGGCCGGGCCGGGGGGCCGGGGGTCAGCGGGCGGGGCGGCCGTTCTCCAGTTCCGCGGTCGAGCCGTCCCCGAGCGCGTCCAGGGCGGCCAGGACCCGGTGCCCCAGCGAGCCCGGCAGATGCCCGGTGAGCTCCGCGCGTGGGACCAGCCGCCAGGACAGCAACTCCGCCTCCTGGAGGCGGATCGCCTTGAAGTCGTCCTCGTCGAGGACCCCGCCGTCGTACACGTACGCCGTCAGCGGCGGCCGGTCCGGGCCGAGCACCCAGTCCACCGCGAGCAGCCGGCCGAGCTCGCGGTCGAGACCGATCTCCTCGAGCGTCTCGCGGCGCGCGGCCCGCCGCGGGCTCTCGCCGGCGTCGGACTCGATCGTGCCGCCCGGCAGTGCCCAGCCCGCACGGTAGTTGGGCTCGACGAGCAGGACCCGGCCCTCGGCGTCACGGAAGATCGCGGCGGCGCCGGCCAGGACACGGGGCAGGGAGGCGATGTACGCCGCGAAGTCGGGCGTGCCGGGGATGCTCATCCGGAAAGCGTACGGGCGGCCGGCGGGCGGCGCGCCGCGCACCGGCTCAGCTCTCCGCCGGGCGGTCCTGTGCCCCGACCAGCCGCAGCGTCCGCCGCGCCAGCTCGCTGATGCGCGCGCCGTCGAAGCCGAACACCGCGCTGCGCACGGTGTCCTCCAGCGGCTCCGTCCACCGGGGCGGGATCGCCGAGGCGCCGGTCAGGACACCGGCCACCGAACCGGCCGTGGCGCCGTTGGAGTCGGTGTCCAGGCCGCCGCGCACGGTGAGCGTGACGGTCCGGGTGAAGTCGCCGTCGCCGTAGAGCAGTCCTGCGGTGAGGACGGCGGCGTTCGGGACGGTGTGGATCCAGCCCAGGCCCGCCGTCTCCTCGGTCACCGTGGCCAGCGTGTCCTCCCAGGTCATGCGGGTCTCGTGGAGGGAGGCGACCCGGCGCACGGTCCGGGCGAGCCGACTGCTCGGCGGGACGACGGCCAGCGCCTCGTCCAGCGCGTGGCGCACCGTCGGCGCGGTGAACGCCGCCGAGATCAGCGCCGCCGCGAACATCGCGCCGTACACGCCGTTGCCGGTGTGCGAGAGCACCGCGTCCCGGCGGGCCAGGGAGGCCGCGCGGCGGGGGAGGCCCGGACAGGTCCAGCCGTAGATGTCGGCGCGGATCAGGGCGCCGATCCACTCCTGGTACGGGTTGTCGTACGTCGCCGTCAGCGGCGGCTTCAGCCCGGCCGTGAGGTTGCGGTAGGCGGCCCGCTCGGCGGTGAACGTCTGGAGGTACGGCAGCCGCAGCAGCCACAGGTCGCCTACCTGCTCGGTACTGAAGCCGAAGCCGTGGGTCTCCAGGAGGTCGAGACCGAGGATCGCGTAGTCGACGTCGTCGTCGCGGCAGCTGCCGTGGATGCGGCCGCGCACACACTCCCGCCACTCCGGGCGCAGCCGCAGTCCGTCCTCCTCGGTGGCCGGCTCGGGCAGGTAGTCGGTCAGCGGCAGGGCGGCGGCCCGCCGCAGATAGCGGTCGATGCGCTCGCGCGTCCACAGGTCGCCCTGCTCGACCGGTTTGCCGAGCATGTTGCCCGCGATCCGGCCCAGCCAGCCCCCGAGGACGCGGTCGGCGAGCTCCGGCTCGCCGCCCACAGGGGTCATGGGTCCGGTCTACCCGATTGCGGGGAGACCCGCGAGGGTTACGACGGCTCCACAGGCGCCGCTCAGGGTTGTTCCAGGGTCCGGGCACCGCATGACGGCGGGTGCGCCTTCCGGTTAAGGTCGCAGCGGCGCGACTGGCCCCGATGTGCGTGGGGCCCGGAGAGCAAGGGGATGGCAAGGTGACGGACGCTCCAGCGCGGGGCACCCGACGGGTGCTCGTGGCCGCGGACAAGTTCAAGGGCTCGCTGACGGCCGTGGAGGTCGCCGAGCGGGTGACGGCGGGGCTGCGCCGGGTCGTGGCGGACATCGAGGTGGAGGCCCTGCCCGTCGCCGACGGCGGTGACGGGACCGTCGCCGCGGCGGTCGCGGCCGGCTTCGAACGCCGGGAGGTACGGGTCGCCGGGCCGCTCGGGCAGGAGGTGACCGCCGCGTTCGCGGTACGCGGCGACACCGCGGTCGTGGAGATGGCGGAGGCGAGCGGCCTTCAGCGGCTCCCGGCCGGTGTCTTCGCCCCCCTCACGGCGTCGACGTACGGCTCGGGCGAGCTGCTGCGGGCCGCGCTGGACGCGGGTGTGCGGACGATCGTCTTCGGGGTCGGCGGCAGCGCCACCACGGACGGTGGCGCGGGCATGCTGTCCGCGCTCGGCGCGCGGTTCCTCGACGCGGACGGCGAGCCGGTGGCCCCGGGCGGCGGCGGCCTCGCGGAGCTGGCCCGCGCCGACCTGTCGGAGCTGGATCCCCGGCTGGCCTCCGTGGAACTGGTCCTGGCGAGCGACGTCGACAACCCGCTGACCGGCCCCAAGGGCGCACCGGCCGTGTACGGCCCGCAGAAGGGCGCCTCACCGGACGACGTCGAGGCGCTGGACGCGGCGCTCACGCGATACGCGGAGGTGCTGGAGGCGGAGCTCGGTTCGATGGCGGCGCAGTACGCCGCCGCGCCGGGCGCGGGCGCCGCGGGCGGCATCGGCTACGGGGCGCTGCTCATCGGCGCCCGGTTCCGCGCCGGCATCGACGTCATGCTCGACGTGCTGGGCTTCGCGACGGCGCTCGAGCGGGCCGAGCTGGTGATCACCGGTGAGGGCTCGCTGGACGAGCAGACCCTGCACGGCAAGGCCCCGGCGGGCGTCGCCGCGGCCGCCCGGGCGGCCGGCAAGGAGGTCGTCGCCGTCTGCGGCCGCCTCGCGCTGCCGCCGGCGGCGCTGGGCCGGGCCGGCATCCGCCGCGCGTATCCGCTGACGGATGCCGAGCCGGACATCGCCAGGTGCATCTCGGACGCCGGGCCGATCCTGGAGCGGGTGGCGGAACAGATCGGCCGCGACTTCCTGAGCTGAGCGGGGGCTACGACAGGGGGATCAGTTCGCCGTCGCTCTCCCTGAAGTAGCTGCCGTTGGTGAGGCCCTCCACCTTGCCGTGCTTGAACCACTGCTTCGAGAAGTGGTGGATGGTCTTCGCGGTGGTCTCCCAGACCAGGGAGTGACCCGCGCCGGCGAGGCAGAACATCAGCGTCTTCGGTCCCTTGACGGCCTCGTAGAGGGCCGGCACGGAGAAGCGCAGGATGTCCGGGAACGTCGCGGGGCTGTTCGCCGTCCGGTCCAGCTCCCCGTAGGCGATGAGTACGGGGACCCTCTTGCCGAGCACCCGCGTGCCGGCCGGGTTCTCGTACACCGCGGTCTGGCTGTTCCAGCCCCACGAGTACGTGTTCCGGTACCGCAGGACACCCTCGTACACGCCCGGCGCCTCCTCGGGTCCCCACTTGCCGGCGAGGGGGTCGTCCTGCACGCAGGCGTCCCACGCACGCTCCTCGATGCCGGGCTCCCACAGGGCGGGGGTGCTCGCCAGCGACGCCTTGAACCCGGTCTTGCCGGCGACGTGCATCGGGAAGCCGAACAGGTTGGGCGGAGTGGACACGGGCAGCGTCGACACACCGGACGGGCGCCCGAAGGGGTCGGCGAGGTTACCCGACCACCGCCCCTTCGGCGGGAACACCGGGGCGAGCAGGAACAGGCTCTCGACGTCCCCGGGGTGGCGGAGTGTGTAGGGGCCCATGACGAGCGCGGCCGCGGACCAGCCGACGAAACGGATCGGCTTGTCCAGGCCGGGCACGGCCCTGATGTACTTGACCACCGCTTCGAGCTCTGCCGCCTCGCTCTCCGAATTGCCCAGCTCGTGCGGGTACGGGGGCAGGCCCGAGCAGGGTTCCGGAAGCGGGTTGCGGACGAGGACGGCCTGCTGCTGCGTCGGGTTGGCGTTGCACGGCTCGTCCATCACCTTCGGGCGTGTCGACCGCCCGGAGCCCTGGAGATCCATGACGAAGACGTCGTAACCGTCCTGCGCGAGTTCCTGGGCCCAGCTGTACCGGGTGGCGTGCCCGTCGGGCACCGGCGCCAGGTCGAAACCGGCCAGTGCCGGGACGCTTCTGCCGTGCAGCATGAGGACCGGCTTGTGCGGGTTGCTGCCGTGGGTGCCGTCGTACTCCCTGACGGCGAGCAGCACCGGGTCTCCGTAGTTCGCGGGGATCTTCGAGGTGTGCGGTACCAGATGTTCCTTGAGGACGAGTGAGGCCATGGCCATCTCCCGAAGGGTGCAAAGAGGGTGATTCTCGTACAATCCCCCCTCCTTCTACCGTCCTCTTCTTCCTCACGCTCTGCAACCGCGCGCGGATCGCGGGTAGTTGACGGGGCAAGGGCACACGACGGACGTCCTTGAGCGCGAAACGGGTGCGGCCCGGACCTTCGAGGTCCGGGCCGCACCCGTCGAGCGGTGGAACGGAGGTCAGGGCAGCTGTGCCGCCCGCGCCTCGCGGCGGTTGCCGCGGAAGTTGTTCACCCGGCGGGCCGTGGCGAACAGCGGGATGACCGCGCCCATGACCAGCTGCAGCGCACAGCCGGTCTGGAGCAGGAGCTGACCGCTCGGGGCGTCGAACGCCCAGGCCGCCAGCAGGCCCATCGACAGCACGATCCAGGAGAGCATCGCGCCGGCGAGGCGGCCCCGCGGCTTCGGGTACTCGACCCGGCTCACCATCAGCCACGCGGTGCCGATGATCGCCATGAGCGTGGCGACGAACGGCAGCTCGAGGAGCACGATCGAGACGACCGTCAGCGCGCCGAACGGCGACGGCATGCCCTGGAAGGTGCCGTCCTTGACGGTGACGCACGAGAATCTCGCGAGCCTCAGCACCACCGCGAGCAGCACCACGATCGCGCCGACCGCCGCCACCCGCTGGTGGGCGTCGTCGGCGACCATGCCGTAGACCAGGACGAAGTACGCCGGGGCCAGACCGAAGCTGATCAGGTCCGAGAGGTTGTCCAGTTCCGCGCCCATCGGGGAGGAACGGAGCTTGCGTGCGACCAGGCCGTCGAACAGGTCGAAGACCGCCGCGCACAGCATCAGGATGACCGCCGTGGCCGCGCTGTGGCGGGCCATGCCGGATTCCTGGCTGCCGGTGAGGTGCGGGATCAGGATGCCCGTGGTGGTGAAGTACACCGCCATGAATCCGCACGTTGCGTTGCCGAGGGTGAGGGTGTCCGCTATCGACAGACGGAGAGAGAGGGGCATCTCCTCCTCGTCGTCCACCTCGTCCGCCTCGGGCACCCAGCCCGCCTGGGTCTCCGGGTCAATCACGGTCAATGCGAGTCACCCCTGCCACGGTCTTCTGCCCCACCTCGACCGCGACGTCCACGCCCTCGGGGAGGTAGATGTCGACACGTGAACCGAAGCGGATCAGGCCGATCCGCTCGCCCTGCTCGACCTTCGTGCCCTCGGGGAGGTAGGGGACGATGCGGCGGGCGACGGCACCGGCGATCTGGATCATCTCGATGTCACCGAGCTCGGTGTCGAAGTGCCAGACGACGCGCTCGTTGTTCTCGCTCTCCTTGTTGAACGCCGGTACGAACCCGCCCGGGATGTGCTCGACCGACGTCACGGTGCCGGCCAGCGGCGCGCGGTTGACGTGGACGTTGAGCGGGCTCATGAAGATCGCGACCCGGGTACGCCCGTCCTTCCACGGCATGATGCTCTGCACCACACCGTCGGCGGGGGAGATGACCCGGCCCGAGGCGATCTCGCGCTCGGGGTCGCGGAAGAACCACAGCATGCCCGCCGCGAGAGCGGTGGCGGGCACGGCGACGGCCTTGGCGGCACCCGAGCGGCGGGCGCGCAGCAGGCTGACGGCTGCGGTGGCGACGGTCGGCAGGAGCCACGGCGATGCTCCGCGCGCGAGGCGTGCGCCTACCAGGCTGTCGCGGTGTGCAGAGGTTTGGCTGTGGGGCATGGATGACCTTCGTAGCGGATGATGCCGCGCTTCGACGGGGGGACGGCGGCTTTCCGCGATCGTAGCGGTTCGGGGCCACAACTGGGTAAGCAAGGAAGCCGAGTCGACGGCAGGGGGAAGTTGACGGGGTGTGATCTTCTTCTCGAAGAAAACACCCCCAACCCGGACAATCAGCCCTGGAACCGATACTCCTCGAGCAACCTGCGCCCGATGATCATTTTCTGGATTTCTGCGGTGCCTTCGCCGATCAGCAGCATCGGCGCCTCACGGTAGAGGCGCTCGATCTCGTACTCCTTGGAGAAGCCGTAGCCTCCGTGGATCCGGAAGGCATCCTCCACGACCTCCTTGCAGTACTCGGAGGCGAGGTACTTCGCCATCCCTGCCTCAAGGTCGTTTCGTTCCCCGGAGTCCTTTTTGCGTGCGGCGTTCACCATCATGGCATGGGCGGCCTCGACCTTGGTAGCCATCTCGGCGAGCTTGAACTGGATCGCCTGGTGCTGGGCGATCGGCTTGCCGAAGGTGTGGCGCTGCTGGGCGTACGAGACGCCCAGCTCGAAGGCACGCTGGGCGACGCCGCAGCCACGCGCCGCTACATTGACGCGGCCCACCTCGACCCCGTCCATCATTTGGTAAAAACCTCGGCCGGTGACCCCGCCGAGCACCCGATCGGCGGGAAGGCGCAGGCCATCCATGATCAGCTCGGTGGTGTCGACCCCCTTGTAGCCCATCTTGTCGATCTTGCCCGGGATCGTCAGGCCGGGGCGGACCTCACCGAAGCCGGGCTCCTTCTCGATCAGGAAGGTCGTCATCGACTTGTGGGGCGCGGTGCCCGCAGGGTGTCCTTCGTCACTTCGGACCAGAACGGCCACCAGCGACGACGTGCCGCCGTTCGTCAGCCACATCTTCTGGCCGGTGAGGACGTACTCGTCACCGTCCTTCACCGCCTTCGACGTGATCGCCGACACGTCCGAGCCGAGAGCCGGCTCCGACATGGAGAAGGCGCCGCGGATGTCACCGGCGGCCATCCTCGGCAGATAGTGGTCCTTCTGCTCCTGCGTGCCGTGCTGCTTGAGCATGTACGCCACGATGAAGTGCGTGTTGATGATGCCGGAGACCGACATCCAGCCGCGGGCGATCTCCTCGACGCACAGGGCGTACGTCAGGAGCGACTCGCCCAGACCGCCGTACTCCTCGGGGATCATCAGGCCGAACAGGCCCAACTCCTTGAGGCCGTCGACGATCGCTTGCGGGTACTCGTCACGGTGCTCCAGCTCGGTCGCGACCGGGATGATCTCCTTGTCCACGAAGTCGCGGACGGTGGAGAGGATCTCCTGCTGGATGTCGGTCAGACCGGCGGTCTGGGCGAGTCGCGCCATGGCTACTTCTCCTGCTCCTTGAGCTGGGGCCGGCCGGGCTGCTCGCCGCCGCGCTCCTTGATGTACGTCTCGGTCGGCACCATCACCTTGCGGCGGAACACGCAGACCACGGTGCCGTCCTGCTTGTAGCCCTTGGTCTCGACGTAGACGATCCCGCGGTCGTTCTTCGACTTCGACGGCCACTTGTCGAGCACGGTCGTCTGCCCGTAGATCGTGTCGCCGTGGAAGGTCGGCGCCACGTGCTTGAGCGACTCGATCTCCAGGTTGGCGATCGCCTTGCCGGAGACGTCCGGCACGGACATGCCGAGCAGCAGGGAGTAGATGTAGTTGCCCACGACGACGTTCTTGCCGAAGTCGGTCGTCTTCTCCGCGTAGTTGGTGTCCATGTGGAGCGGGTGGTGGTTCATGGTGAGGAGGCAGAACAGGTGGTCGTCGTACTCCGTGACCGTCTTGCCGGGCCAGTGCTTGTACGTCGCCCCGACCTCGAACTCCTCGTAGGTGCGTCCGAACTGCATGGTCAGGCCTCCGGGATCTCGAACTTGCCGGTGCGCTGCATGCCGGCGGCGCGTCCCTTGCCGGAGATGACCAGCGCCATCTTGCGGCTGGCCTCGTCGATCATCTCGTCGCCGAGCATCGCCGAGCCCTTCCTGCCGCCGGCCTCGGACGTGTAGTAGTCGTACGCGTCCAGGATCAGCTCGGCGTGGTCGTAGTCCTCCTGCGACGGCGAGAAGATCTCGTTGGACGCCTCGACCTGGCCCGGGTGCAGCACCCACTTGCCGTCGAAGCCGAGGGCGGCGGCGCGTCCGGCGACCTCGCGGTAGCCGTCGACGTTGCGGATCTGGAGGTAGGGGCCGTCGATCGCCTGGAGGTCGTTGGCGCGGGCGGCCATCAGGATCTTCATCAGGATGTAGTGGTAGGCGTCCGCCGGGTAGCCGGGCGGCTGCTCGCCCACGACCAGCGACTTCATGTTGATCGACGCCATGAAGTCGGCCGGGCCGAAGATGATCGTCTCGATGCGCGGCGAGGCCTGCGCGATCTCGTTGACGTTGTTGAGGCCCTGCGCGTTCTCGATCTGCGCCTCGATGCCGATCTTGCCGACCTCGAAGCCCATGGTCTTCTCGATCTGGGTCAGGAGCAGGTCCAGCGCCACGATCTGCTGGGCGCTCTGCACCTTCGGCAGCATGATGCAGTCGAGGTTGGGGCCGGCCCCCTCGACCACCGTCACGACGTCGCGGTACGTCCACTCGGTCGTCCAGTCGTTGACCCGGACCACCCGCGTCTTGCCCGTCCAGTCGCCCTCGTTGAGGAACTTGACGATGGTGTGCCGCGCCTCCGGCTTGGCGAGCGGCGCGCACGCGTCCTCCAGGTCGAGGAAGACCTGGTCCGCCGGGAGGCCCTGCGCCTTCTCCAGGAAGCGGGGGTTGCTGCCCGGGACCGCGAGACACGAGCGGCGGGGACGCAGACGGTTGACGGTCATGCGGGGACCTCCAGGGGGTCGAGCTTGTTCGCTTTCCGGATCTCGTCGACGATGCGGCCGATGATTCCGGTGATGTCGAAGTCCTTCGGGGTGAAGACCGCGGCCACGCCGGCAGCCCTGAGCTGTTCGGCGTCTCCATTCGGGATGATGCCACCGGCGATCACCGGGATGTCTGTGGCACCGGCCACACGCAGCCGTTCGAGGACGTCGGGCACCAGCTGGGCGTGCGAGCCGGAGAGGATGGACAGGCCCACGGCGTGCACGTCCTCCTCCAGCGAGGCGTCCACGATCTGCTCGGGCGTCAGCCGGATGCCCTGGTAGACCACCTCGAAGCCGGCGTCCCGGGCCCGCACCGCTATCTGCTCGGCGCCGTTGGAGTGCCCGTCCAGGCCCGGCTTGCCGACCAGGAAGCGGAGCTTGCCGACGCCCATGTCCTTGGCCGTCCGGTCGACCTTGCGGCGGACGTCGGCCATGGCCGAGCCCTCCTCCGCCGGAACCGCCACCGGCGCCGACGACACACCCGTCGGGGCGCGGAACTCGCCGAACACCTCGCGCAGCGCCCCGGCCCACTCGCCGGTCGTGACCCCGGCGCGGGCGCACTCCAGGGTGGCCTCCATGAGGTTGGCGGTGCCCTTCGCGGCCTCCTTCAGCTTCTCCAGCGCCTTGCACGGGCGCGGGTGGTTGAAGGGGGGCTGGTAGCGCGTGTCGCGCCAGTTCTGGAGGGAGGCGATGACACGGGCCTCGACCGCCGGATCGACCGTCTGGATGGCCGTGTCGAGGTCCGCGGTGAGCGGGTTGGGCTCGGTCGTCTCGAAGACGTTGACGCCGATGATCTTCTCCTGCCCGGACTCGATCCGGGCCCTGCGCTCGGCGTGCGAGGAGACGAGCTGCGACTTGAGGTAGCCGGACTCGACGGCGGCCATCGCGCCGCCCATCTCCTGGATCCGCTCGATCTCCGCGAAGGACGCCTCGACCAGCTCGACGACCTTGGCCTCGATGACGTGCGAGCCCTCGAAGATGTCCTCGTACTCCAGCAGGTCGCTCTCCAGGGCGAGGACCTGCTGGATACGCAGCGACCACTGCTGGTCCCAGGGGCGGGGCAGGCCGAGTGCCTCGTTCCAGGCGGGGAGCTGCACGGCACGCGCGCGTGCGTCCTTCGACAGCGTCACGGCGAGCATCTCGAGGACGATCCGCTGGACGTTGTTCTCCGGCTGCGCCTCCGTCAGGCCCAGGGAGTTGACCTGGACGCCGTAGCGGAAGCGGCGCTGCTTGGCGTTCTCGATGCCGTAGCGCTCCCGGGTGATCCGGTCCCAGATGCGGCCGAAGGCGCGCATCTTGCACATCTCCTCGACGAAGCGGACGCCCGCGTTGACGAAGAAGGAGATGCGGGCGACGACATCGCCGAACTTCTCGGCCGGCACCTGTCCGGAGTCGCGGACGGCGTCCAGCACGGCGATCGCCGTGGACATCGCGTACGCGATCTCCTGGACCGGCGTGGCCCCCGCCTCCTGCAGGTGGTAGCTGCAGATGTTGATCGGGTTCCACTTCGGGATGTGGGAGACCGTGTACGCGATCATGTCCGTCGTGAGGCGCAGGCTCGGCCCCGGCGGGAACACGTGCGTGCCCCGGGACAGGTACTCCTTGACGATGTCGTTCTGGGTCGTGCCCTGGAGCAGGGTGATGTCCACGCCCTGTTCCTCGGCGACGACCTGATAGAGCGCCAGCAGCCACATGGCGGTGGCGTTGATCGTCATCGAGGTGTTCATCTGGTCCAGGGGGATGTCCTGGAACAGCCTGCGCATGTCACCGAGATGGGCCACCGGCACGCCGACCCGGCCGACCTCGCCGCGGGCGAGGACGTGGTCGGAGTCGTAGCCGGTCTGGGTGGGCAGGTCGAACGCGACCGACAGACCCGTCTGGCCCTTGGCGAGGTTGCGCCGGTACAGCTCGTTGGACGCCTCGGCCGTGGAGTGACCGGCGTACGTGCGCATGAGCCACGGCCGGTCCTTCTGACGCTCAGTCATCTATGACCTCGGGTGTCTCAGATGTTGCGGAAGCGGTTGATGGCGTCGATGTGCTGGGCGCGCTTCTCCTCGTCGCGCACGCCCAGACCCTCCTCGGGGGCCAGCGCGAGAACGCCGACCTTGCCCTGGTGGAGGTTGCGGTGCACGTCGTAGGCGGCCTGGCCGGTCTCCTCCAGGGAGTAGACCTTCGACAGCGTCGGGTGGATCTTGCCCTTCGCGACCAGCCGGTTGGCCTCCCAGGCCTCGCGGTAGTTGGCGAAGTGCGAGCCGATGATCCGCTTCAGGGACATCCACAGGTAGCGGTTGTCGTACTCGTGCATGTAGCCGGAGGTCGAGGCGCAGGTGGTGATGGTGCCGCCCTTGCGGGTGACGTAGACCGAGGCCCCGAAGGTCTCGCGGCCCGGGTGCTCGAAGACGATGTCGATGTCCTCGCCGCCGGTGAACTCGCGGATGCGCTTGCCGAAGCGCTTCCACTCCTTCGGGTCCTGGGTCCGCTCGTCCTTCCAGAACCTGTAGCCCTCGGCGTTGCGGTCGATGACCGCCTCGGCGCCCATGGCCCGGCAGATCTCCGCCTTCTGGGGCGAGGACACGACACAGATCGGGTTGGCGCCGCCCGCCAGCGCGAACTGCGTGGCGTAGCTGCCGAGTCCGCCGCTGGCGCCCCAGATCAGGACGTTGTCGCCCTGCTTCATGCCGGCGCCGTTGCGGGAGACCAGCTGCCGGTAGGCGGTGGAGTTGACGAGGCCGGGGGCCGCCGCCTCCTCCCACGACAGGTGGTCCGGCTTCGGCATCAGCTGGTTGGACTTGACCAGGGCGACCTCCGCGAGGCCGCCGAAGTTGGTCTCGAAGCCCCAGATGCGCTGCTCGGGGTCGAGCATCGTGTCGTTGTGGCCGTCGGACGACTCCAGCTCGACGGACAGGCAGTGCGCGACGACCTCGTCGCCGGGCTTCCAGGCGTTGACGCCCGGTCCGGTGCGCAGGACGACGCCCGCCAGGTCGGAGCCGATGACGTGGTACGGCAGGTCGTGCCGCTTGGTGAGCTCGCTGAGCCTGCCGTAGCGCTCCAGGAAGGAGAACGTCGACACCGGCTCGAAGATCGAGGTCCACACGGAGTTGTAGTTGACCGAGGAGGCCATGACGGCCACCAGGGCCTCGCCCGGGCCGAGCTCGGGCACGGCCACCTCGTCCAGGTGCAGGGACTTGCGGGGGTCCTTGTCACGGCTCTCGAGCCCGGCGAACAGCTCCGCCTCGTCCTTGTGCACGGTGATCGCGCGGTACGACTCGGGGAGCGGCAGAGCGGCGAAGTCGCCCGGTGTCGATTCCGGCGACTGGATCGCGTCCAGGATCTTCTGCATGGTCACGGTGTTGCCTCCGGCGGTGAGCGCCCTGAGGGCGGGGCGCTGAGGGTTACGTCGGTGCTGCTGAGGGTGTGGGAGAAAGTGCCGTCGGTTCGGCGGATGTGCTGTTCGGCAGCGCTTTGTGGCGCGGGAGGTTGCCTGTGACGCAGGCGTCCGGGCACGCAGGCCATGAGCTTGCGGGGACAGCCGACGTACGAAAGGTCTCTGCACGCCGGCCGCCCGGACACCTTCAACGTATGACACCGCGTGTCACCCCGCAAGGCACTGAGTGCCAGAACTTGGTCTCAGCTGAAATCTTTACGTAACAAATGAGCGATGATCGATCGAACGGCCTCAGAAATCTGCGTGAAAAGGGCCTCTGACATGCCAAAACGGCCACCCGGTGGGGTGGCCGTCGTCACAGCGTGGAAGGGGTTCCGGGGGCTGCTCAGCGCTCCTTGAGAGCCTGCTCGATGGTGCGCATGACCTCGTCCAGCGAGGCGTCGGTGCGGGCGACCGTCACCAGGACCTCGCCCTGCGCGGAGACCGCCGCGGGGGCGGGCTGAGGGGCGCCGGCGCTGCTGCGGCCGGCTCCGATGCCCGTCCCGAACGTCTTCCGCACGATCGCGAAGGCATGGTCGAGCTGGGTCTCGACGTCGCCCTGGCCGCCGGCCCTGAGCCAGCGCCGCAGCACGTGGTTGTGGGCGGTGACCACGGCGGACGCGGCGACCTCGGCGAGCAGCGGATCGTCGTTGGCGTCGTCGTCGTGGGCGTGCTCGTCGAAGTGGCCGAGCAGGTAACGGGTGAACAGACGCTCGTAGCGGGCCACCGACGCGATCTCCGCCTCGCGCAGGGTGGGCACCTCGCGCGTCAGCTTGTAGCGGGCGACCGAGATCTCCGGCCGGGCCGCGTACATCTTCATGACCTCCTTGATGCCGCGGCACACCGTGTCCAGCGGATGCTCGTGCGCCGGGGCCGCGTTGAGCACGGCCTCCGCCCGGATCAAGGTGTCGTCGTGGTCGGGGAAGATCGCCTCTTCCTTGGAGCGGAAGTGACGGAAGAAGGTGCGGCGGGCCACCCCGGCCGCGGCCGCGATCTCGTCGACGGTGGTCGCCTCGTAGCCCTTGGTCGCGAACAGCTCCATCGCCGCCGCCGCCAGTTCTCGGCGCATCTTGAGCCGCTGGGCTGCCGCGCGGCTGCCCGCGGCACTCTCCGGCGCGTCGGGCGTGGCTGGTGTACGTGAGGACCTGGCGGGCTGGGGCATGACCCGAACGTACTGCATGTGCGCAGCTCGGTGCGCCTGTCCGGGGTTTCCCCCGCCCTCGGCGGGCGGGGGCCCGAGGGCGGGGTCGAGCAGCCCGCCCCAGTCCTCTTCTCCGCGGAGCCGGTCGCCGACGCTGTCAGCGGCGGGCATATTCGCGGAAGCCGCGGCCGGTCTTGCGGCCGAGGCAGCCCGCGGCCACCAGGTGCTCCAGCAGCGGGGCCGGAGCCAGACCCGGGTCCCGGAACTCACGGTGCAGCACCTTCTCGATCGCCAGGGAGACGTCGAGTCCGACGACGTCCAGCAGCTCGAAGGGGCCCATCGGGTAGCCGCCGCCCAGCTTCATCGCCGCGTCGATGTCGTCCAGCGACGCGTAGTGCTCCTGCACCATCTTGATCGCGTTGTTGAGGTACGGGAACAGCAGCGCGTTCACGATGAAGCCCGCGCGGTCTCCGCAGTCCACCGCGTGCTTCTTGATCCGCCCGCACACCTCGCGGACCGTCGCGTGGACGTCGTCGGCCGTCAGCACCGTGCGCACGACCTCGACCAGCTTCATCGCGGGCGCCGGGTTGAAGAAGTGCATCCCGATCACGTCCTGCGGGCGCGAGGTGGCGCGGGCGCAGGCGACGACCGGCAGCGAGGAGGTCGTCGTGGCGAGGACCGCGCCGGGCTTGCACACCTTGTCCAGCGTCGCGAACAGCTGCTGCTTGATCTCGAGGTCCTCGGCGACCGCCTCGAGCGCCAGGTCGACGTCGGCGAAGGCGTCGTAGGACCCGGCCGGGGTGACCCGGTCCAGGATCTGCGCGGCGGCCTCGGCGGTCAGCCTGCCCTTGTCGACGGAGCGCGAGAGCGACTTGCCGATCCTGGCCTTGGCGGTCTGCGCCTTCTCCTCGCTGCGGGCGGCGAGGACGACCTCGTAGCCGGCCTTGGCGAAGACCTCGGCGATACCGGAGGCCATGGTGCCGGAGCCGGCGACACCGACCGAACCGACCGGACGGCCGGGGGCCCCGCCCGCGCCGGACAGCGGCGTCAGCGCGTCCGGGACGACCGTCGCACTGCCCGGGGCGTCGTAGGTGTAGAAGCCGCGGCCCGACTTACGGCCGGTCAGGCCCGCTTCGCTGAGCTGCTTGAGGATCGGCGCGGGAGCGTGCAGCCGGTCGTGGGACTCGGCGTACATGGCCTCCAGGACCGTACGGGCGGTGTCCACGCCGATCAGGTCGAGCAGGGCGAGCGGGCCCATCGGCAGTCCGCAGCCCAGCCGCATCGCGGCGTCGATGTCCTCGCGGGAGGCGTACCGGGCCTCGTACATCGCGGCGGCCTGGTTGAGGTAGCCGAACAGCAGGCCGTCGGCGACGAAGCCGGGGCGGTCGCCGACCGCGACGGGCTCCTTGCCGAGGTCGAGGGCGAGGTTGGTGACGGCGGTGACCGCGGTGGGCGCGGTCAGCACCGAGGAGACGACCTCGACCAGCTTCATGGCCGGCGCCGGGTTGAAGAAGTGCAGGCCCAGCACCCGCTCCGGCCGCGCCGAGTCGGCGGCGAGCCGGGTCACGGAGAGCGCGTTGGTGCCGGTGGCGAGGATGGTCTCGGGCCGCACCAGCCCGTCCAGCTCGCGGAAGATCTGCTGCTTGATCTCGTACGACTCCGGCGTCACCTCGATGACGAGGTCGGCGTCGGCCGCCGTGCGCAGGTCGGTGGAGACGCGGACGCGGGCCAGGACCGCCGTGCGCTCCTGCTCGGTGAGCCGGCCGCGCTGCACGGAGCGGGCGGTGGAGGCTTCCACCGCGGCGAGGGACCGCGCGGCCTGGGCCTCGCTGATGTCGATGCCGATCACCTCGCGCCCGGCCTGCGCCAGGACCTCGGTGATGCCGGTGCCCATGGTGCCGAGGCCGATGACGGCGATCGTCTGGAGCGGGGACAGAGGGGTGTCGGACAGGGGAGCGGCCATCGCGGGACTCCAGGAATGAGGTGACGACTGGGAACGCGCCCGGGTGCGCCGAGCGGCCTCTGCGAGACCTGGGCGCACCGGGTGCGATGAAGGAGTTGCGGGTGTTGCCGGGCTACAGGCGCACACGCCCGGTGCCGTCGCCGAGGGCGTGCACACGCCCGGAGCGAACGGGAGATCCGACCGGCCCTGTCCCGTGGCCGGGTCGTACAGCGGTACCTGGGGTACCGAACCGACTTCTCGCGGCGACTGCGTCACCAGGCCACCGCGAGGAGGTGAAGCGAGTGGGTAACTCGCTCGTATGAGCCTAACTGGTGGGTAACGAGCGCGCCAGCCCCTATACATGTGATCTGTTCCTCTCGAACAGCCTCACTCCGGCGGGGCGGACCGTGTGCCCGCTCCGCGCCTCCGCACCCGAACCAGCCCCTACGCTCGGCACATGGACGAAGAGTTGCGATCACTCACGGAGCGCTTACGGCGCGAGTCCGGCGCGACGGCGGCGTACGAGCGGCTCGCGCGCACGGCGGACCATGACGAACTGGCGGGCGTGCTCATCGAGCCGGGACAGCCGCTCTGGGCCCGCGAGCTGGCCGCGTTCCGGCTGGGATGCGCCGGCGACAAGCGCGCCTTTGAGGCGCTCGTCCTGCTGCTCAACCACCGGGATCCGCCGCGGTGCGCCTCCGCCGCCCACGCGCTGACCCGGCTCGACGATCCCCGCACCGCCCGTGCCGCGGCCGCCCTGGCCACCAACGAACTGCGCGTCGCCTATGCCCTGCACCCCGTCCGGCTCCTGGTGGAGCTGCGCGCACCCGAGTCCGTACCCGCGCTGATCACGACCCTGCGGCGACGCCTGCGCCCGCACGACCCCTACCGGCGGGTCGCCCTCGCCTGCGTGGAAGGGCTGGGCGCCCTGGCCGACGACCGCGCCCGGCCGGTACTCAACGACGCCCTGGCCCACCCGGCACTGGCACAGGCGGCGGTGCACGCGCTGGCGCGGATTCCCCGGCAGCGCTGAGCCCCCGCCGGACCGCGGACGCCGGGGCGGCACCCGCCTCGGCCTCCGCGGTCCGTTCGCCCGCGGACGCCGGGTGCTGATCGCCCATTAGTTCGAGATTCGAATATCTTCGCGATGGGAAGATCGCCTTCCGCCGGACTGCAGAGGGTCGGCGCGCCCGTCGGGCTGCTGCCGAAGTGACCGCGGACGAGCCGGAACAGTCCGGCTGTGGAGGGTGATAGGCCGTGACCAGCACACAACTACCCGACGAGATATCCGTCCTGAGACCGCCTCAGGATCCGACCAGAACATTCGGGCGGTTCCTGGAAGACAAGTGGTCAGCGGTCTGCCGGGGCTTGGGGACGGACCCGGGGGAGACGGAGGGTGTGCTCCAGGACCTGCGGGAGGCACTCCACCCGTGGGGCGAGCGGCCCATGGGGACGCGCTGCGATCCGCCTTCGTTCGTCTCGGCCGACGGCTTCCCCGCCGAACTCTCCGTCAGTTGGAAGGCCGGCCGGCCCGAGGTCCGCATTCTGTTCGAGTCGCTCGGCTCCGACGGCACCCCGCTCGGCTGCCAGGAGGCCGGCCGGAAGCTGACGCACAGACTCGCCGGGAAGCCCGGGACGGACATCGCGCGGTACCTGGGTGTCGAGGACCTGTTCATCACGTCCGACCCCGATCGCTACCGGGCCACCATCTGGCACTCCCTGGCCTGGCGGCCGGGGGAGCGGCCCCATTACAAGGTCTACCTCAACCCGCAGGTGCACGGCCTGGACCGCGCGTACGACGTCATGGCGCAGGCCATGCACCGGCTGGGCCTGGAGGAAGCCTGGGAACCAGTGGCGCGGTGCGGCGAGGAACTGGACCGTCGGGGGCACGAGTTGGAGCTCATGGCCCTCGATCTGGACGGCGGGGACACCTCCCGGGTGAAGGTCTACTTCCGGCACCGCCCGATGCCGATGGACGAGCTGGACACCGTGGCGGCCCTGGCGCACCGCCACGACCCGGCCCGCGCGGCCCGGGCGCGCACCGTCATCTACGGGCGGGACGGCGGCGTCGTGAGCAACGAACCGATGACCTGCCTGGCGTTCCGGGAGGGCGTGTCCGGCCCTGAGGAGGCCAACGTCTACCTGAGGCTGCCGGACAATACCCGCACCGACGCCGAGGCGGCCGTACGCGTCGCCCGGCTCATGGAGCTGGAGGGGATCGACCCGCGTCCGCACGCCGAGGTGCTGCGGCAGTTGACGGCCGAGCAGCCGCAGGGCGCCGGGCAGCTGCAGGAGTTGTGCAGCTACCGGACGATCTCACCGGACAGGCCCGCGGACATCGGTCTGTACCTGCGGTTCCCCGCGTACGCCGACCCCGTGATCTGAACCCGGACCGCGGACGACGGCCCCTCCACAGCCACTCCGGCACCCGCGGACGGGCTCCGTCGACGGGGCCGTTCGGCAGGGTCGGTCGGCAGGGTCAGTCGCCCACCACCGCGAACGCCTCGATCTCCATCAGGAAGTCCGGATGGACCAGGGCGGCGACCTGGACGGCCGAGGCGGCGGGGAGGCGGTCGTCGGGTATGTGGGCGGTACGGGCCGCGCGGATCGCGGGCATATGGGCCATGTCCGTGACGAAATAGGTGAGCTTGACGACGTCGTCGAAGGTCGCGCCGGCCGCGGCGAGGCAGCGGCGCAGGTTCTCGAAGACCTGGCGGGCCTGGGCCTGCGGGTCGCCCTCGCCGACCAGCCTGCGGTGTTCGTCGAGCGGGAGCTGACCGGCGACGGCCACGAAACGGCCGGTGCCCATGACGACATGCGAGTACTGGGCCGCGGCGGCGACTCCGTCGGGGGCGGTGATCCTGGTCGGTTCGCTCATGCGTCCATGGTGGACCACGGGTCTGACAACGCCCCCGGCGGACCGGCGCTCACCGCTCAGCCACGGAACCCCAGCAGCCCGTGCAGCGTCGAGCCGCGGGCCGTGCGTGGGGCGGCCTTCGGGGCCGGCGGCTTCGGGTCGGGCTGCGCCGCGCACACCGCGTCCACCCCGCCGGTCCCGCGCGGCACCGTGCCGTCGGCCAGGTACGCCGCCAGATGCTTGTCCAGGCAGGTGTTGCCGCTCAGCGTGATGCCGTGGTTCTGGCCGCCCTCCTCGACGACGAGGCTCGAGCCCCGCAGCAGCGCGTGGACCGTCGCACCGCCCTCGTACGGGGTGGCCGCGTCGTCCGTCGCCTGGAACAGCAGGGCCGGCGGCAGCTTGCCGTTGACGATGCCGACCGGCCCCACGGACCCGGTCGGCCAGAACGCGCACGGCGCGTTGTACCAGGCGTTGTTCCAGGTCATGAAGGGCGCCTTCGCGTACACCGACCAGTTGTCCGTACGCCACTCGTCCCAGTCGCGCGGCCAGGAGGCGTCCCGGCACTGCACCGAGGTGTAGATGCTGTAGCCGTTGTCGCCCGCGCTGTCGACGGCGGCGAAGTCCTCGTACGCCTTCACCAGCGGGCCGGTGTCCTTGCGCTTCACGTACGTCGAGAACGCCTCGGCGAGACGGGGCCAGTAGCCGTTGTAGTAGCCGCCGGGCAGGAAGGTGTCCTCCAGCTCCGAGGCGCCCACCCGGCCGCCGGCCGGCTTCCTGCCGAGGGCCGCCCGCATCGCGTACCACTTGGTCTCGACCTGCTCGGGGTCGGTGCCGAGTCCGTACGTCCTGTCGTACTTGGCGATCCAGGCCATCAGGGCGCGGTGCCGGTCGTTGAAGGCCAGGTCCTGGGTGAGGTTGTCCTCGTACCAGACGCCCGTGGGGTCGACGATCGAGTCCAGGACCAGACGCCGTACCCGCTGCGGGTAGAGCTTGGCGTACACGGCGCCGAGGTAGGTGCCGTACGAGTAGCCGAAGTAGTTCAGCCGCCGCGCGCCGACCGCGGCACGGATCGCGTCCATGTCCCGCACGGCGCTGACGGTGTCGATGTACGGCAGCACGCGCGCGTACTTCTTGGCGCAGGCCGTGGCGAAGGACCGCGCGCGGGCGACGTTCGCCTCCTCGATCGCCTCGGTGCTCGGCACGGAGTCCGGGCGCACGGAGCCGAAGTGGCCGGGCGCGCAGTCCAGCGCGGGCGTGCTCCTGCCCACCCCGCGCGGGTCGAAGCCGATGACGTCGTACTGGGCCGACACCGCCTTCGGCAGCGCCGAGGCGACGAAGCCGGCGAGGCTCAGCCCCCGGCCGCCGGGGCCGCCGGGGTTGACCAGCAGCGGACCCTGGTACCTCTTCGCGGTGTGCGGGACGCGGGACAGCGCCAGCGTGATCTGCTCACCGCCCGGACGCGCGTGGTCGAGCGGCACCTTCAGGGACGCGCACTGGAGCGTCGGCTGCCCGGTGGTGCCGCAGCTCTTCCAGGCGGGCGCCGCGGCGCGGGCGGGTTCCGGGGAGTGCGAAGGGCGCGCGGCGGCGGGCACGGCGGTGACCGCCGCGGCCACGACGACGGCGGCAGCGCACAGCACGGCTGCGCGTTGGTTCATGGAGTGCTCCCGGGGCGACGAAGGGGCCGGACGTGGCCGGACCGCGCAGGTCACGGCCCTTGCCGCATCGTCCCGAAAAGAGCGCCCGTCAGAACCTGTTCCGGCGTCGATTGACCCGTTCGGGTCGCCGGATGCGCTCGAACGCGCTCAGATCAGCGAGAGCTGGGTCGGTCCGGAACCGGTCGGTTCCTCCACCGGTCCGGGCCGCGGGATCCGGCGGGGCATCCCCGCGCGCGTGGGGCCGATCCCGTACTCCTCGGCCAGCTCGTGGACCTGACGGGTGATCCGCCGCTGGTACCACTTCGGGGCGTAGGCGCCGTCCGCGTACAGCCGCTCGTACCGGCGCACCAGGTAGGGGTGGTGCTGTCCGAGCCAGGCCATGAACCACTCGCGGGCGCCGGGGCGCAGATGCAGCGCGAGCGGGGTGACGGAGGTGGCGCCGGCGGCCGCGATCGCCCGCACGGTGGCGCGCAGCTGGTCCGGCTCGTCGCCGAGGAACGGGATCACCGGCGCCATCAGCACCCCGCAGCCGATCCCGTGGTCGGTGAGGGTCCTGACGACGTCCAGGCGCCGCTGGGGGGCGGGCGTGCCCGGCTCCACGGTGCGCCACAGCTCGGTGTCGACGAAGCCGACGGAGACCGAGACGCCGACCTCGGTCACCTCGGCGGACTGCCGCAGCAGGTCGAGGTCGCGCAGGATCAGGGTGCCCTTGGTCAGGATCGAGAAGGGGTTCGCCCGGTCGCGCAGGGCGGACAGGATGCCCGGCATCAGCCGGTAGCGGCCCTCGGCGCGCTGGTAGCAGTCGACGTTGGTGCCCATCGCGACGTGCTCCCCGTGCCAGCGGGGCGAGGCCAGCTGGCGCCGCAGCAGGTCCGGCGCGTTCACCTTGACGACGATCTGGGTGTCGAAGCCGGTCCCGGTGTCGAGGTCGAGATAGCTGTGCGTCTTGCGGGCGAAGCAGTAGACGCACGCGTGCGTGCAGCCCCGGTAGGGGTTCACCGTCCATTCGAACGGCATCCGGGAGGCCCCGGGCACCCGGTTGAGGATCGAGCGGGCCCGGATCTCGTGGAAGGTGATGCCGGCGAACTCGGGCGTGTCGAACGTCCTGGTCGTGACCGCGTCCGCGCCGAACAGCGCGGCATCGGCCGGCCGGTCGTGACGGGTCTCCACGGTGAGGTTGTCCCAGCGCATGACGCCTCCTCGGTAGCACTGCCCCCACAATAGAACATGTGTTCCCATGATCGTGCGGGAGACCTCTCGGCAGCCCTTTTCGATCGCCCCGCGACCGCTTCCGGGACCCCGATTTGGGCGGCCGAGGACCGGGGTGGTTGGCTTGCCCCGAACCTGAGGAACCCCGAACAACCCTGAGCAACACAGACCTGGAGGAACCCCATGGCGCAGGTCGAGGCCACCACCGAGCGGGTCGTCGCCGCGGACCCGGAGAAGGTGTTCGACACCATCGCCGACTACAGCGACGCGCGCGGGAAGCTGCTGCCCGAGCACTTCAGCGAGTACGAGGTGCGCGAAGGCGGCGACGGCGAGGGCACCCTCGTCCACTGGAAGCTCCAGGCCACCAGCAAGCGCGTCCGCGACTGCCTCCTGGAGGTCGCCGAGCCGACCGACGGCGAGCTCGTCGAGAAGGACCGCAACTCCTCGATGGTCACCGTGTGGCGGGTCACCCCGGCGGGCGAGGGCAGGTCCCGCGTCGTGGTCACCACCACCTGGGACGGCGCCGGCGGTGTCGGCGGCTTCTTCGAGAGGGCTTTCGCGCCCAAGGGCCTCAACCGGATCTACGACCTGATCCTCGCCAACCTCGCCACCGAGGTCGAGAAGTAGATCAACACCCGTGCGCTCCGCGCGCGTTGACTCCCCTCACCGGTTCGAGTGGAACTCACTTGTGACCGGGACGGCGCCGTGACCCGTCGCGCTTGCTCGTAGTTGTCGCTTCACGCGGCAACCGTGGCAGGCGCGACGAGGGGAGCGGCACATGGGCGGGACCACGCCGGCACAGGACGAGCCGGTCACGGCACCTGCCGCGAGAGACCGGCCGGCGGCGCCGGCCGGCGCGACGGAACCCGGCCCGCACCGGGTGCGGCTGATCTTCTTCTCCCTGATGCTCGCAATGCTCCTCGCGGCCCTGGAGCAGATGATCGTCGCCACCGCGCTGCCGAAGATCGTCGGCGAACTGCACGGCCTGGACCGGATGTCCTGGGCGATCACCGCCTACCTGCTGACCGCCACCGTCGGCCTGCCGGTCTACGGCAAGCTCGGCGACCTCCTCGGCCGCAAAGGCGTCTTCCAGTTCGCGATCGTCGTCTTCGTCATCGGCTCCGCGCTCGCCGGGCGGGCGGGGACCATGGACCAGCTGATCGCCTTCCGCGCGGTCCAGGGCGTCGGCGCGGGCGGACTCATGATCGGCGTGCAGGCGATCATCGCGGACATCGTGCCGCCCCGGCAGCGCGGCCGGTTCATGGGCCTCATCGGCGCCGCCTTCGGCCTCGCCTCGGTCGCCGGACCGCTGCTCGGCGGCTACTTCACGGACCACCTCTCCTGGCGCTGGTGCTTCTACATCAACGTCCCCTTCGGTCTCGTCACCCTCGCCGTCGTCACCGTCGTGCTGAAGCTGCCGAAGCCGACGGCGAAGCCCCGATTCGACGTCCTCGGCGCCCTGTTGCTCGCCGCCGCCTCCACCTGCCTCGTCCTGCTCACCAGTTGGGGCGGCACCAGGCACGCCTGGGGCTCCGGCGTCATCCTCGGCCTCGGCGCGGGAGCGGTCGTCACGGCCGTCCTGTTCCTCGCCGTGGAGCGCGTCGCCGCCGAACCCCTCATCCCGCCACGGCTGTTCAGGGATCCCGTCTTCAACGTCACCGCACTGGTCGGCCTGGTGATCGGTGTCGCACTGTTCGGCGCCGCGAGCTATCTGCCGACCTTCCTTCAGATGGTCGACGGGGCCACCGCCACCGAGTCGGGGCTGCTGATGCTGCCGATGACGGGCGGCATCGTCGGCGCCTCGGTGCTCTCCCGGCAGCTCATCACGCACACCGGCCGCTACCGGATCCATCCCGTGCTCGGCAGCGCCCTCGCCGCCCTCGGCATGTGGCTGCTGTCCCGGCTGGAGGCCGACACCCCCCGGCTCCAGTACAGCCTCTGGATGGCCGTCCTCGGCGCCGGTATCGGTCTGGTGATGCCCGTCCTCGTCCTCGCCGTGCAGAACTCCGTGCGCCCCGCCGACCTCGGCACCGCCACCAGCGCCAACACCTACTTCCGGCAGATCGGCGGCAGTGTCGGCGCGGCGGTCTTCGGCACGCTCTTCGCCGGCCGGCTCACCGACGCCCTGCACGCCCGCCTGCCCGCCCGCACGGCCGGCGGCCTCCCGGACCCCGAGTCCCTCACCCCCCAGCTCGTGCACGCCCTGCCCCCGGAGCTGCGCGACGCCTACATCCGCGCCTACGCAGACGCCATGCCGAGGATCTTCCTGTACCTCGTGCCGGTGCTGGTCCTCGGCCTGCTCATCGCCTTCTTCCTGGAGGAGAAACCGCTGGTGGCCCACCCCGCCACCGCGACGGAACCCGCGCCCGGGAAGACGGAGGCCCCGCAGACCCTCGCGCTGCACACGCCGCACACCGCCGGCGTACCCGTCCACGGCACGGTGCGGCACTCCGACGGGAGCCCGGTGCCCGGCGCGGCGCTCACGCTCATCGACGTGACCGGGCAGCAGATCGGCCGGGACGCCGGCCGCGAGGACGGCGGGTTCGCGCTGGCCGCGCCCGGCCCCGGGGCGTACGTCCTGATCGCCGCCGCCGGCGGCCACCAGCCGCGCGCCGTCTCCGTCGCCGTGGGCGAGCGCCCCCTCGAACTGGACGTCGTCCTCGGCGCCGCCGGACGCCTCGCCGGGAACGTGGTGACCGCCGACGGCTCCCCGGTGCGGGAGGCCACCGTCACCCTCACCGACGCCCGCGGCGAGGTCGTCGCCGGTACCCGCAGCGGCCGTGAGGGCGGCTACGTCATCACCGAGGTCCTCGCCGGGGAGTACACCCTCGCCGCCGGCGCGCCGGCCTTCCGCCCGGCCGCCGTCGCGGTGTGCGTCCAGGCCGCCCGCGAGACCCGCCAGGACGTCGAACTCGCCCACGGGGCCCTGCTGCGCGGCACCGTCCGGGCCACCGGCGGACGGCCCGTCGAGGACGCGCGCGTGACCCTCCTCGACGCGGCGGGCAACGTCGTGGACACCCTCACCACGGGCCCCGACGGCACCTTCCGCTTCGTCGACCGGTCCTGCGGCGAGTACACCGTCATCGCCGCCGGTTACCCGCCGGTCGCCACCGTCCTCCGAGTGGCGGGCGGCGGACGCGCGGAACGCGACCTCCAGCTCGGCCACGAGGGCTGATCCCGCCGGGAGCGGACGCCGGGACGTGCGGCGTACCCCGGCGCGCCCCGCCGAAACCAATTCCAGGATTGCCGCACATGCCGAGCGACGTGCGCCGTACGGTGGTGACGGCGGGACAGATCTTGCACAGCTCTGGGGAGAGAGGGCCTGGGCCATGGACCGTGGCACCGAGAGGGACGCACCTCCCAGCCGCGGAGCCGGGAGCGGCGCGGCGAGCGAAGCGAGTGGGGGGCCCTTCCGCCCGGAGGCCGGGGGAGGGTCCGCCGACGCCGGGCGCGTCCCCCTGGCCGTGGTCGTGGTGGACCGTGAGGGGCTCGTCTCCCACTGGAGCACCGGCGCACGCCGGCTCTTCGGCGTCGTCAAGGAGGAGGCGATCGGCCAGCCCGCGATCGACCTGCTGCCCGTGTCCGGCGCGCTCCCCGAGCCGGACGACGATCTTCCCGACGGCGGATACGACGGCTACGGGGACTACGCGGCCTACGACGGCCTCGGGCCCGGCCTCGACTCCTCCCTCGACCGGGGCCTCGGCTACCCGGCCGCCGGACGGGCCCGGCTGACCGTCCCCGGGCAGGACCGCGACCGTGGCCGGGTCGACGTGCTGTGGTGGGCGTACCCGCTGGTCGGGCCGGGCACGGAACGGCTGCTGGTGCTGGCCGCGGACGCGGCGGGACTGCGCCAGGACGAACCGGCCGACCCCCTGGCCGTCGAACGCATCGCGCCCGCCTTCGCCCTGCACACCGACTTCCCCGGCGCCGCGGAACTCGCCCGGCGGCTGCCCGAGATCCTGCCCAGCATGAGCGTCGGCGAAAGCGCCCGCATCGTCGCGCAGGTCCTCGAACTCGGCTATCCGGTACTGGAGTTCAGCCAGAACGACCGGGTCCCCGTGACCCCCGACTGGGGCGTGGCCCGGCGCGTCGAGCGCAGGGCACGCCGTGAGCGGGCCGCCCGCGCCGTCGCCGAAGGGACGCCCATACCGCAGGAGTTCGTCGACGAGGGCGAGGATCTGGAGTACGTCGCCGTCCGCGAGCGGCTGGAGTTCCTCAACGAGGTCAGCGGGAAGATCGGCACCTCCCTCGACCTCTCCCGCACCATCCACGAGGTCAGCAGAGCCGTCGTCCCGCGCTTCACCGACGTCGCCGGCACCTATCTGCGCGAACAGGTCGTCGCCGGCGAGGGGTTCCCCGACGGTGTGCCGGACACGACCACCATGTGGCACCGGGTCGCCCTCGAGCACACCGACGAACCCGGCCGCTGGGACGACGTCGTACCCGTCGGCGAGGCGATGCCGTTCCCCGCGCACACCCCGTTCTTCCAGTGCATGACGAGCGGACAGCCCGTCCTCGTACCGCGCATCAGCGAGCAGATGGGCCACGCCATCGCCTCGCAGTTCGAGAAGCGCGACATCCGGCCCCTGATCACCGGCCGTTCCATGCTGATCGTCCCGCTCAAGGCCCGTAACGTCGTCCTCGGCTTCATGATCCTGCTGCGCCACCCCGAGCGCGCCCTCTTCAACGACATGGACCGGGTCACCGGCGCCGAACTCGCCGCCCGCGCCGGCCTCGTGCTCGACAACGCGCGCATGTACACCTACCAGGAGAGCGTCGCCGAGACCCTCCAGGACAGCATGCTGCCGCACATCCCGCCGCGCATGGCGGGCTGCGACATCGCGACCCGCTATCTGCCGGGTACGTTGCTCGGGCGGGTCGGCGGCGACTGGTTCGACTCGGTGAAGCTGCCCGGCGCGCGCACCGCCCTCGTCGTCGGTGACGTCATGGGCCACGGGCTCAACTCCGCCGCCATGATGGGGCAGTTGCGGACGGCCGTGCAGACCATGGCCGCCCTCGACCTGCCGCCCGCCCAACTCCTGCGCAACCTGGACGACTTGGCGCAGCGGCTGGGTGACACCTACCTCGCGACCTGTCTGTACGCCGTCTACGACCCGATCGAGGGCGAGCTGCTCCTCGCCAACGCGGGCCACATCCCACCCGTGCTGGTGCGTGCCGTGGACGGCCGCAGCGAACTCCTCGACCTGCCCACCGGCGCGCCCATCGGGGTCGGCGGGGTGCCCTTCGAGGCGGTCCGCATGCGCGTGGAGCCGGGCGACCGGCTGGTGATGTGCACCGACGGGCTGGTGGAGGTCCGCGGCGAGGACATCGGCGTAGGGCTCGCGACCCTCTGCGAATCCGCCGCCCACCCGGCCGCCTCCATGGACGACGCCTGCGACACCATCATCCGCGCCCTCAACACCCGCGGCGGCCGCAAGGACGACGTGGCCCTGCTCCTGGCGCGCCTCAACGGCATCGAGCCGGACGACGTAGCCGAATGGCGGTTCCCCCTCGACCCGGCGGAGGCCGGCCGGGCCCGCGCGGTGGTGCGCGAACAGCTCCACGACTGGGGCCTGACGAAGCTCGCCGACGCCGCCGAGCTGATGGTGAGCGAACTCGTCACCAACGCCGTACGGCACTCCCGCCGGAGCCCCGTGGCCCTGCGCCTCGTCCGCGGCGACACGCTGCTGTGCGAGGTCGAGGACGACGACCACGAACTGCCGACCCTGCTGAGCGCCGGACCCGGCGACGAAGCCGGGCGCGGGCTGCGCGTGGTGAGCGCGCTGGCCCGGGAGTGGGGCGCCAGCCGGACGGCAGCGGGGAAGTCCGTGTGGTTCGAGCTGACGCTGCCGCGCCGCCCCGCAGGGCGCTGAGCACGACCGACCGGGCGCGCGGGACGGCGGACGGATCTCGAACGCGGCGTGAAGGAATGCGTACCGCGCTTGTCGCGCCGACCGGGGAGCGATAGACCGTACTCGCCCGTCACTACGACGGATCGGCCTTGCATCCTGGGGAGTTGTGCATGAGCGTGACGAGTCGGTACCGGGAGGCGTGGGAGGGCTTCTGGCGCGAGGCTCCGGAGGAACCGGGCGGGGTGTTCTGGGACGCGGATCCGAAGCAGACCGCCGCCCTCCACCTGGCCCTCTTCGAGCCCCATCTCGCCGACCCCGGACTGGCGTTGGTGGACCTCGGCTGCGGCAACGGCACCCAGACCCGGTACTTCGCCGACCGCTTCCCGCACGTCGTCGGCGCCGACCTGTCCGCGGCGGCCCTCGACCACGCCCGCCGCGCCGACCCCGCAGGGCAGGCGACGTACCGGCTGCTGGACGCGGCCGAGAAGGGTGCGGCCGAGACGCTGCACGCCGAACTCGGGGACACCAACGTCTACATGAGGGGCGTCCTGCACCAGTGCGAGCCCGGCGACCGGCAGCCGCTGGTGGACGGGATCGCCGCGCTGCTGGGGGAACGCGGCCGGGTCTTCCTCGTCGAACTGTCGGAGGCCGCCCGCCCCGTCCTCGGCGCTCTGGCACAGAGCCCGGCCGGCCCGCCGCCGAAGCTCGCACCGATCCTCCGGCACGGCATCGCCCCGGGCGAAGTGGCCGACGACGCGGTGCCCGCGTATCTGCGCACCGCCGGCCTCACGATCCTCGCCTCCGGCGAACTGCCCCTCGTGACCACCGAGTTCACACCCGACGGCACCCGGATCGAGCTGCCGTCGAAGTGGCAGGTGGCCACCCGGGCCGAGTGACCACCCTCACATCGAAAGCGGCTCCCGCGGCCGTCACACTTTCGCGGCGCACCGTGTCAGGGGGATGAAGGAACGCCCGGAAACCCCCTGAGGAGCAGCTGAGATGTTCACCGACCACTCCACCGCCTACATCGTCGTCACTGTTGTCGGAGCCGTCATGGCGGGCTTCTCGGCCGCCTCGATCCTCCTCGGCGCCGAGTGGACGGTGAAGCCGCTGGCCGACTACGGAGTGCCGCGCTCGTGGTGGCCCTGGCTCGGCGCGGCCAAGGCCGCGGGCGCGGCCGGACTGCTGGCCGGGCTGTTCGTCCCCGTGGTCGGCGTGCTCGCCGCGACCGGCCTGGTCCTGTACTTCCTCGGCGCCGCCGCCACCGTGCTGCGGGCCCGCTGGTTCGCCCACCTGCCGTTCCCGCTGGTCTACGCGGCGCCGGCGGTGGCCTCGCTGGTGCTGGCGTTCTGAGCACGGTGAGGAGGGGGTGGGGGCGGCCGGATTTCCTGGTCGCCCCCACCCCCTCCGTCAGCCGTCGACGCCCACGGGCGCGGTGTCGCCGGGCCCGGCGACCGCGGGCCCGGACCCGACGGTGTCGAGCACCGCGACCTCGATGCCGTCCAGCCGCTTCCGGTCCGCCACCACGTCGATCCCGGTGATCCCGTCCTCCGCGATCGTGAACAGCAGAACCAGCCGCAGCCTGCCGTGCGGCGCCATCGCGAGGCCGATCCGGCCGTCGAGCAGGGCGAGGCCGGTGAACCGGGCGCGGCCGGTCGCCGCCATCGCGCCCTCGGCCACGGGCCGGGCCCCGCTGACCGTGAGGGGCTCCGGCGTCGGGACGACGAAGCGGTCGGCGGTGAGGACCACGTCCGGGTGCAGCAGGGCGAGCAGTGCCTCGAAGTCGCCGCCGCGTGTGGCGGCCAGGAACGCGTCGGCGACCCGGCGTTGCCGAGCCCGGTCGGCGGCGGGCGCGGCGGGACCGGGAGCGCCGGCGGGGCCTACGGCGTGGGAAGTCCCGCCGCCCCCGACGCGGCGGCGGGCCCGGCTGGCCAGCTGCCGGGTCGTGGCCGGAGTCCGCTCGATCATCGGGGCGATGGCGTCGAACGGCACGGCGAACAGGTCGTGCAGCACGAACGCCAGCCGCTCGGCCGGGGCGAGCGTGTCCAGCACGACCAGGAGGGCCACCCCGACCGAGTCGGCGAGCAGCGCCTCCTCCTCGGGGTCGCCGCCGTCCGCCGTCCCGACCGCGGGTTCGGCCACCCGGGCGTCGAGCGGCACCTCGGGGCGCGTTCGTCGCGAGCGGAGCATGTTCAGGCACACCCGGCCCACCACCGTGGTGAGCCACCCGCTGAGGTTCTCCACGTCACCGACGTCCGCCCGGGCCGCCCTGAGCCAGGTCTCCTGCACGGCGTCCTCCGCCTCGCCGAGCGAGCCGAGCATGCGGTAGGCGACGGCCCGCAGATGAGGCCGGTCGGCCTCGAAGCGCTCCGGTGGCAGGGCGGTGTGCGTGGTCATGGCGGGGTCCCCGTTCGTGTCACTGCGGTGCGGGCGTACGCACCCCGATCACAACACGTCCGGAGCCAGCCGAACCATCGTCTCCTCGAACGAAGGGGCCTGCCCGGTCGGGCGGTTGTGCGGCAGCCGGGCCAACACGGCGGCCATCCCACAGGTGTTGGTGACCCCCGAGAAGACCAGGCCCGCGCCGATCAGCCCGGAGAGCCGGTGCGCCGCCGGCCGGGCCAGTCCCAGGGCGAAACCGGCGACGACGAGGGAGCCGGCGGCGAGACGGACCTGGCGGTCCATCGGCCAGGCGGTGCGGGCCCCGGCCACCCGCTCGACCGGGTGGCCCTCCGCCGCCCACCCGCCGGTGCCGCCCTCCAGCGTGGCCGCCGCGACACCGAGGGCCGCGAGCTGTGCGCAGCCCTTCGCGGACCGGGCGCCGGAGGCGCACACGATCAGCAGCGGTCCGCGCTCGGCGGCCGCCCTCAGGACGCTCGTGGCCTCGCCGAGCCGGTCCAGGGGGACGTTGTGCGCGCCGGGCAGATGGCCGCCGGCGTACTCGCCGGGCGTGCGCACGTCGACGACGGTGAACCCGCCCGGGCGGGCCGCCGCCTCGGCGGCCGTCACGGAGACCGGGACGACGGAGCCAGAGCCAGAGCCAGAGTCAGAGCCACGGGCAGGGACGACGGCAGACGCGGGCTCGGGCGCGACAACCGCAACCGCGGGCGCGGGCGAGGGGGCGGTCCTGCGGTCAGTGGGGTGGTCGGTCACGGAACAGATCCTTTCGACGGGATGTTGCCCCCCCCACGGGTAGGATACCCGTGGGGGTATATACGGGGCGTATGGGGAGACAGAGGAGGAAGCGTGCAACTCGACATGTCGGCCGAGGAGCTGAAGTCGGCGCTCAACCGGCTGCGGCGAGCCCAGGGGCAGCTGGCGGGAGTGATCCGGATGATCGAGGAGGGGCGGGACTGCGAGGACGTGATCACCCAGCTCGCCGCCGTGTCCCGGGCCCTGGACCGGGCCGGCTTCTCGATCATCGCGACCGGGCTGGAGCAGTGCGTGACCAGCGAGGACCCGGAGGTGCGCAACTCCGCGCAGATGCGGGCCCGCCTGGAGAAGCTCTTCCTGTCGCTGGCCTGAGCGCCCGGGAGCCGTTCACCGGACGGCCGTCAGGCCCATGCCCACCGCGACGGCCAGCAGTGCCCCGCCGAAGACGCGCTGCAGCGTCCGCGCGGAGACCCTGGCGGCCAGCCGCCTGCCGTCCCAGGCCCCGAGCGCGGCGGTCGCCAGGAACGGCGTGATCAGCGTCCAGTCCAGGTGGACGGCGGTGAGCGCCCGGGCCGCGAGGGCCACCAGCGCGTTGGCGATGACGACCAGCAGACTCGTGCCCACCGCGGCGCTCATCGGTACCGCCAGCACGCCCACCAGCGCCGGCACGGCGAGAAACCCGCCGCCGACGCCGAGGAACCCGGTCACCGCGCCCAGCCCGGCCCCGGCGCCGGCCGCGCGGGCCACCGAGACCTTCCCGCCCTCGCGCGGGGCGCGACGGCGCAGCAGGCGTACGGCGGCCAGGGCGGCCAGGGCCGCGAACATCACCGTCAGCAGGGCCTCGGGAACGCGGGCGGACAGGACGCCCGCCGCGGCGGCGGGCGGCACCCCGGCCGCGGCGAACAGCAGACCGGCCCGCCAGCGCACCGCCCCCGCCCGCGCGTGGGCCAGCAGCGCGGTGACCGACGTGACGATCACGATGACCAGTCCCGCCGTGGTCGCGCCGGCCGGGCTGAAGCCGAGCAGGTAGATCAGGGCCGGGACGGTCAGGATGCTGCCGCCCGCCCCCAGCGCGCCCAGGGCCAGACCGACCAGGCCCCCGGCCAGCAGGGCCAGGACGACCGCGCTCATATGGCGGTCCCGGCAGCCCCGGCAGCCCCGGCAGCCCCGGCAGCCCCGGCGGCCCCGTGCGTGTCGGTGAGGCCGGTGAGGCCGGTGAGGGTGAGGCCGGCCTCGGCCGCCGCGGCGAAGGTGTCGTCCACGGCGACCACGTCACGGCCGGCGGCGTCGAGCAGGGACGCGGCGATCGCGGCGCGCATCCCGCCCGCGCAGTGCACCCAGACCGTGCCCGCGGGCACCTCGGCCGACCGCCGGTGGAGCAGGTGTACCGGCAGGTGCACGCTGCCCTCGATCCAGCCGCCCGCCCGCTCGCTGTCCCGGCGTACATCGACCACCGTCAGGTCCGCGCCCCCTCGGCGGGCCGCGGCCAGGTCGGCGAACGTCGCCCGCGGGAACGACGCGGGGCGTGTCCCCTGCGCGACCCAGTCGGCCGGGGAGCCGACGGCTGCCGCCGCCGGACGGTCGATGCCGACCCGGGCCAGCTCCCGCTGGGCGCGCCCGATGTCCTCGGCGCTCTCCGCGAGCAGTGTCACCGGCCTGCCCCAGGGGATCAACCAGGCCAGATAGGTCGCGAGCTGTCCGTCGATCTCGAAGTTGTAGGCCCCGGCCACATGCCCGGCGGCGAAGGCCACCCGGCCGCGCAGGTCGACGACCCACTCACCGGCCGCGAGCCGCCGGGCGATCTCGCTCGCGTCGGCGCGCCGGGGCGCGGTCAGGTCCACCGGAGCCGGACCGCCCGTGTTGGCCGGGCCCATGTGCGCGTAGTACGCCGGGACGTCGTCCAGCCCCGCCAGCAGGTCCTTCACGAACGTGTCCACATCCTGCGCGAACACCGGGTTGGACGACTTCTCCGCGCCGATCGTGCTCCGTGTGCCGCCCGCCGGCGAGGAGGAGCAGAAGCTGCCGAAGCCGTGCGTGGGCAGCACCGCCACCTCGTCGTCCAGCTCGTGCGCGAGCCGGTGCGCGGAGGCGTGCTGCGCCCGGGCCAGCCGCTCGGTCAGCCGTGGCTCGACGAGGTCGGGCCGGCCCACGCCGCCGATCAGCAGCGACCCGCCGGTGAACGCGGCCACCGGCCGGCCCGCCTCCTCCAGGACGTACGACGTGTGGTGCGGGGTATGTCCGGGAGTGGCCACCGCCCGCAGCGCGAGGCCCTCGTCGACCGGCTCGCCGTCCCCGTCGCCGACCGGCACGCGTGCGTACGCCACCTCGGCCCCGGCCGGCACCAGACAGCGCGCCCCGGTCAGCCGGGCCAGCTCCGGGCCGCCGGTCACGTAGTCGTTGTGCACATGGGTCTCGGCGACGGCCACGATCCGCACCCCCCGCCGCGCCGCCGCGGCGATCACGCGGTCGATGTCGCGCGGCGGGTCCACGACCACCGCCGTGTGCGCGCCGCCCGCCAGGTAGCTGCGGTTGCCCAGCCCTCCGGTCTCGAGGATGTCGACAAAGAACACGGCACACACTCCTTCGCGGAAGGGCTCGAAAATTACCCCCGGGGGTATCTGTCGTCCACCGTAACAGAGATACCCCCGGGGGTATTTTTGAGGACGGGTGAGGGGAGTCGCTCCCCGGGAAACCGAGGTGCGGCCCGATAGGCTCGGGTCTCCTTGAGAGGACGGGGGCCGGACGTGAAGATCCTCATCAGCGCCGACATGGAGGGCGCCACCGGCGTCACCTGGCCGGCCGACGTACTGCCCGGGGCGCCGGAGTGGCAGCGGTGCCGGTCGATGTTCACCTCGGACGTCAACGCCGCCGTGCTCGGCTTCTTCGACGGAGGGGCGGACGAGGTCCTGGTCAACGAGGCCCACTCGACCATGCGCAACCTGCTCCTCGAGCAGCTCGACGACCGGGTGGAGATGCTCACCGGCCGCCACAAGTCCCTCTCCATGGTGGAGGGCGTCCAGCACGGGGACATCGACGGCATCGCCTTCGTCGGCTACCACGCGGGCGCCGGCATGGAGGGCGTCCTCGCCCACACCTACCTGGCCAACTCCCTCACCGGCGTCTGGCTGAACGACGTACGGGCCAGCGAGGGGCTGCTCAACGCGCAGGTCGTCGCGGAGTACGGGGTGCCGGTCGTCCTCGTCACCGGCGACGACGTGGCCTGCGAGGACGCGCTCGGGTACGCGCCCGAGGCGTTGAAGGTCGCGGTCAAGGACCATGTCTCCCGGTACGCGGCCGTGTGCCGCACCCCGGCCCGCACCGCCGCCGACATCCGGGCGGCGGCGAAGGAGGCGACCCGGCTGGCGGTCCGTCAGGAGCCGCTGAGCGGTGGGCCGTTCACGGTCGCCGTCGAGTTCGACGCCGAGCACCTCGCGATGGCGGCCACCGTCGTGCCCGGCGTCGCCCGTGTCGGCGAGCGGAGGATCGCGTACACCAGCGGCACCATGTACGAGGGCATCCGCACCTTCAAGGCGGTCACCACGATCGTCTCGGCCGCGATCGAGGAGCAGTATGGCTGAGGAGCGGGACCGGGGGCGGAGGCGGGAGCGGCATGGCTGACGCGCAGGCGCGGGACGAGGTCGTCAGGTTCACCTCCGATCTCATCCGCATCGACACCACCAACCGGGGCGGCGGCGACTGCCGGGAACGGCCCGCCGCCGAGTACGCCGCCGCGCTGCTCGCCGAGGCGGGCATCGAGCCGGTGCTCCTCGAACGCACCCCGGGGCGGACCAACGTCGTCGGGCGGATCGAGGGCACCGACCCGGCCGCGGACGCGCTGCTCGTCCACGGGCACCTGGACGTGGTCCCCGCGGAAGCCGCCGACTGGAGCGTCCACCCCTTCTCGGGGGAGGTGCGGGACGGGGTCGTGTGGGGGCGCGGCGCCGTCGACATGAAGAACATGGACGCGATGATCCTGGCCGTGCTGCGGGCCTGGGCCCGGCAGGGCGTCCGGCCCCGGCGCGACCTCGTCGTCGCCTTCACGGCCGACGAGGAGGCCAGCGCCGAGGACGGCGCCGGATTCCTCGCCGACCGGCATCCGGGACTCTTCGAGGGCTGCACGGAGGCCATCGGCGAATCCGGGGCGTTCACCTTCCACGACGGCGCCGGGCGCGAGCTCTACCCCATCGCCGCGGGCGAGCGGGGCACCGGCTGGCTGAAGCTCACCGCGCGCGGCCGCGCAGGACACGGCTCGAAGGTCAACCGGGAGAACGCGGTGACCCGCCTGGCCGCCGCCGTCACGCGCATCGGCGAGCACGAATGGCCCCTGCGGCTCACCCCGACCGTGAGTGCGGCCCTCACCGAACTCGCCGCGCTGTACGGCGTCGACGCCGACCTCCACGACGTCGACGCTCTGCTGGCGAAGCTCGGCCCGGCGGCCGCCCTGGTGGAGGCGACCGTGCGCAACAGCGCCAACCCGACCATGCTGGACGCCGGTTACAAGGTCAACGTGATCCCCGGTGAAGCCGTCGCCCATGTCGACGGCCGCTACCTCCCGGGCGGCGAGGACGAGTTCCGCGCGACACTCGACCGACTCACCGGCCCCGACGTCGACTGGGAGTTCCAGCACCGCGAAGTCGCCCTCCAGGCACCGGTGGACGCCCCGCTCTACGCCCGTATGCGCGCCGCCGTCGAGGAGTTCGCGCCCGAGGGGCACGTGGTGCCGTACTGCATGTCCGGCGGTACGGACGCCAAGCAGTTCTCGCGGCTCGGCATCACCGGCTACGGCTTCGCACCGCTGAGGCTTCCGGAGGGCTTCGACTACCAGGCCCTCTTCCACGGCGTCGACGAAAGGGTCCCGGTGGAGGCGCTGCACTTCGGCGTCCGTGTGCTCGACCATTTCCTGCGGACGGCCTAGGCGAACGGGGGAGAACGTGCAGGTCCTGCCGTACGGTTCCTGGTCCTCGCCCATCGACGCGACCCTCGCGGCCACGCACGACGGGCGCCCCGAGTACGTCGGTTTCGTCGGCGACGAGGTGTGGTGGACCGCGCCCCGGCCGGCCGAGCACGGCCGCCGCACCCTCGTCCGGCGACGGCCCGACGGCACGGAGGAGTCCGTGCTGCCCGCCCCCTGGAACGTCCGCAGCCGGGTGGTCGAGTACGGCGGGCGGCCGTGGGCCGGTGCCGTGCGCGACGGCCGGCTGCTCGTGGTGTTCGTGCACTTCGCCGACCAGCGGCTGTACGGGTACGAGCCCGGGTCCGCGCCCGGCGAGGGTCCGCGCCCGCTCACTCCCGTCTCGTCGGTGGGCGGCGGACTGCGCTGGGTGGAGCCGCAGTTGCTGCTGGAGCGGGGCGAAGTGTGGTGCGTACTGGAGGAGTTCACGGGCGAGGGCCCGACCGATGTGCGCCGGGTGCTGGCCGCGGTGCCGCTGGACGGCTCGGCCGCCGACGACCGCGCCGCCGTGCGTGAACTCACCGACGACCGAAGCCGGTTCGTCACGGGAGTCCGCCTCTCGTCCGACGGCCGCCGGGCCGCCTGGCTGGCCTGGGACCATCCGCTGATGCCGTGGGAGGGCACGGAGGTGGTCGTCGCCGACGTCAGCGGTGACGGCACGCTGAGCGGCGCCCGGGTCGTGGCCGGCGGGCCCGGGGAGTCGATCGCCCAGGTCGACTGGATGCGGTCGACGGGATACGGGCGACAGCTGTCGGACGACGGCCGACGGTCCGCGGGCGACGGAGAACGGTCGGCGGGCGACGGACGACGGTCGGCACCCGATGGACAGCAGTCCGCAGGCGACTGTCTGCTGTATACGAGCGACCGTAGCGGCTGGTGGAACCTGTACCGCGACCACCAGCCCCTCTGCCCCCGCGAGGAGGAGTTCGGCGGAGCCCTGTGGAAGCTCGGGCAGCGCTGGTTCGCTCCGCTGGAGAACGGACTCGTCGCCGTCGTGCACGGCCGGGGTGCCACCGTGCTCGGGATCCTCGACCCGGAGACCGGTGAACTCGTCGACGCGGCCGGACCGTGGACGGAGTTCGCGCCCACCCTCGCGGTCCACGGTGAACGCGTCGTCGCCGTCGCGGCCAGTCCGCGCAGCGCGTACGAGGTGGTGGAGCTGGACGCCAGGACCGGCCGGGCGCGGGTGATCGGCGCCGCGCACGACGACGCGGTGGATCCGGCCTACTACCCCGAGCCCCGGATCCGTACCTTCACCGGCCCCGACGGCCGTGACATCCACGCACACGTCTACCCGCCCCACCACCCCGGGCAGGTCGCGCCCGGCCACGAACTGCCGCCCTACGTCGTGTGGGCGCACGGCGGGCCCACCGATCGCGCCCCGCTCGTACTGGATCTGGAGATCGCCTACTTCACCTCCCGGGGCATCGGGGTCGTGGAGGTCGACTACGGCGGCTCGACCGGGTACGGGCGGGAGTACCGGGAGCGGCTGCGCGAGCAGTGGGGCGTGGTCGACGTCGAGGACTGCGCGGCCGTGGCGCTGGCGCTCGCCGACGAGGGCACCGCCGACCGTCGGCGACTCGCCGTCCGGGGCGGCAGCGCGGGCGGCTGGACCGCGGCGGTCTCGTTGGCAGGCACCGACGTCTACGCCTGCGGCACGATCCGCTACCCCGTGCTGGACCTGGTGGGCTGGGCGACGGGGGAGACCCACGATTTCGAGTCGCGCTACCCGGACAGTCTCGTCGGACCGCTCGGGCAGGTGCCCGCCCGGTACGCGGAGCGCTCGCCGATCGAGCACGCCGAACGGATCACCGTGCCGTTCCTGCTCCTCCAGGGGCTGGACGACGTGATCTGCCCGCCCGCCCAGTGCGAGCGGTTCCTGGCCCGACTGACCCGAGCGACCGGATCGGCCGGATCGGCCGGGCGGCCGGTGCCGCACGCGTACCTCGCGTTCGAGGGCGAGGGGCACGGGTTCCGGCAGGTGGCCACGACGGTGCGCGCCCTGGAGGCCGAGCTGTCGCTGTACGCTCAGGTGTTCGGGCTGAGCCCGCCCGGAATCCCCAGGTTGGAGCTTGTGCGGTGAAGGAACTCGTGCGGCCGTCCCGGCTCGCCCCCGGCGCCCGGGTCGCGGTCGTCGCGCCCAGCGGGCCGGTCGCGGAGGAGCGGCTGCAGGCCGGCCTCGACCTGTTGCGCGGCTGGGACCTCGATCCGGTGGTCGCCCCTCATGTGCTGGACCGGCACGACCGGCTGCCGCACCTCGCGGGCACCGACGCCGACCGGGCCGCCGACCTCCAGCGCGCCTGGTGCGATCCGGGTGTCGACGCCGTGCTGTGCGCCCGCGGCGGCTACGGCGCGCAGCGGATCGTCGACCTGCTCGACTGGGACGCGATGCGGGCGGCCGGACCGAAGGTGTTCGTCGGCTTCAGCGACAGCACCACCCTGCACGAGGCGTTCGCCGTCCGCCTCGGCCTGGTCACGCTGTACGGCCCCGCGGCCGCGGGCATCGACTTCATCAAGAGCGCCCGGGGGCAGGAGCACTTCCGGGCCACCCTCTTCGCCCCCGAGACGGTCCGCACGCTCGCCTCCACCGGTACGGCCATCGCCGCGGGCCGGGCGCGGGGCGTCACCCTGGGCGGCTGTCTGGCCCTGCTCGCCACCGGCTACGGCACCCCGCACACCCGGTCCGGCGCCCGCGGCGGGCTGTTGCTGATCGAGGACGTGGGGGAGCGGCCGTACAGCGTCGACCGGGCCCTCACCCAACTGCTGCGCACCGGCTGGCTGGACGGCGTCGCGGGTGTGGCACTCGGCTCCTGGGACAGGTGCGGCCCCTACGAGGAGTTGCGCCCGGTCCTCGTGGACCGGCTCGGCGGCCTCGGGGTCCCCGTGGTCGAGGAGCTCGGGTTCGGCCACTGCGAGGGGGCGCTGACCGTGCCCTTCGGCGTGCCCGCGGTACTCGACGCCGACGAGGGCACACTGACCCTCGACACCCCCGCCCTGCGCTGACCGCCCCGTCGCCTCACCCGGTGGGCGCGTCCCGCCGTGCGCGGGCGCGGCTCAGGGATCACGCTGGGCGCATGAGCCCGAAGACCTCCGAGAGCGGTCGCAGGAACGAAGCGCTGACGCCGGGCCGGATCGTCGTCCTGGCGCTCGCCGTCCTCACCCTGATCTTCATCTTCCAGAACACCCGCCCCACGAAGATCCGGCTGCTGATCCCCGAGGTGACGGTGCCGCTGTGGACGGCGCTCCTGGCGATGTGGGTCATCGGCCTCCTGTGCGGCGCCTCGTTCGCGTACTTCAGGAAACGGCGCAGGTGACCTCGTCGCAGGCGTCGTAGGCTGTCCCGATGCCGCACTCCGCATCCCGTCACCTCGCCGAGGGCCCCCGCGTGGGCATACGCCACTTCACCTACGAGGACGGGCCGGAGTTCACCGCCCGCGCGCGGGAGAGCAAGGACCTGCACCACCCGTGGCTGTTCCCGCCTGCCACCGCCGCCGCGTACACCGCCTACGCGGGCCGGCTGATCGAGGACCCGTCGAAGGCGGGATTCCTCGTGTGCACCCTCGAGGACGGGGCGATCGCCGGGTTCGTCAACATCAACAACATCGTCGAGGGGGGCTTCCAGTGCGGCGCGCTGGGCTACGGCGCCTTCGCGCACGCGGCCGGGCGCGGGCTGATGCGCGAGGCGCTCGACCTGGTGGTGGGCCACGCGTTCGGACCGATGCGGCTGCACCGGCTGGAGATCAACGCGCAGCCCGGCAACGTCGCCTCGATCGCCCTCGCCCGTGGCTGCGGTTTCCGCCGGGAGGGGTTCTCCCCGAAGATGATCCACATCGACGGGGAGTGGCGGGACCACGAGCGGTGGGCGATCACCGCCGAGATGCGGACTTCCGGTTGATCTTCATGGTGTCGAGGTCGGTGACCGTCGACCGCAGCCCGGTGAAACCGTGGCCGAGCTCCCGCAGCGTCGTCTCGGCGCGCTCCTCGGCGAGCGCGCCCGCCATCTCCTCGCCGTCCGTCGCGTCCGACACCACCACGTAGCGCATCGAGAAGGCCTTCAGTGGCGACGGCTCGTAGGACAGCGTGCCCTCCTCGGTGAACCGCATGCTCGTCAGACCGTGGTCGGCGGCCTCGGCGAGGAGGCGGGTCCGGCTCTCGTCGCCGAGGCCGTCCCAGGTGCCCCGGACGATCACCCGGTAGGTGTGCTGCTCACTCACTGCCGCTCCTTCGTGCTGCCGTCGAACGCCCGACTCTACGTCCGCGACGACCCACCGCACGCGGAATTTCGTCGCGCCCGACGCCTCACGACCCGCGCCGGTCGACGTACTCGTACACCGCTCCGTCCGGGTGCCGGGCGATCAGGTTGCGGCCCACCGGCGTCGGGACGGGACCGGCGATGACCTGCGCACCGAGTTCGGTGAGGGTCCGGTGGGCCTCCTCGACGTCCGCGACGGCGATCGTCGCGGCCACCTTGCGCAGCAGCTCCAGCTCGGCCGGAGGTCCGCTCATCAGCAGGAAGCAGCCGACCGCGGCCACGTGCACGCCGCCCCGCTCGAAGCGGAGCGCGCCGGTGCCCGCCAGCCGCTCGTAGAAGGAGACCGAGGTCTCCAGATCGTCGACACAGACACGCAGTGTGGCTCCCAGAATGTCCATACGGACGAGCGTAGTTGGGGCGGCCGCGGTGAGGTGATCCCTTCACCCGATCCCCGTCGGCCCCTCCGTGGCCGGTCCTCGGTCCCCCGCCCGCCCGCTCGGGTCCGCCGTCGGTCCGTGAAGTTAAGCGTTCATGACAGCGGGTACCTGAGGCCCATGGAGCGCATGGATCACCTGGAGCATCTGGACAAGCATCTGGTCGACGAGCTGGCGCAGGTGGCGCGCGAGACGATCCGCGAGGAACTGCGCGAGCAGACCCGCAAGCAGCGCCGTACGGCGACGCTCTACGCGGCGTCCGGCGCCGTCGCCCTCTACGCGGGCGCGGCCGTCGCACTCGCGGTGGGGCTGGCCCTCGGCATCGGTCTGCCGGACTGGGCCGCGGCGCTGATCACCGCCGCGATCCTCGCCGTCGTGGCGTACCTGCTGCGCGGCGCCGCCAGGCCGCACGCGTCGTCCCCGACCACGGCCGGACTCGCGGCCGCACCGGACAAGGGCCCCGGACGGGTCATCGGCGGCACACCGCCGGCCGGGCCGCCCGGGGGTACCGGTCTGCCGTATCCCCCGATGCCGCCGACCGCGCCCGGCGCCCATGTGCCGGCACCGGGCGAGGCGCCGCGCGCCGACGACATCGATCCCGAGGGCCCGCACCGGGCCTGACACGCGGAGCACATCCGCCGAAGTGACGCACCCGCGTCACCTGTTCGGCATCCGGCCGGCCCCGCGGCACACGCTGCCGCGGGGCCGGCCGGTGTGTGCGGGCGTCCTGGGATTCCTCCGGGGGCGTCGCGCTCCGGACACCGGGCGCCCGCAGGGGACACCGGCGCACGTTTGGCGGCTCCTGCCGGGGGGACGCGGAAACCTTCGTACGACACCGTCCGAACCCCTTCGGAGGCCCACCGTGAGGCGTCCCCGCATCGTGATCGTCGGAGCCGGCTTCGCCGGGTACCGGGCGGCCCGTACCCTGGCGCGGGCGGCCGGGGGCCGGGCCGACATCACTCTGCTCAACCCGACCGACTACTTCCTGTACCTGCCCCTGTTGCCCCAGGTGGCGGCGGGCATCCTCGAGCCGCGCAGGGTCACCGTGTCCCTGTCGGGGACCCTGCGCGAGGTGCGGCCGGTGCTCGGCGAGGCAGAACACGTCGACCTCGACGCGCGCACCGTCCACTGCACGAACCCCGAAGGCGACGAGGTCACGCTCGGCTACGACCGGCTCGTGCTCGCCGCCGGCAGCGTCAACAAGCTGCTGCCCATCCCCGGGATCGCCGAGCACGCGCACGGGTTCCGAGGCCTGCCCGAAGCCCTCTACCTGCGCGATCACCTCACCCGGCAGGTGGAGTTGGCCGCCTCCGGTGACAATGCGGAGGAACGGGCGGCACGTTGTACGTTCGTCGTGGTCGGCGCGGGCTACACCGGTACCGAAGTCGCCGCGCAGGGGCAGCTGTTCACCGACGCCCTGGTCCGCGCCCACCCCCTGCGCAGGGGCATACGGCCGCGCTGGCTGCTCCTCGACACCGCGTCGCGCGTCCTGCCCGAACTGGACGAACGGCTCTCCCGCACCGCCGACCGGGTGCTGCGCGAACGGGGCGTCGAGGTACGCATGGGTACGTCCGTCAAGGAGGCCACCCGTGAGGGAGTCCTGCTGACCGACGGCGAGTTCGTCGACACCCGCACCCTGGCGTGGTGCGTGGGCGTACGGCCCGATCCCCTCGCGGAGTCGCTCGGGCTGCCCATGGAACGCGGGCGGCTGCTCGTCGAGCCGACGCTTCAGGTGCCGGGCAGGCCCGAGGTGTTCGCGTGCGGGGACGCGGCCGCCGTACCGGATCTGGAGAGGCCCGGGGAGTACACGCCGATGACCGCGCAGCACGCGTGGCGGCAGGGCAAGGTGGCCGGGCAGAACGTCGCCGCCTCTTTCGTCGAGGGCGGCGGTACGGCCGGGCTGCGGCCGTACCGGCACAAGGACATGGGGTTCGTCGTGGACCTGGGCGGGGTGCAGGCCGCCGCCAATCCGCTCGGCGTCCACCTGTCCGGCCCCGCGGCCGGCGCGGTCGCCCGCGGCTACCATCTCGCCGCCATGCCGGGCAATCGGGTGCGCGTCGCCGCCGACTGGCTGCTGGACGCCGTACTCCCGCGCCAGGACGTCCAGTTGGGCCTCGTCCGGTCCTGGTCGGTGCCGCTGGACACGGCGTCGCCGGAACTGGCCCGGGTACCGGGAGACCACCGGCGCGAGCCGACGGCTTCCGGCCCCGGCGCGGCCACCGAGGAGGACGTGAAGGCCGCGAACGACTCCGACGCCGCGGACGACAGCCACACGGACGACAGCCACAAGGGCGACAGCCACACGGACGACAAGAACACGAACGACAGGAACGAGGCGAACGTCATGAACGACGGGAACGGCACGGACAGGGCGAACGGCGGGTCCGGCGAGACGCATCCCTCCCCGGAGGACGGCTCCCAGTCGATCGACGCGCCGACGCCGGAGGTGGGACGGCACGGCGGCGGTGAGGCCGGGTCCCGAGCGCGCCGGTCATCGCCCGAGGACGGCTCCCAGTCGATCACCTCGCCGACACCGGAGGTGGGGCAGCACAGCTCCGGACCGGCGACCGCGCACGACGACGAGGACGCCGCCGAGTCCGCCCCCGGCTCCGCCGGGCGCGGCGACCCCCGCGACGCAGAAGGAGAAAAGTAGCCTGATGGACACCGCCGAACTCACCGAACTCGGACAGCAGTTGCGGGTCGACAGCGTGCGCGCCGCCGCCGCCGCGGGGTCCGGGCACCCGACGTCCTCGATGTCGGCCGCGGACCTGATGGCCGTCCTGCTCGCGAATCACTTCCGCTACGACTTCGACCGCCCGGCACACCCGGGCAACGACCGCTTCGTCCTGTCGAAGGGGCATGCCTCCCCGCTGCTGTATTCGGCCTACAAGGCCGCCGGGGCCATCGACGACGCCGAGCTGCTGACCTTCCGCGAGCTCGGCAGCCGGCTCGAGGGGCATCCCACCCCGCAGCGGCTGCCGTGGGTCGAGACGGCCACCGGCTCGCTCGGCCAGGGGCTTCCGGTGGGCGTCGGCATCGCGCTGGCCGGCAAGCGGCTGGACCGCACCGCGAACCGCGTATGGGTGCTGTGCGGGGACAGCGAGATCGCCGAGGGCTCGGTGTGGGAGGCGGCCGAGCACGCGGGCCACGAACGCCTCGACAACCTCACGGTGATCGTCGACGTCAACCGGCTCGGCCAGCGCGGCCCCACCCGGCACGGCCACGACCTCGGCGCCTACGCCCGCCGTTTCCAGGCGTTCGGCTGGCACACGATCGAGATCGACGGACACGACGTGGACGCCGTCGACCGCGCCTACGGCGAGGCGGCCTCCACCCTGGGGCAGCCCACCGCGATCCTCGCCCGCACCCTCAAGGGCAGGGGCGTCCGCTCCGTCGAGGACCGCGAGGGCCTGCACGGCAAGCCGCTGCCCGACGCCGACGAGGCGATCGAGGAACTGGGCGGCATGCGTGACCTGCGGGTCCATGTGCGCGAGCCGGCCGACGCGCGCATGCTGCACTCCGTCCCGACCGGGTCCCTCGTCCTGCCCCGCTGGGACGGGGAGGACCGCGAGAAGGGCGTGGCGACGCGTGACGCCTACGGCAAGGCCCTCGCCGCTCTCGGCACCGCCCGCGAGGACATCGTCGCCCTCGACGGCGAGGTGAGCGACTCCACCCGCGCCGAGGCCTTCGCCAAGGAGCACCCCGACCGGTTCTTCGAGTGCTACATCGCCGAACAACAGCTCGTCGCCGCCGCGGTCGGCCTGGCCACGCGCGGCTGGGTGCCGTACGCCTCGACGTTCGCGGCCTTCCTGACCAGGGCCCACGACTTCGTCCGGATGGCCGCGGTGAGCGGGGCCGGCATCAACCTCGTCGGCTCGCACGCGGGGGTCGCCATCGGACAGGACGGGCCCTCGCAGATGGGCCTGGAGGACCTGGCGATGTTCCGGGCCGTGCACGGCTCGACCGTGCTGTACCCGTGCGACCCCCACCAGACCGCCCGGCTCGTCGGCGCCATGGCCGGCCTGGACGGCGTCCGCTATCTGCGCACCTCACGCGGGGCCTACCCGGTGCTCTACGGGCCGGACGAGGAGTTCCCCGTCGGCGGCAGCAAGGTGCTGCGCTCCTCCGGCCGGGACCGGCTGACGATCGTCGCGGCCGGCGTCACCGTGCACGAGGCGCTGAAGGCCGCCGATGCCCTCGCCGGCGAGGGCATCGCGGTCCGGGTGATCGACCTGTATTCGGTCAAGCCCGTCGACCGGGCCACGCTGCGGCGGGCAGCCGAGGAGACCGGCCTGCTGCTGAGCGTGGAGGACCACCACGAGCAGGGCGGCCTCGGGGACGCGGTCCTCGACGCCTTCCTCGACGGCCGGCCGGTGCCCCGGCTGGTGCGGCTCGCCGTCCGGACGATGCCCGGCTCGGCGAGCCCGGCCGAACAACTGCACGCCGCGGGCATCGACGCCGAGTCGATCGCCGCGTCCGCCCGGCTGCTGGTGGAGCAGGCGATCGTGCCGTGAGTGGGGGCGGGGTCGGGGGCGGGGCGACGTGCGGAAGGTGAGGGTGGGCCGCCGCAGCGTCGAGGCCCACCGGCCGGACAAGGCGCTCTTCCCGGGCGGCGGGCAGGCGAAGCAGTACACGAAGGGCGACCTCGTCGCGTATTAGCAGCTCGGCAGCGCGGGCGAAGCCGCGCACCTCGTCGAAGCCGTCGTGCCCGTCGACCCAGCAGGCGTCGACCGAGCGGGCGTCGACCGAGCAGGCCCACGCTGGGCCCTGGTCGGGGCTGACGGGCCGCGGGGGATCCCTGGGCCCGGCCCGGCGCCGGCTCGACGCACTCCGTTCCGCGCGAAGGTTTGGTCGGGAGCCTTTGGGCCACCCGGATGCCATGGTAAGCACAAAAGGTACATCACGGTCATCTGCGTCAGGTGATCCACATAACGCACGTGAATCACCTGAATCTCACAGTTCGCAAACCTCACGAACTCCGGAGAGTTCGCGGAGTTCGCAGGACCCGCAGGAATCACAGAGACCTCAGAGACCTCAGAGATCGGAGAGACCTCAGAGATCGCAGAGATCGCGAAGTGTGCAGAGTCCGGAGAGTGCGCGGACTCCGACGCGCAAGGAAGGCAAGGGCGACGTGGTGGACGACCGGCCGAGCCCCATGGAGGTGCTGCGCCAGGCGCGCGCCCAGCTCACGGAGCTCACGGGGATGACCGCCGAGAGCGTCTCGTCCTTCGAGCAGACGGAGGACGGCTGGTCCCTGGACGTCGAGGTCCTGGAGCTGTCCCGCGTGCCCGACACGATGAGCCTCATGGCGAGCTACCAGGTCGATCTCGATCCCGGAGGACAGCTCACCGGCTACCGGCGCGTTCGCCGCTACGAGCGCGGGCGCTCCGACGCACACCGGCAGGGCGGCCGCTAGGCCGCCGGCCCGCAGTCATTCCCGATCATCCAATGCCAGACAAGGAGGCGCGGTCGACATGACCGTTGTTCCGGCACAACAGTCCGGCGGTGGAGGTGGCTCCGGCGGCCTCTACGACGTGCTGGAGCTCGTCCTCGACAAGGGTCTCGTCATCGACGCGTTCATACGGGTGTCCCTGGTCGGAATCGAGATCCTGAAGATCGACGTACGGGTCGTGGTGGCCAGCGTCGACACCTATCTGCGCTTCGCCGAGGCGTGCAACCGCCTGGACCTGGAGGCGGGGCCGCGCAAGAGCCCGGGCCTGCCCGACCTGGTCGGCGAGATCACCGAGTCCGGCGCGCGCGGCAAGTCCAAGGGCGCGCTGTCCGGCGCGGCGGAGACCATCTCCGGCGCCTTCAAGGAGGCCCGTGGCGAGAGCTCCTCCCAGGAGGAGCGCGAGCCCAGGCCGCGGGCCCGTAAGAGCACCACCGCGCGCAGGAAGGAGGAGCAGGAGTGAGCACCTATGTGTACGGCATCGTCGCCGGCTCGCACCCCGACCTTCCGGACGGCCTGGCCGGCGTCGGCGATCCGGCCCTGCCGGTGCGCGTCCTGAAGGAGGGCGCGCTGGCGGCGGTCGTCAGCGACGCCCCCGAGGGGCTGCGGCCCAAGCGCAGGGAGCTGCTCGCCCACCAGACCGTGCTCGCCGAGGCGGGCGCCCAGGGCTGCGTGCTGCCCATGCGGTTCGGCAGCGTCGCCCCCGACGACAGTTCCGTCACCGGGGTCCTCGCCGAGCGCACCGAGCACTACGAGGAGCGCCTGCGGGCCCTGGACGGCAAGGTCGAGTACAACATCAAGGCCTCGCACGTCGAGGAGGCCGTCCTGCATCTGGTGATGGCCGAGAACCCCGAACTGCGCGGCCTCGCGGAGGCCAACCGGCAGTCCGGAGGCGGCAGTTACGACCAGAAGATCCAGCTCGGCGAGATGGTGGCCGCCGCGGTCAAGGCCCAGGAGGCCGAGGACGCGGCCGACGTGCAGCAGAACCTCCACCCGCTGGCCTCGGCCACCAGTGTGGGCCCCGAGTCCACCGGCTGGCTGGTCAACGTCTCGTTCCTGGTGGACCGCGACTCGGCGGCCCGGTTCCTGGAGGCCGCGGAGGACCTGCGCAAGGGCCGTCCGCACCTCGAACTGCGGGTCAACGGGCCGCTGCCGCCCTACAGCTTCGTCGAGCCCGGTCCGGCCGTACCGGCGGGCGCCACCACGGAGTAGGTGCGCCATGGGACTCATCTCAGAGGTGCTGTTGCTGCCGTTCGCCCCGGTGCGCGGTAGCGGCTGGGTGATCGGACAGGTGGTCAAGGAGGCCGAGCGGATCTACTACGACCCCGCCACGGTCCGGGCCGAACTCGCCCGCCTGGAAGAGCGGTTGGACGCCGGCGAGATCACCGAGGAGGAGTTCGACGAGCAGGAGGACGAACTCCTCGACCGGCTGGAGAGCGCGACGCGCAGAAGCGCGGGAACGGACGACGGGTGGACAGGATGAACCGAACGGCATTGGGCCTCGCGGTGGGTGCCGGGTACCTCCTCGGACGTACCAAGAAACTGAAACTGGCTTTCGCCGTCGGCACCTTGGTGGCCGGCAAGCGGATGAACCTGACCCCCAAGGGCATCGCGGACCTGGTCTCTCAGCAGCTGAAGGACAATCCGCAGTTCAAGGAGATCGGGGACCAGCTGCGCCAGGACCTGCGAGGGGTCGGCAAGGCCGCCTCGGGCGCCATGGTCGAGCGGCAGATCGACGCCCTCGCGGACCGGCTGCACGGCCGTACCGCCGAGGTGCGCGACCAGCTCGAGGGCGTCGTGCCCGGCGTGCAGGACACGGACGACGAGGCGGACGAGGAGTACGAGGAGCCTCAGGACGCCGACGCCGACGCCGACGCCGAGGACGCCGACGAGGACGACGAGGAGGCGCAGGACGCCGAGGACGCCGAGGGCGACGAGGGCGACGAGGAGGGCGAGGAGGAGCCGCCGAGGAAGACGGCGAAGAAGACGCCCGCGAAGAAGGCGCCCGCGAAGAAGACGGCCAAGAAGGCCCCCGCGAAGAAGGCGCCCGCCAAGAAGGCTCCGGCCCGCGCCACGGCCGCCAAGAAGACCGCGTCGGCCGGCAAGCCGGGCGCGAGGACCGCATCGAGGGCCGCCTCGGGTACCGCCTCCCGGGCCCGGCGGCCGAAGGGAGGCGGCGACCGATGACCGAAACCCTCGGATCCGCCAAGTCCGCGACCTCCGCGGCCGGCAAGGCGGCGGGCGGCAACCCGCTCTCCGGAGTCGCCCACAGCGACGCCGCCGACCGGCTCAAGGAAGAGGTGCAGGAGTACCTCGCCGCGCAGGCCACGCGCCTGCTGACCGGCGTCGGCCACAAGCTCGGGGACACCACCGCCAAGCTCAACGACATCGCCGATGGCAACAGCCCCGGCTTCGCCAAACTCGCCCTCGAAGGCGGCCGCAAGGTCGCCGAGGGCAAGGGACCGCTGCGCAGCGCGCTGGAGCTCGGTGGCTCGCGGGTGAAGGACAAGGTGACCAGCGCGTTCAAGAACCTCGGTGGCAAGGGCGGCAAGGGCAAGAAGAGCGCGGGCAAGAAGCCGACCGTGATCATGGAGACGATCGACGTCGGCGTGCCGCTTCGCACCGCCTACGACCAGTGGACGCAGTACCAGGACTTCAGCACCTTCGCGAAGGGCGTCAAGAGCGCGAACCGCGCCGACGACACCACCAGCGACTGGCAGGCGAAGGTCTTCTGGTCCAACCGCAGTTGGAAGGCGAAGACCACCGAACAGGTGCCGGACGACCGGATCGCCTGGACGTCGGAGGGCGCCAAGGGCACGACGAAGGGCGTCGTCTCCTTCCACGAACTCGCCGAGAACCTCACCCGGATCCTGCTGATCATCGAGTACTACCCCACGGGGCTGTTCGAGAAGACCGGCAACATCTGGCGCGCCCAGGGCCGCCGTGCCCGCCTGGACCTCAAGCACTTCGCCCGCTTCATCACCATCAAGGGGGAGGCGGAGGACAGCTGGCGCGGTGAGATCCGCGACGGCGAGGTCGTCACGACCCACGAGGACGCGGTCGCCGAAGAGGAGCAGGAGAACGAGGAGAACGAGGAGAACGGCGAGCCCGAGGACGGCGCCGAGGCGCGGGACGCCGAGGACGGCCGCCCGGAGGACGACGAGGGCTACGAGGACGAGGGCCCGTACGCCGAGGACGAGGAGGCGGAGGACGAGGAGGCGGAGCCCGAGGGCGAGTACGAGGAGGAGGAAGAAGGAGAGGAGGGCGAGCCCGAGGACGCCGAGGACGAGTACGAGGAGTACGACGAGGAGGAGCCCGAGGAGGAGCCCCGGGCCGAGGACAGGCGTGCCAAGGCCAGGAACCGGCGATGAGTATGGCGAGCCGGATGCCGGAGCCGTACGGCCAGGGCGGCGGAGCCAACCTCGCCGACATCCTGGAACGCGTCCTCGACAAGGGCATCGTCATCGCGGGCGACATCCGGATCAACCTGCTCGACATCGAACTGCTCACCATCAAGCTCCGCCTCATCGTCGCCTCGGTCGACAAGGCCAAGGAGATGGGCATCGACTGGTGGGAGGACGACCCGGCTCTCTCCTCCGGCGCCCGCCGCAACGAACTCGCGCGTGAGAACGCCGATCTGCGGGAGCGGCTGGCGCGGCTGGAGGAACTGGAGCTGGGCCGCGCCCCCGAGGAGAGCCGTGCGGAGAGCCGTGCCCTGAAGGCGGGGCGCGCCCCGAAGGAGGGCCGCGCCCCCAGGGCGAGCCGCACCCCCAGGACGAGCCGCGCACCGAAGGACGTCCGAGAGGAGTCACCATGACCGGACTGCGTTACGTGTACGCCGTCTGTCACCCCCTCGGCGCGCCCCTGCAGGCCGCCCTGTCGGGGGTGGCGGGCGATCCGCCCAGGCTGCTCACCCACCGCGGCCTGATCGCCGTGGTCAGCCATGTGCCGGAGCGGGACTTCGCTCAGGAGCCGCTCCGGCACCGTCTGGAGGACCTGGACTGGCTGACGGAGACCGCCCGCGCCCACCAGCAGGTGATCGACGCCCTCACGGCCGTCACCACTCCGCTGCCGCTCCGGCTCGCCACGGTGTTCCGGGACGACAGTGGCGTCCGCGTGATGATCGAGGAGCGCGAGGAGGACTTCCGGCGCGTCCTGGACCGGCTCGCGGGGCGCGTCGAGTGGGGGGTCAAGGTGTACGTCGAGCCCGAGGCGCAGGAGGCCGAGCAGGCGGTGAGCAAGCCCGCCTCGGGCCGGGACTACCTGATGCAGCGGCGCTCGAAGGCCCGGGCCCACGACGACAGCCGGCAGCGCGCCGAGCGGTTCGCCGGCGGCCTCCACGAGAAGTTGTCCGCGCACGCCGAGGACGCCCGCCTCCACCCGCCGCAGAACTCCGCCCTTTCCGAGGCGTCCGGACAGAATGTGCTGAACGCCGCCTATCTCGTTCCGCGTGCGGAGTCCGAGGAATTCGTGGAAACGGTGGACCGTACCAAGGGGGAGGAAACCGGAATACGCGTGGAACTCACGGGGCCCTGGGCGGCCTATTCCTTCGTGGAGTCCGCCGGCGAGGCGGGCGCCGTGGGCCCGGGCGCCGTGGACCCGGGGGAGGGCGCATGACCGTCGTGGAGCGCCGTGAGGTCGCCCTGGTCGACCTGCTCGACCGGCTGCTGGCCGGCGGGGTCGTCATCACGGGGGACATCACGCTGCGCATCGCGGACGTCGACCTCGTCCGCATCGACCTCAACGCCCTGATCAGCTCCGTCAACGAGCAGGTACCGTCGCCATGGGGGGAGTCGCTGTGACCGAAGGCCGCAACCATCTCGACCTCGAACCCGACACCGTCGAGCGCGATCTGGTGAAACTCGTCCTGACCGTCGTGGAGTTGCTGCGCCAGCTGATGGAACGGCAGGCGCTGCGCCGCTTCGACACGGGCGACCTGAACGAGGAGCAGGAGGAGCGGATCGGGCTCACCCTGATGCTGCTCGACGACCGTATGGCCGAGCTGCGCGACCGCTACGGACTGCGGCCCGAGGACCTGAATCTGGACCTCGGGCCGCTGGGACCGCTGCTTCCCCGGGAGTGAGTCGCCCGGCTCCCGGGAAAGCCGGTGTTGCTTCGCCGCCTCAGTTCACCACCTGTACCAGCGGCCCCTGCCTCCCGCGGAATTGGTTCCACGAGCCAGGAAGCCGAGCAGCCAGAGGACGAGAACCGCGAGTGCGATCCACCAGAGCAACTTCACCGCGAATCCGGCGCCGAAAAGAATGAGCACCAGCAGCAGAACCAGCAGAACGGGAACCATAGTGTCAACCTCCTGCAATGCGGGTTTCCCGGATCGTGGAGATCATTCGCACTTCATTCACGAGCCGTCCGCGAACCGTTTGCGGGTCAGGTGGCCTTTCGGCACAGGATCTCCGCGTGCAGGACGCTGAACCAGCCGTCCTCCCGCCGTCCCCATTCCCGCCAGGCCTGCGACACGGCGCGCAGTTCCTCCGCCGTGGCGTGCCCGCCCTGCGTGGCGCGCTCCGCGTACGCCGAGGCCACGGTGCGGTCGGCCCACAGGCCGCTCCACCAGGCACGCTCCTCGGCGGTGCTGAAGGTCCAGGTGGCGGAGGTCGCCGTGATGTCGGTGAACCCCGCGGTCAGCGCCCAGGACTTGAGCCGGCGCCCGGCGTCCGGTTCGCCGCCGTTGGCCCGGGCCACCCGGCGGTAGAGGTCCAGCCAGTCGTCCATCCCGGACGAGGCGGGATACCAGGTCATCGCCGCGTAGTCCGAGTCGCGGACCGCGACGTAGCCGCCCGGCTTCGTCACCCGCAGCATCTCGCGCAGCGCCTGCACCGGGTCGCCCACGTGCTGGAGCACCTGATGGGCGTGGACGACGCAGAAGGTGTCGTCCGGGTAGGCCAGGGCGTGCACGTCGGCCACCGCGAAGTCGATGTTGGTCAGGCCCCGCTCGGCGGCCGTGGCCCGCGCCTGGTCCAGGATCCCCGGCGCGTGGTCGACGCCGGTGACGTGTCCGTCGGGGACCAGGGAGGCCAGGTCGGCGGTGATGGTGCCGGGACCGCAGCCGATGTCCAGGATCTTCATGTGGGGCTTCAGCGAACCGAGCAGGTAGGCCGCGGAGTTGGCGGCGGTCCGCCAGGTGTGCGAACGCAGCACCGACTCGTGGTGTCCGTGCGTGTAGACGGCCGTTTCCTGTGCTTTCGGCATGGCTCTGCCCCTTCTCGACGAACCGGGTCCCCGGTTCCCTCACCGTACGCCGATGCTCGGATGGTGAGATCATTCGTCTTGCCATATGGGCTGACGGTATGTCAGACGGAGTCGGTGTCCCGGTGGTTCCGGCGACGGCGGCGCGCGACGTGCCGGACGGCGAACGCGGCGCCCACGCCCAGCGCCGCGCCCGCGAGCACGTCGCTCGGGAAGTGGACGCCCGTGTACACCCGGGACATCGCCACCGAGAACGCGACCGGCGCCACCACCGCGCCCCACACCGGCGACTCCAGGGCGACCCCGGCCGCGAAGGCCGCCGCCGACGCGGAGTGACCGGACGGGAAGGAGGTGGTGATCGGCTGCCGCTTCAGCCGCCGCCCTCGGGGAACCGCGTCCAGCACGGGCCGGGACCGGCGCACCGAGCGCTTGCCGAGGGTGTTGATGGTGAGGGAGGCAAGGCCCAGGGAGGTCAGCCCGCGCACGGCGGCGCGGCGGGCCCGGGGCGTGCCGGACACCGCGAGGGCCGCCGCCGTCGCGAACCAGAGCACGCCGTGGTTCGCGCTGCGGCTCAGCCGCGGCAGGACCGGCTCGGCGGCCGGCCAGTGCCGCTCGGCGGCGAACGCGAACACCTGGTCGTCGAGGGCGAGAAACAGATCGCGCAGGCCGTGCCGGCCGGGCTTCAGGACGGTGAGATCGACATCGGACATCATGCGCTGCGGGTACCCTGAAGTGGCCGTTTCTTGTGCGGGGGCGGCATTCGACACCGGAGGGTCACTGCATGCGACTGCTGCTCGTCCGCCACGGCCAGACCCCCTCGAACGTGGACTACCTGCTCGACACCGCCGTCCCCGGACCCGGCCTCACCGAACTCGGGGCACAGCAGGCCGCTGCCCTGCCGCAGGCCCTCGCCGGCGAGGACATCGAGACCCTCTACGTCTCCACCCTCGTGCGCACCGGGCTCACCGCCGCCCCGCTGGCCGCCGCCCGCGGCCTCGACGTCCTCGTCCGCGACGGCATCCGGGAGATCTCCGCGGGCGACCTGGAGATGGTGCCCGGCAACTCCGAGCACGGCGAGCTCTACATGCGCACCGTCTTCGCCTGGGCGGCGGGCGACGTCGGGCTGCGCATGCCGGGCGGGGAGAGCGGCACCGAGTTCCTGGTGCGGTACGACGCCGTGGTCGCCGAGGCTGCGGCGAGCGGCGCGGGAACCGTCGCGATGGTCAGCCACGGCGCCGCGATCCGCGCCTGGGCGGCCGCCCGCGCCGTCAACGTCGACGTTCCCTACGCCGCCGCCCACCGCCTCGCCAACACCGGCACCGTCGTCCTCGACGGCTCCCCGGCCGACGGCTGGAAGGCCCTGTCCTGGGCGGGCGCCACGGTCGTGCCCGCCGGGGAGGGCGGCCCGGCGGGACAGCCGGTGGCGGGAGCCGGCGGCTGAGGGGCTGAGAGGCGACGGGGTCCTTCCCCGGCCCGCGGCGCATAACGGTTTGCCGCATCCCGTGGGCGGCCCGCAGAATGCGTCCTCATGGGACACCTGGAAGCCGCGCACCTCGAGTACTACCTCCCCGACGGGAGGGCGTTGCTCGGCGACGTGTCCTTCCGGGTGGGCGAAGGGGCCGTGGTGGCGCTGGTCGGACCCAACGGCGCCGGCAAGACGACCCTGCTGCGGCTGATCTCGGCCGAGCTGAAACCGCACGGCGGGACCGTCACCGTGTCCGGCGGTCTCGGCGTGATGCGCCAGTTCGTGGGCTCCGTGCGGGACGAGACCACCGTCCGCGACCTGCTGGTGTCCGTGGCCCCGCCCCGCATCCGTGAGGTCGCGCAGGCCGTCGACCGGGCCGAGCACGCGCTCATGACCGTCGACGACGAGGCCGCGCAGATCCAGTACGCGCAGGCCCTCGCCGACTGGGCCGAGGTGCGCGGGTACGAGGCCGAGACGCTGTGGGACATGTGCACGATGGCCGCGCTCGGCGTCCCCTACGACAAGGCGCAGTTCCGGCTCGTACGCACCCTCTCCGGCGGTGAGCAGAAGCGGCTCGTGCTGGAGGCGCTGCTGCGCGGCACCGACGAGGTGCTGCTGCTCGACGAGCCGGACAACTACCTCGACGTGCCCGGCAAGCGGTGGCTGGAGGAACGGCTGAAGGAGACCCGCAAGACGGTCCTCTTCGTCTCCCACGACCGCGAACTCCTCTCCCGCGCCGCCGAGAAGATCATCTCTGTCGAGCCGGGCCCGGCCGGGGCCGACGCCTGGGTGCACGGCGGCGGCTTCGCCACCTACCACGAGGCCCGCCGCGAACGCTTCGCCCGCTTCGAGGAGCTGCGCCGGCGCTGGGACGAGAAGCACGCCCAGCTGAAGAAGCTGGTCCTGAGCCTCCGACAGGCCGCCTCCATCAGCCATGAGCTGGCCTCCCGCTACCAGGCCGCCCAGACCCGGCTGCGCAAGTTCGAGGAGGCGGGACCGCCGCCGGAGCCGCCCCGCGAGCAGGACATCACGATGCGCCTCAAGGGCGGCCGCACGGGCGTCAGGGCGGTCACCTGCAAGGGCCTGGAGCTCACCGGTCTGATGAAGCCCTTCGACCTGGAGGTCTTCTACGGCGAGCGGGTCGCCGTCCTAGGTTCCAACGGCTCGGGCAAGTCGCACTTCCTGCGGCTGCTGGCCGGCGACACCGTGACGCACACGGGCGAGTGGAAGCTCGGGGCGCGGGTGGTGCCCGGGCACTTCGCCCAGACCCACGCCCACCCCGAGCTGCTGGGCCGCACCCTCCTGGACATCCTGTGGAGCGAACACTCCCAGGACCGGGGCGCGGCCATGTCCCGGCTGCGCCGCTACGAGCTGACCCAGCAGGCCGAACAGACCTTCGACCGGCTTTCCGGCGGCCAGCAGGCCCGATTCCAGATCCTGCTGCTGGAACTGCAGGGCGTCACGGCGCTGCTCCTCGACGAGCCGACCGACAACCTCGACCTGGAGTCCGCCGAAGCCCTCCAGGAGGGCCTCGAGGCGTTCGACGGCACGGTCCTCGCCGTCACCCACGACCGCTGGTTCGCCCGCTCCTTCGACCGCTATCTGGTCTTCGGCAGCGACGGCCGGGTCCGGGAGACCGCGGAGCCCGTGTGGGACGAGCGGCGAGTGGAGCGGGCCCGGTAGGGAGCAGGTCCGCCCGGGGGCCCGGGGGCCGGAATGTTCGTACAGTGGATGCGGAGACCTGCTCCCGGGTGGGGTACCCCACCCGCATGGACGACCACGACGAGCGGGGCATGACCATGACCGGAGTCGACCCGGACCGGCTGGACGACCAGCAGCTCATGAAAGAGCTGGAGACGATCCACCGCACGCGCCACGACACCCTGCTGTACGGCTCGAACGACGCCCTGCGTGCCCACAACGGGCGCATGGCCCAGCTGGAGGGCGAGTACCTGCGCCGTAACCCGCGCCGCTTCGTCTCGCCGGGCCGCACCCGGGACGGGGCGAGGGAACGGGCCGTCGGAGCGGACGAGGTCCACGCGCGCCAGGCCCCGGCCGGGAGCCGGGCGACCGGGGAGGGCGGCCCGGCGGGCACCCCGGTCGGCAAGTGGGGCCGGGGCCGGGGAACGACGAGCGGCCCCGGCGCGGCCTGAGCCCACCGGAGCCGTCCCGCACAGTCCCGTGCGATGTTCCGCGATGCCTGTCTGTATCTGTATGCGGGTGACCGGTCTACCGCGGACTGTCCACTGTGTGCTGCCGGACTGCCGGACTGCCGGACTGCCGGACTGCCGGACTGCCGGACTGCCTGCGCCCGACCGTCGACGACCGGCCTGCCTGCAGCGGCCCGCCCACAGCCACCCGCCTACGGTTGCCCGTCGACGGCCGACCGACGATCCACCGGCCGCAGGTCGTCGGTCAGGCTGTTTCCTGGGCGAACAGGGCCGCCCGGTAGCCGGGTTTCAACGTCCTTTCCGTGTGCTTGCGGCCCCTGTGCCGGCGGGCCCGATCCCGGCGACCGGGTCCCGCGCCGTCACCGGCCGCTCCCGACCAGTGCCTCGGCCAGCTCCTGGACGGTGGCGTAGCGATCCTTGCCCGGCAGTTGCCGTACCGCCTCCACCAGCGCGTCCGGCGCGTTCTTGCGGCGCAGGCCCACGGCAAGCGCGCCCGCGCCCGCGGGGAAGGCACTGCGTCCCAGGGTCCGCGCCAGCTCCAGCCGCACGGTCTCCAGCGTCGCCCGGGGGCTCCCGGGCACCACCGGCCCGCCCCAGATCTCGGGGTCGTCCTCGGCGGACGGCTCGGGGTCGTGCCACTCCTCCACCCGCGTGGGGTGGCCGGACCTCAGCAGACCCTGCAATTCGTGCTTCATCTCGTCGTCCCGGTGCACGCTCAGCCGGTCGCTGCCTCGCTGCATGTCTCTCCCTCCAGGCCTTCTCTCGGCGTCGGTGGCCACCGCGTACCCGAGCACAGGGAGCCGACACAGGGTCGCCGGACTACTTCTCCTGCCGCCCCGGCAGAAACTCCTGGAGCTTCGCCCTGAAGCCCTGTTTGATCATGGAGTTCCGGTCGGCGTCGCCCTTGAGGGCCGAGGAGAGCGTGGCCTCGATCTGCTCCCAGGTGGCGTGCGGCGGGACCGGCGGCACGGCCGGGTCGGTGAGGAACTCGACGACCGCGGGGCCGTCCGCCTCCAGGGCCGTACGCCAGCCCGGCTCCACGTCCTGCGGCGTCTCCACCCGCACCCCGGTCAGCCCCAGGGAGCGGGCGAACTCCGCGTACGGCACGTCCGGCAGTTCCTGCGAGGGCAGGAACGACGGGGCGCCGCCCATGGCGCGCATCTCCCACGTCACCTGGTTCAGATCGCGGTTGTTCCACACCGCGACGACCAGCCGCGGGTCCGACCAGCGGTCCTTGTACTTGGCGGCCGTGATCAGCTCCGCGAGCCCGTTCATCTGCATCGCCCCGTCCCCCACCAGCGCGATCACCGGCCGGTCCGGGTGGGCGAACTTCGCGCCGATCGCGTACGGCACGCCGCAGCCCATCGTCGCCAGCGTGCCGGAGAGGGAGCCGCGCATGCCGGGGCGCAGCGCGAGGTGGCGGGCGTACCAGTTCGCCACCGAGCCCGAGTCCGAGGTGACGATCGCGTCGGGCGGGAGCAGCGGGGACAGCGCGCGGGCCACGTACTCCGGGTTGATCGGGTCGGCCGACAGCCGCGCCCGCCGGTCCAGGACGTCGTCCCAGCGCCGTACGTTGTCACAGACGGTGTCGAACCACTCCCGGCCGCGTTCCTCGCCCCTGATCATCGGGATCAGCCGGCGCAGGGTCTCCCGCGCGTCGCCGACGAGGTTCACCTCGTACGGGTAGCGCATCCCGATCATGTGCGGATCGAGGTCGATCTGCACGCCCCGCGCCTTGCCGAACTCGGGCAGGAACTGCGTGTACGGGAAGGACGAGCCGATCGTCAGGAGGGTGTCGCAGTCGCGCATCAGCTCGTAGGACGGCCGGGTGCCGAGCAGGCCGATCGAGCCGGTGACGTAGGGGAGTTCGTCGCTCAGGACGTCCTTGCCGAGCAGTGCCTTCGCGACGCCGGCGCCGAGCAGTCCGGCGATCCGCTCGACCTCGGTCCGGGCCCCGGCGGCACCCTGGCCGACCAGGATCGCCACCTTGTCACCGGAGTTGAGGATGTCGGCGGCCCGCCGCAGGGGCTCCTCCGACGGGATCGTCGTCCCGTCGCTCAGGCCGAGACTGGACGGCACCATCTTGAACTCGTGGGTGGGCGCCGCGTAGGCGAGCTCCTGCACGTCCCCGGGAATGATCACCGCGGTCGGGCAGCGACGGGCGTACGCGGTGCGGATCGCCCGGTCCAGGACGTTCGGCAACTGCTCGGGGACCGTCACCGTCTCCACGAACTCCGAGGCGACGTCCTTGAACAGCGTGTGCAGGTCCACCTCCTGCTGGTACGAGCCGCCCATCGCCGAGCGGTGCGTCTGACCGACGATCGCGAGGACCGGCACATGGTCGAGCTTCGCGTCGTACAGGCCGTTGAGCAGATGGATCGCGCCCGGCCCCGAGGTCGCCACGCACACCCCGAGCCGGCCGCTGAACTTGGCGTAGCCGACCGCCTGGAACGCGGACATCTCCTCGTGCCGCGACTGTACGAAACGCGGCTCGTCCCCGGCCCGGCCCCAGGCGGCGAGCAGGCCGTTGATGCCGTCGCCGGGATAGCCGAAGACCTGCTCCACCCCCCACTCCCGCAGGCGCTGAAGAACGTGGTCGGAGACCTTGACGCTCATGGAAGTGACCTCCTGGGCAGGGGACATGGACACGGTGTGAAGGCCGCGTCCCGCTCCGGGTGACCCCGGGAGCCGTGGGAAAACCTGGGCGGGTGTTTGGCGGGGGGAGTCCGGGGCAGGCGCGCCACAGTGCTTCGGACCGGAGGCACGTCCGTGGGAGGGCGCGAATTCGCGACCCCCGGCGGCCCGGTCGGGCCGCTGTCGCGCTTCCCCGGTGACCGGCCAACCCAAAGCACTGCCGAGGGAGTTGCCACACCCCATGCCGAACCGAACGCACGTGAAGCGCCACCCGCACGACGACGCCCCCGACACCGCCGACGCCTTCCGCAGGCTCGCCGCCCTGCCCCCGGGACCCCGGCGCGACACGCTCCGCTCCCAGATCGTGGAGGCCTGGCTGCCCATGGCCGACCGCCTCGCCGGCCGCTTCCGCAACCGCGGCGAGGCCTTCGACGACCTGCGCCAGGTCGCCGCCCTCGGCCTGGTCAAGGCCGTCGACCGCTACGACCCCGACCTCGGGAACGCTTTCGAGAGCTACGCCGTCCCCACCGTCACCGGTGAGATCAAGCGGCACTTCCGCGACCACATGTGGACCCTGCACGTGCCGCGCCGGGTCCAGGAACTGCGCAACCGGGTGCGCTTCGCCGACCAGGACCTGGCCCGGACCGTCTCCGGGCGGCGGCCCACCGTCGCCGAGATCGCCGAGCGCGCGCAGCTGAGCGAGGAGGAGGTGCGCATCGGGATGGCGGCGCTGGAGAGCTTCACCGCGCTGTCGCTGGACGCGGAGCTGCCGGGCAGCGAGGACGGCTACTCGCTGAGCGACGTGCTGGGGGCGGCGGACCCGGCGCTGGGCACGGTCGTCGACCGGGAGGCCGTCAGGGACCGGCTCGCCGCGCTGCCCGAGCGGGAACGGGCGATCTTGTACATGAGGTTCTTCGAGGACATGACGCAGAGCCGGATCGCGGAGCGGCTGGGCATCTCGCAGATGCATGTGTCCCGGCTGATCAACCGCTGCTGCAACCGGTTGCGGGAACAGGTCCTGGACGACGTGGTCTAGCACGGCCCGCCGACGCGCGCGGGCGCCGACGGTCACCCGGTTGGTGGCCTGTGTCCCGCCAATGGCGTCCGGCCGCGCGCGGCCGGCGGGCCCTCGGGCTCTGATGGCTGTGGGGCGAGAACGCCCCGCCCGCAGCCGTCGGCCGAAGGAACCGTGCCATGCGTCGCACCGCTCACCTCCTCTCCTCCCTCGCCGTGGCCGGCGCCGTGCTGGTCGCCGTGGGTCCGGCGGCGTTCGCGGACCCGGCGGCGGAGGTCAGCCCGGGCAGCGTCGCCCCGGGCGGCAGCGTCACCGTCTCCGTCTCCTGCGGTCCCCTCGGCGCCGCCGCGCCCGAGAGCCTCGACGCCACCTCGCAGGCCTTCGCCGAGGGCACCGTCAAACTGAGCATGGTCCCCGGCGCCGACGGCGCGCAGTCCGGGTCCGCCTACCGTGGCACCGCCCACATCGCGCCCGCCGCCGACCTCGAGGTGAGCCCGGAGGCGGTCGGACCCGACGCCGCCTGGACCGTCGACGGCACCTGCCCGGCGGCGCCCGGCGGACAGGGCAAGCCGTGGAGCGCGACCCTGGACGTCGCGCGCGGCGCACCGCAGCCGTGCGGGCCGGTGGCCACCGCGTCCTGCGGCACCACCCGGCCCTGTCCGCAGGTCCCGGGCGCCGCCACGGCGCACACCGACACCTGCCGCACCGTCCAGCCGTGCGTCCCGCCCGAGCCCCGGCCCCGTGCCGCACCGTCCCACGAGAGCGACTGCGCCCCCGCCACCGTCGGGCACGGCGTCCAGGCCGGTGAGGGCGGCGCCTTCACCGACTCCGTTCCCGCGCTCGCCGCCGGTGGCCTCCTGATCGCCGGAGCGCTCGGCGCCGCCGTGCACCGGCTGCGCCGCCGGGACCCCGAGGGCGGCGCCTGACCCGCCGGAGACCCGGACCGGCCGCTGTGACCGGCGCAACCTGCGCGGCCGGCCATGGGGTGCGGTCCCACGGGGTACTCAGAACGCAGGGGCACGATCGGCCCCGTACGGGCGTCCGGCCCCGCAGGACCGCCGGGCCCCGCACGGGACGCCCCGCCCCGCCCGGCCCACGACGACGTCCGACGGCCGGGTACGGCACAGCGCCGGACACACGCCGGACACGCCGGACACGGCGCCAGGACCAGGCAGGGCACCAGGGACGGACTGCGCGGAGGACGACATGCGGCGGACGGAAGCCGAGGACCACGGGCCCGTCCGCTACGGCCCGCCGCTGCCCTCGGACGGCCTGCCGGTACTGCCGGAACTCGTCTCGGTGCTCGCCGAGGCCGCCGGCCGCGCCGACGCCGAGCCGGTCGGCGGCGGCCCCGCCCTGCTCGACGCCGCCCGCGGCTACTGGGAGCGCCGCGGCACCCCCGCCGAGCCGGGGCGCATCGTGGCCGGGCCCGGCGCCCCCGCCCTGCTGCTGGCGCTGACCGCCGCCCTGGGCGGCGACGTCCTGGTGCCCCGGCCCTGCGCGGCCTGGTGGGCGCCGTACGCACGTCTGTTGGGAAGACCCGTCTTCCATGTGGCGACGCCCGCCGAGTGCGGCGGCGTCCCGGACCCCTACGCCCTGCTGGAGACCGTGCGCCGGGTGCGTGCCGAGGGCGGCGACCCGAGGCTGCTGGTGCTGTCCGTCGCCGACGATCCGACCGCGACCGTCGCGCCGCCCGAGGTGCTGCACGAGGCGGTGGAGGCCGCCGCGGGCGAGGGCCTGCACCTCGTCAGCGACGAGACCTGGCGCGACACGCTGCACGCGCCGCAGGACACCGTGCTGGTCAGCCCCGCCGAGATGCTCCCGGAGCACGTCACCGTGGTCAGCGACCTCGCCGGCGCGCTGCTGCCCACCGGCTGGCCGGCGGCCGTCGCCCGGTTCCCCGCCTCGGCCACCGGCGACGACCTGCACGCGCGTGTGCTCGACGTCCTCACCGCGCTCGGCGCGCGCGTGGCCGCCCCGGTCGCCGCCGCGGCCGGATACGCCCTCGCCGAGCCCGAGCCGGTCACGGCGCGCGTCGCCGCCGCCGTACGCCTGCACGCGCGCGTGGCGGGCGCCGTGCACGCCACCGTGGTCGCCGCGGGCGGCCTCGCCCTGCCGCCCCGGGCCGGCCGTCATCTGTACGTCGATCTCGGGCCGCTGCGCACCGCGCTCACCGCGCACGGCGTCGGCGACGCACAGGACCTGGAGGACTTCCTCTCCGCCCGGCTCGGGATGCCCGCGCCGGGCGGACACCGTTTCGGGGACGAGCTCGGCGCGCTGCGCGTCCGGCTGTCCACCGGGATGCTGCTGGACGGTACGGACGCACAGCGCGCGCAATGCCTCACATCCCCCGCGCCGTTGGAACTGCCGCAGGTGCAACGCGCGTTGACGCTCTTGGGATCGGTCTTCGACGATCTCCGTGACGACGCTCAGCGATGGGAGCCTCCTCGATGACGCAGCAGTCCGAGTCGCCCGCCACCGGCATGCTGACCGCGGCGGACGCCGACGCCCCGGCCCCCCGGTCCCCGCTCGCGCCCCCCGCCCCGCCGCTCGCCGAGCCCCGCCCGCCGGGGGAGCGGCGGGTGTGGCCGCGGACCTTCCACGACCGGCTGACCTCACCGCTGCCCGGCCTCAAGGCCCTCGCCCGGTTCGCCCGCGAGGGTTCCGTACGGCCCGGCAGGGACGGCCTCGCCGACATTCCCCGGCTGCCCTTCGCGCCCGCCCCGCTGCCCCGGGTGGACGCCCGTACCGTCGCCGTCTCCTGGGCGGGGCACGCCAGTTGGGTGGTGAGCGTCGGCGGCCTCACCGTCCTCACCGACCCGGTCTGGTCCCGTCGCATCCTCGGCACCCCCGCCCGGATCACCCCCGTCGGCGTCCCCTGGGAGGCGCTCCCGCGCGTCGACGCCGTCGTCATCAGCCACAACCACTACGACCACCTCGACGCCCCCACGCTGCGCCGGCTCCGGCGCGACACGCCCGTGTTCGTGCCGGCCGGGCTCGGACGCTGGTTCCTGCGCCGCCGGTTCACCCGGATCACCGAGCTGGACTGGTGGGAGGCGGCCGAACTCCGCGGTGTCCGCTTCGACTTCGTGCCGTCCCACCACTGGTCCAAGCGCTCCCTCACCGACACCTGCCACTCCCTCTGGGGCGGCTGGGTGCTCACCGCCCCCGACGGGCAGCGCGTCTACTTCGCCGGGGACACCGGCTACGGCCACTGGTTCTCCCGCATCGGCCGGCGCCACCCCGGCATCGACCTCGCCCTGCTGCCCATCGGCGCCTACGACCCCCGCTGGTGGCTCAGTGACGTCCACTGCGACCCGGAGGAGGCGGTCCGCGCCACCCTCGACCTCGGGGCGCGGCGGATGGCCCCGATGCACTGGGGCACGTTCGTGCTGTCCGCCGAGCCGGTCCTCGAACCCCTCACCCGCGTGCGCGCGGCCTGGGAGAAGGCGGGGCTGGCGCGGGACGACCTGTGGGACCTCCCGGTGGGTGGCGCACGGGTACTGGAGTAGTACCGGCACCGAGGAGGCACGGGCCCGGAGCGGCACCGGCACCGGCACTGGGGCAGTACGGGTACCGGAGCGGCATGGGCCACTGGGGCAGTACGGGTACCGGAGCGACACGGGCCCCGCGCACCACGGTCGCCGGACCGGCAAGAGCGGCCCGGACAGGCAAAATCGCCCCGGACCGGGCGCGATGCCGGACCGGTACGGTCGCCGGGCTAGGCGGCCCTGGTTCCCCGGGCCCGGCGCCACAGGCTCGGGGCCGCGCCGATCACCACGGTCAGCGCGACCGCGGCGACCACGCCCTCCCAGGGCTCGGGGAACAGCGAGCCGCCGAGGATCCCGATCAGCTGGTAGGTCAGCGTCCAGGCCAGACACGCCGGGAGATTGCCCCGCACGAAGCGGCGCAGCGGCCACTCCGCCATCAGACAGGCCAGCATCACCGGTATCCGGCCCGCGGGCACCAGCCGGGACAGCACCAGGACGGCCGTGCCGTGGTGGGCGAGCTTGTCCTGCGCCTGCGCCAGCCGCTCCTCGGGCGCCCGCGAGCGGATCGCCTCCAGCCAGCGCGAGCCGTTCTTCGACCGCATCCCGCGCCGCCCCAGCCAGTACAGCGCCGCGTCCCCGCAGAAGGCCGCGAGCGACGCCGTCAGGAACACCATCGCCAGCGCGTACGGCACCGTCTGATGGACGGCGACCGCGGCCGCGGTGCTCACCAGCGCCCCCGTGGGCACCACCGGCACCAGCGCCCCGATCAGCACCAGCAGGAACAACGACGGATAGCCGAGGGCCTGCTGCGTGGCCTCCGTCGGCACGACCGTCACGGTCGCGGCGAGCCACCATTTCACCGGGAGACCTCCGGGCGCACGCTCTCCCCGTGCCCGAGCCGGTGCACGGCCACGCCCGGCGCCCGTTCCGCCGCGAGCCGTACGAACTCCTCGCCGGGGGCATGGAATTCATGGGGGCGCACGGCGTCCATGCCGATCGGCCAGTACGTGCCGTAGTGCACCGGCACCGCGGTGCGCGGCGCCAGCCGGACCAGCGCCTCGGCCGCGCGCCCGGCGTCCAGGTGCCCCTCGCCGAGATACGGCCCCCAGCCGCCCACCGGCAGCAGCGCCACGTCGACCGGCCCGACCTCCTCGGCCATACCGTCGAACAGGCCGGTGTCCCCGGCGAAGTACGTCCTGGCCTCGCCCTCGACGACGTACCCGAGCGCGGGGGAGTGGTGCCGTCCGACCGGCAGCCGCCGCCCGTCGTGGCGCGCGGGGACGGCCCGTATCCGCACGTCGCCGACGGCGATCTCGTCCCCCGGCGCCATCTCGCTCAGCCGCAGATGCCGCAGCCGGCGCAGCCCGGGGACGGCGCGCGGCGCGCCCCGGGGCACCAACAGGCGCGTGCCCGGCGCAAGGCGCGCCAGCGAGGGCACATGGAGATGGTCGGCGTGCAGGTGGGAGACGAGCGCCACGTCCGCGCGCCAGGCGCCGGGCGGGGGCACCGCGCCCCGCCGGCGGCGCAGATGCGCGAGGCGGCGCGCGAACAGGGGATCGGTGAGCACACGTACGCCCGAATCCTCGACCGTGCAGGTGGCGTGCCCCCACCACGTGATCTCCACCGCCACCTCTTTGCCTCCTTCGCGCGACTCCCCCGAAGCCTACGGGCAGGAGTAGGGTCGGCGGCGAAACCCGGAGGTGAGGGGGACGCCATGGGACCGGTGCGGGTCATGCGGGTCACGGCGATCGCGAGTCTGACGCCGCTCGAGGAACTGGACGCCGATCCCTTCCTGGTGGATTCCCGCAGCCAGCACGCGATGTGCGCGCGGTGGGCCGCGGAGCGCGGCTATGTCGTCGGCCGGGAACTGCTGGTGCGCGGGCTGCGCGCCGACCACTGTGTGCTGTGGGACGGGATCCGGGCCGACGTCGACCTGTTCGTCGCGCCGAGCCGCCGGGTCCTCGAGAGCGCGCTGTCGTCCGTCGAGGAGTTCTCCGCGGAGTGCGCCCGGCGCGGGGTGCGGGTGGAGACGGTCGGCAGCGCCGAGCCCGCCTACGACGCGCAGATGAAGGCCCGGGTGCACCGGAGGCTGTCGATGCCGACGGCCGGCTACGACGGGCGATAGCCGCGGGCCGGCCGCCACCGCGGTGTGACAGGGTGGAGGACGGCCCCCGCGGGCGTCGGGGCCGGAACGTGAGGTGTACGGGGCGTGCGTGGGGTGCGTTGGCGGCGGGCCGCCAGTCAGGTCGGACGGAGCGTCGCGGTGTGGGCGGTCTCCACGCTCACCATGCTGGTGCTCGCGGGGATCCTGCCCGACTTCCGGCTCCAGTCCGCCGACGGGGACAGCGCCACCACCATCGCCAGGACCGCCGCCGTCGGCGCCGGGGTGTTCGGTGTGCTGTCGGCCCTGGCCTGGCCCCTGCTGGTGCGTCTGCTGCTGCTCGTCCCGGCGCTGGTCCTCGGTCTGCTGGTGTTCTTCCTCAACGGCTCGCTGCTGCTGCTCGCCCTGCGCCTGAACCCCTCCGGGCAGAGCGAGGTGGCCCCCGAGACCGCCGTGATCGTCGCCGCCGTGATGTCCGCCGTCGCCTCCGCGACGGGCGGCGCCCTGGCCGTACGCGACGACGACGCCTACCGCCGCCGCCTGTACCGGCTCGCCGACCGCCGTCGAAGAGGCGGCGCCGCCTGCCCCTCCACGCCGGGCACCGTCTTCCTCCAGCTCGACGGCGTCGGCCACGACGTGCTGGCCTCGGCGGTGCGCAAGGGACTGATGCCGACCGTCGCCCGATGGCTGGGCGGCGTCCCGCACGAGGGCCGGGCGCAGAGCCTCGCACGGAGCGGCGCCCCCCGCCCCAGCCACCGGCTCACCCCGTGGCACACCGACTGGTCCAGCCAGACCGGCGCCAGCCAGCTCGGCATCCTGCACGGCAGCAACCACGACGTGCCCGCCTTCCGCTGGTACGAGAAGGACACCGGGGAGGTGATGGTCTGCAACCGCCCCACCAGCGCCGCCGAACTCCAGCGCCGTGCGGTCGAACGCACCGGTGACGGCGGTCTGCTCTCCGCCGACGGCGCGAGCCGCGGCAACCTCTTCAGCGGCGGCGCCGACGAGCAGGCCCTCGTGCTGTCCATCGCCACCCGCCGACGCAGCCGGGAGACCCGGTCCCGGGCCGGCTACTTCGCCTACTTCTCCGACCCGGCCAACGCCGTGCGCACAGCCCTGTCGTTCGTCGCCGAGGTCGTCCGCGAGACGGTCCAGTCCACCCGCGCCCGGCTGCGCAGGGAGCGCCCGCGCGTCGGACGCGGCGGCCTCTACCCGCTGGTCCGCGCCTTCGCGACGGTCGTCGAACGCGATGTCGTGGTGGCCGCCGTGATGGGCGACATGCTCGCCGGCCGCACCTCCGTCTACGCCGACCTGGTGGCGTACGACGAGGTCGCGCACCACTCCGGGCCGCTCGGCCGGGACACCGAGCAGGTCCTCGGCCGCCTCGACCGGGCGCTCGCGCTGCTCGAGAACGTCGCCGAGCACGCCCCCCGCCCCTACCGGATCGTCGTACTGTCCGACCACGGCCAGAGCCCCGGCGAAACGTTTCGTGCCCGCTACGGCCTCACCCTCGGCGATCTGGTGCGGGCCGGCTGCGGGCTGCCCGTGCCGCGCAGGGCCGAACGCACCCACAGCGGTGCCGAGGCCCGCGCCGCCGTCCGCGCGGCGCTGCGCCGGCCGGTCGAGGAGGGCGGCGAACGCCATCGCCCGTCCGGCCGCCGCTCGGAACCGATCGTGCTGGCCTCGGGCAACCTCGGGCTGATCTCCTTCCCGGACGTGCCGCACCGGATGAGCAAGGAGGAGATCGACGCCCGCCACCCCGCCCTGCTGACCACCCTCGCCAACCACCCCGGCATCGGCTTCCTCCTCGTCCGCAGCGAGGAGCACGGCGGGGTCGTCCTCGGCGCGTACGGCGCGGAGATCCCGCTGGACCGACTCGACCGGACGCCCGGCCCGCTGGCCGCCTTCGGACCCGGCGCCGCCGACGCCGTGCGCCGCACCCACTCCTTCCCGCACACCGCCGACATCATGGTCAACTCCTTCCACGACCCGGCCGACGGCGAGGTCCTCGCCTTCGAGGAGCAGATCGGCTCCCACGGCGGCCTCGGCGGAGCCCAGGGCAGACCGTTCCTGCTGTCCCCGATCGCACTGTCCGCACCCGTCGAGGACGACGAGGAGCTGACCGGCGCGGAGCACCTGCACCGCGTCCTGCGCCGCTGGCTGCGCGAGTCCGACGGGCCCCAGGTACCGCTGGAGACGGGACCGCAGGAGCGCGCCGCCTGAAAATCGGCTGCGCCGCGAGGGCCGTACGCACACACTGTCCGTACTGATCCGTTCGTCCGGATCCCGCGCACTCGCGCGCCCTTCCCGCATCCCTCCGAGGAGCCTTCTTTGCAGGCTGCCGTCACCGTCACTCCTTCCCGTATCCCCGAACTGCTCCTCGGCCTCGCCACCGTGCGGCCGGTGTTCCTCTGGGGCGCCCCCGGCATCGGAAAGTCCTCCCTGGTAAGGGACTTCGCCGAGTCGCTGGGGCTGGAGTGCGTGAGCCTGCTCGGTACCCAGCTCGCGCCCGAGGACCTGATCGGCGTTCCCCAGATCCGGGACGGACGCTCGGTGTTCTGCCCGCCGGAGGCCATCGCCCGTGACGAGCCGTACTGCCTGTTCCTGGACGAACTCAACGCGGCCACGCCCGATGTGCAGAAGGCGTTCTACTCCCTCATCCTCGACCGGCGGATCGGCAACTACGAGCTCCCCAGGGGCTCGATCGTCATCGGCGCCGGGAACCGGGCCACGGACAACGCGCTCGCGCGGCCCATCGCCTCCGCGCTCGTCAACCGCCTCACCCACGTCCACCTCGAGGCGTCCGCGAAGGACTGGCTGAAGTGGGCCGCGGGCAACGACATCCACCCGTGGGTCCTCGACCACCTCACCGACCGGCCCGACCACCTGTGGTCCAAGCCGCCGAAAACCGAGGAACCGTTTTCCACCCCCCGCTCCTGGCACATGCTCTCCGACGCGCTGCACTCCTTCGGGCGCGACCTCGACGAGGACACCCTCACGGTGCTCGCGCACGGCACCCTGACGCCCGCGCACGCCATCGCCTTCCGCGGCTACGTCAAGATCGTGCGCAGCCGGTACGGCATCGAGGCCATCCTCAAGGGCGAGGCCCCCTGGCCGCGCCGGGTCGAGGACCGCGACCTGCTCTACTACCTCGCCGACTCCTTCCGCGGCCGGCTCGTCAAGGAACTCCCCGCCGTCAGGGAGCACATGTCGTCGAAGGGGCGGCAGACCGCGTACCGCGCCAAGTCGCTGCTCGTCCAGCTCGCCGAGATCTCCGTCGAGATCGCCCAGACCGTCATCGCCTCCGACGCCGACGGCAACCCCGTGCTGCCCGCCTGGTTCCTGGTCGAGGCGGCCCGGGACATGCCCCGCCTGGTGGAGGCGCGCCGGTGAGACGCGAGGACCGGGACAAGAAGAAGCGGGAACTCGCGGGTGAGGCGTTCGCGGCCGGGAGACACGCGATGTACGGCAACCCGGCCTTGGCCGCCGTCGACTTCGAGACCTGCCGCCGTGAGGAGTGCACCATGGCTCCCCGCGAGGGACTCGTCCGCGCCGACTCCAACGGCACCCTGCACGCCCACCCCACCCGGTTCGCCGACCCCGCCGTCTGGGCCTGGTCGCTCGCCCACGCCGCCCTCCACCTCGGCTTCGGACACCTCCCGGCGTCCCCGCACGAGCGCGCCCAGCCCGACCGGTACGACCTCGCCGCGCGCTGCATGGTCGTCAACCGTTTTCTGCTGGCCTTTCCGGTCGGCCGCGTCCCCGACGAGCTGCCCACGTCGTACCCGGGCGGCGACGAGGAACAGCTCGCCGCCCGCTGGCGGCGCACCGGGCTCCCGGCCGCCTACGAGCACTGCGGCACCGCGGGGACGGCCGCCGACCAGGTGCTCGTGCGCTGGACCTGGTCCGGGCGCCGGATGCCGGACTGGCCGCTGGCCTTCGCCACCGCCCTGACCGGGACCGTGTCCGCCGCGATGGACATGGCGGGCGGCCGCCGCACGTCCCTCAGCGGCGAGGTGACCCCCCTGCGCCCCTGGGAACGCGCGCTGAGCTGGTTCGTCTCGTCCTACCCGCTGCTCGGCGGGCTCGCGGCCGGCATCAAGCTCGTCGCCGACGCCGAACTCGCCCGCGCGCACGGCATCTCGATCGCCGCCGTGAACGCGGAGGCGGGCGAGATCTACATCAACCCGCTGCGCCGCTACGACGACGAGGAGTGGCGGTTCGTCCTCGCCCACGAGATGCTGCACGCCGCCCTGCGCCACGGCGACCGCTGCGGCACCCGCGACCCCTACCTCTTCAACGTCGCCTGTGACTACGTCGTCAACGGCTGGCTGCGCGAGATGCAGGTCGGCACCATGCCCGAAGGGCTGCTGTACGACGCCGAGTTGGCGGGTCTGTCGGCCGAGGAGGTGTACGACCGCATCACCGTGGACCTGCGCCGGATGCGGCGGCTGGCCACCCTGCGCGGCAAGGGCCTCGGCGACATTCTCGGCGCCCCGCTCGGCCCGCCCCACGACTACGTCGACCTCGACGGCTTCTACCGCCGCGGTCTCGCGCAGGGCCTCGACCTGCACCAGCGGCAGGAACGCGGTCTGCTGCCCGGCGGGTTGGTGGAGGAGATCCGCGCGCTCAGTCACCCGCCGCTGCCCTGGGACGCCCAACTGGCCCGCTGGTTCGACGAGTTCGTACCACGCCCCGAGCCGGTGCGGACCTACGCCCGTCCCGCGCGCCGGCAGGCCTCCACTCCCGACATCCCGCGCGCCGGCCGCTGGTTCCCGCCCGAGGAGATCGCCCGCTGCACCTTCGGCGTCGTCCTGGACACCTCCGGCTCCATGGACCGCACCCTGCTCGGCAAGGCGCTCGGCGCCATCGCCTCCTACGCCGAGGCCCGCGACGTCCCGGCCGCCCGGGTCGTGTTCTGCGACGCGGAGGCGCACGACGCGGGCTATCTGCCGGTCACCGAGATCGCCGGCCGGGTCCGGGTGCACGGTCGCGGCGGCACGGTCCTGCAGCCCGGCATCGATCTGCTGCACCGCGCCGACGACTTCCCGCCGGGCGCGCCGCTGCTCGTCATCACCGACGGCTGGTGCGATGTGCTGCGGGTACGGCGGGAACACGCGTACCTGATCCCGCAGGGCGGTCGACTGCCGTTCACCGCACGGGGGCCGGTGTTCCGGGTGCGGTGAACGACTCGCCGTGCCGGGCGCGTCAGTGGCGGGCCCAGTGTCCGGAGCGGACCCTCCCGAAGTCGTTCATCAGCTGGACCGCGGGGCCGCCGAAGCCGCCCCCGGGGGAGTCGGTGAAGGACACCACGGTGCCCAGGGAGTCGGTCAGCGACATGAACTTGCTGAGGGTGACCCGGTCGTCGCGGAACTCCTTGGCCGGATGGTGGGCGTGTGCCGCCTCCAGCGCCTTCAGATGGCGTTCCAGACGGCGCTTGGCCGCTTCCTTGTCCCGCTCGTACAGGTCGTCCAGCGCGTGGAAGGTCACCTCGCTCGTCCACAGTCCGATGCCGTGCACCAGGACCGTCTCCGCCGAGAGGGAGGTGTCGCGCGCCAGGTCGAACTCGTGGCGACGGCTGTCGCGGGCCAGGGTGTCCACGTACTGCACGGTCGCCGTGCCCAGCGCGGACGGCTCCCGGCCGGCCGGCACCCGCACCTCCAGGACCACCCAGTAGGTCTCCTCGAAGGCGAGGTCGGGTGCGAAGATCCGCATGCCCTTCTCGGCGGTGATGATGTCGGGCAGGGCGTCGGTGCCGTAGTCGCTGCGGGCTCGCTCGGCGGCCTGCCGGGCCTGCTGGAACACCTCCGCCCGGGCTCTCGGGTCGGTGACCGGGTCGTGCCCGTACACGTGCCGGATCTCCACCGCCGGGTCGATGTCCAGCCGGAGCTGGATGTCGACCGCGGCCAGGTGGTCGCGTCGGCCGAGGTCCTCCAGCAGATCGGCCTTGACCTGCTCGGGCCGGGTGACGAAGGTCGAGTGTCCGCCGGCCACGCCGGCGAGCGCCGACAGTTCGGGCATGCGCGCGTCGGAGCCGAAGCCGAAGCACGACACCGTGAGGCCGCTGCGCACCCGGGCCCCGATGTTCCTGCGGATGTTGACCCAGTCCCGTTCGCCGGAGTTCGGGGAGCCGTCGGAGAGGAGATACAGGCAGTTGACGGTGCGCCCGCTCACGGCGTTACGGCTGATCTCGTCGATGCCGTACTGCACCCCGAGGTTGATGTCCGTGCCGCCGTCCGCCTCCAGCCCGGAGACGACCGACGCGAAGTTCCCCGACCGCTCCAGTTCCTCCTTGGTGGCCGCGGGCAGGACGGTGCGCACCCGGTGGTCGAACGTGATGATGCCCAGGCAGTCGGTCGGACGCAGCTGTCCGTAGATCGTGTGCAGCGACGATTTGACGGTGTCGAGCTTCTCGCCGTGCATCGAACCGCTGGTGTCCACGACGAAGACGAAGTTGACGGGCAGGGGTGCGGAGGCGAGAGCCGGGTCCGCGGGCGTCGGGCCGGCCTTGAGGGCGATCTCCACGAAGTGGGTCGTCGCCTCGTGCGCCTTGAACTCGCCCGTCACCGCGGTGAGTCCATGACTCACGGCGATGGCCTCCCCGCTCCGCGGTCCGGGAACCTGCCCGTCCCGGGAGACCACGAAGTCGTCGAACCTGATGTGTTCCTGCCCGACGATCACGCCCTGCTCGATGAGCTCCTTCACCCCGAGCGCGGAACGGGTGCCGAAGGCGTTGTTGCGGCGCACGTAGAGGCCGTCGTGGGGGAGGGGGCGGGAGGTGTCGCGGGAGGTGCGGGGCCGGCCGGGGGGCCCGGCCTGCCGCCCGAGGGCAGCGGGCGCCGAGGCGGCCGGCAGCATGAAGTCCGGCCGGAGGAAGTCGGGGAGCGGCGCCGAGTCGTAGGAGGGCCGCGGGCTGGAGTAGCTGGGCGACGGCGCGGCCGGGACTCCGTAGGAGTCGGAGTAGTAGGCCGGCCCGCTCTCGGCGTCGGACTCGCTGTCGAGCCCGGCGGGGCTGGCCGAGGCAGGCTGCTGGGGCGGCGGCGGGCTCGGCGTGGCGCGGCGATTGGCCTCTGCCCCCCGGACAGAGAACCCCGACCCTTCCGAGCCCCCGATGCGGATCTCCCGGCTTCTGCGTCCGGGCCGCGTGAGCGCCCGCAGGGTGGGCCACGGCCGGATCACCAGCCCCTGCCGTAACCAGCGCCACAGGGGTTCGTCGGGACTTCCCGCGGGCGGAGTCGTGACGTCGGGATGGATCACGACGGTGAACCCGTCCGGCTGCACGTTCGACGGGTCGAACGTCGCCGTCAGGGTGGGGCCGGCCGTCAGACCGCGAGCTTCCGCGAACGCCCGGCACTCCGTCTCCCGCGCGCGGTGACGGTGACGGGGTAGCCACCCGCGCCCCGGTGGCAGCGGCAATCGGGTGAGCAGCAGAGCAGGGCCCGGCAGAAGCGGCCCCGGCACGGGTGCGATCCCTTCCGCGCCGCACATCACCAACACGCCTTGGGCCCGTAAGAAGTTGGACAGGACGTCGCCGTCCGGCGGCGACTGTACGGGGGCCTTGTCTCCGGGACGGACCAGGACGATGGGGTTGGGCCGGCCCGCGACGAACGCGTCGACCTGCTCGGGCGTCCGTGCGATCACCCGTGGGACAGGTGACCCGGACCAACGGGACTCCCACCGGACCGCCCGCTCCCAGGTCTCGTCCGCGCCCTCACCGGCAAGCGGCCCCACGTACAGGACCGCCTCCGCACCCGCCGCGGGACTCGGTTCAGTCGGCATGCACACCCTCCGTCGTTCTTGTGGGAAGCGGACAGCGCGCCTCGAAACCGGTCCGTGTGCGCAGCCCGCCGTCGAACATGTTCTCGGCCCGCAACCGGCGCAGCCATGTGTCGAGTTGGGCGCTCAGCCCGGTACTGGCCTCGGCCAGCCGCACCGCCTGGTCCCGCTGCGCCGGATCGTTGCCGAGCAGCAGAAGCATGATCTTCAGGGCGAGCGCGTGCGGGCTGCGGGCGTCCAGGCCCAGCGCCTCGTCGGCATAGCGGGAGGCCCCCTGCTGGTTTCCGCGGGAGAGGGCGATCCGGGCCTTCCAGTACCAGAACTCCTCCGACTCCCGGTCCAGACGTGAGGCCTCCAGCGCACGCTCCGCCGGTTCCGGCTCGTCCCGCTCCACATGCCTGCGCACGGTGGTGAGCGACCGCTCGACACCGTTCGTCCCGGCGGCGCGAGGCGCCCGGCGGGAGCCGCCCGTGGCCACCCGGGCCGCGATGAACAGCACGGCCAGCAGGAACACCAGGAGCATGCCGACGAGCACGACGAACTGCTGGACGCCCTTGCTCTCGGCGAGCGTGGCGAAGATACCGAGGATCGCGACGGTGAAGGTGAGCACGATGACAGCGCCGAAGAGGGCGGTCGCCTGGGTCGCGGTGAGCGCACGGAACATCTTGTTGCGGATGATGTCGCGCACGAAGTCCCGGTAGAGCAGGTACAGCACACCGAGCGCGACGCCGCCAAATCCCGCTATGCCCCCGAGGACTTGGAAGAGTTCGAGCATGTATGGACTGTATGGCTTCACCAGGTCGCCCGTCAGGTCTTCCGAAGGCAGCGATGCCCGGCTGTGATATCCGGCCGAAACGGGCGAAGCCCCGGCGACGCGCCCGGCGGTGGCCGCCCTGTCCGGTGGGTGGATCGACGCCGGGTGTGATCGGATGGGTGCCAGGCATCCGTCACCGGAACCGCCCGCTGTTCTCCACAGTCACAGTTCGAAAGGATTCGTCGTGGCAACCACGCGCTCCGCACACACCGTCTGGGAAGGCAACCTGCTCGAGGGCAACGGGGTCGTGACCTTCGACTCCTCCGGCATCGGTCAGCAGCCGGTGTCGTGGCCCTCGCGCGCCGAGCAGGCGAACGGCAAGACCAGCCCGGAGGAGCTGATCGCCGCCGCCCACTCCAGCTGCTTCTCCATGGCGCTGTCGCACGGCCTGGCCGGCGCCGGTACCCCGCCCACCAAGCTCGTCACCTCCGCGGACGTCACCTTCCAGCCGGGAGAGGGCATCACCGGCATCCACCTGACCGTGGAGGGCACCGTGCCCGGCCTCGACGACGACGCGTTCGCCGCCGCCGCCGAGGACGCCAAGAAGAACTGCCCGGTCAGTCAGGCGCTCACCGGCACGACCATCACCCTGTCGGCCAAGCTCGCCTGAGTCCGCCGCGTCGGGTCCGGGGCGCGGGAGCCGTACGAGGCCCCCGCGCCCCGTCGTGCCGCCCGGCCCTCGCCGGGCAGGGCCGGGCAGGGCAGGGCCAGGCAGGGCAGAGCCGGGCAGGGCAGCGCCGGCTCGGACCTCAGACGAGTCCCGTCAGCCCCCTGATCGCGGACTGCGCCCACTCCTGCGCCCCGACCGCCGTCCCGGCCGCGAGGCCGGTCGCGACGGGCGCCAGGGCTCCCTTGAGCATGGTCACCGAGCGGCGGAGCCTGCCCGGCTCGGGCGACTCCGGGCCGGTGATCTCCGCGAGGACCTCCTGGGCGGCGCTCTCGGCGTCCTCGCGCTCCCGGTCGCCGAGACCGGCTGCGGGCAGCTGCCTGAGCAGCTCGGTCACCAGCGTCGCGAGCGCCTCGTGCTCCGGGGCGACCGCGCCGTTGAGCTGCTGGTTCTGGGTGACCGTCTCGTTGTTCCAGGCGAACTGGGAGCCCGACACGGCCCCTTGGAACACCGGCCCCTCGTAGTGGTGCTCCTGCTGCGGGTCGTTCATCGTCCGGCTCCGTCCTGATCGCTCTGGTCGGTCTGGTGGGACTGGTCGGTCTGCTGCTGGATGACGCTGGTGTTGTTCCACGCCAACTGGGCGCTGTGGACCGCCTCGACGAAGACCGGGCCGTGGTAGTGGTTGACGATCGTCGGCGGCGGGGCCGGCTCCGTGATCTCCCTGACCGGCAGGGAGGTCCGGAGCGAGATCAGGCTGACGCGGCCGTTGTGCTGCACGGCCACCGCCGTCGTCCCGGTCACGGCACAGTCCGCCAGCCGGCCGCCGCATGCGTCGTCGCAGCGCACGCCCGTGGCCGCGCAGTCCTCGAACCGGCTGTCGGCGACGTCCAGATACGCGGAGCCCGTCCCGCACAGCCCGTACGACTGCGCACCGGTGACGGCGAGGTTCCGCACGACGAGCCGCGCCGTGCCGAACGCCAGCGCCCCGCCGGTGCCGACGGCCGAGACCTCGCTGTCGTGCACGTGCAGCTGCGCCTCCTCGCCGGCGCCGAACCCCAGCAGCCCGCGCTGTGCCGACACGCCTCTCAGCGTCACCCGGGACTGGCCGACGGCGGCCACGGCCGCCATGTCGAAGTCGCGGATCCTCGCGTCGGTGAGCTCGGCCGTCGTACCGCCGTTGCCCCGCGTCTCCAGGCCGAACGGGCAGCGCTCGACGGTGACCTGCGCGAACTCGGCCTTGCTCTCGTCCCAGACCCGCAGCGCGACACCCGTCAGATCGTGCACGTCGACCCGGGTGAAGTGGCCTCTGGCCTTCTCGGTGACGGCGATGCCGACATTGCCCGCCGAGACCCGGCAGCCGGTCACCCGCGGGGCGCCGCCCCGGGTCGACAGCACCCCGACGTTTCCCGCACCGGTGATCTCGCAGTCCTCGAACGTGCCACGGCCCGAGTCCTGGACGTGGATGCCGGTGTCCCGGCAGTCGGCGAACACACAGCCGCGCACCGACGGGTCGGCGCCGCTTGCCACCAGGATCCCGTTCTCGGCGTCGGTGACCCGCGTGCCGCGCACGGAGCCCCTGGACTGCTCGATGAAGGCCAGGCCCGCCATGTGCGTGGCGACGACCGTGCACCCCTCGACGGTCAGCTCCGCCCGGGTGTCCGCCATGACGGCCGCCTTCTCGGCGCCGGTGACCTCGCACCCGACGAGGTGGGCCCAGGCGTCGCTGACGCGTACGCCGTGGATCCGGCTGCCGTCGAACCGGCTGTCCCGGACCAGCACCCGGGCGTTCTCGATCACCGCGACCGCGTTGTCGGCGGCGTCGGTGAACCGGCACCGCTCGACATGTCCGGTGGCACCGGCGAACACGGTCCGGCCGTAGCGGAACTCGCTGTCCGTCAGCGTCATGGAGGTGCCCGGCCGGGCGTGCGCACAGACCCCGTCGTGCGCCCGGACCGCCACCCGGTCGAGGGTGAGGGTCCCCGCCCGGCAGTCGACGACGCCGGCGTCGGCGTCCCGGCCGACCAGCGCCAGGCCGCGGACCACGACCGACCCCGACACGTCGAGCACGGTGCCCCGGGGAACGCTCACCACCACGGAGCCGGGGTCGCCGAGCGCGGTCAGCTCGATCTCGCCCTGGACGGTGAGCCGTTCCTCGTAGTGGCCGGGAGTGATCTCCACCCGGGCGGCCCGGCCCCGCGCGGTCGCGGCGCGCAGCGCGGACCCGATGTCGGGGTGGGTGCCACGGCCCCCGTGCGGCGCGACCACGTACCTCTTGACCATGCCCGCTTCCCCCGCAGGGCCCGCCCGTGACGAACCGTCGACTCCCGGTCACCGATGCTACCGGAGGGGGCGGCGGTGTCAGGGGTGCGGACAGCGGCCTTCACCCGATCTCCCACCGGCCGGGGACGCGCCCGGTACCCACTCAGGGCTTGCGGGCGACTCCCGCGTAGACCGGCACGATGCCCTCCGCCTGGACGGCCACGTCCTCCGGCTCCGGACGCCAGCCGGACACCGGGATCACGCCGGGGCCGAGCAGTTCCAGGCCCTCGAAGAAGCGGGTGAACTCCGCCAGGGAACGCGGGTAGAAAGGGGTTCCACTGCGCCGGAAGTTCTCCGCGGCCTTCTCGATGGCCGCCGGGTTCAGATCGGGGGTGACCTGGGAGAGGATCAGCCAGCTGCCCGGCGCCAGCGCGGTGACGTACTTCTTCAGCAGGCCGTGCACGTCGTCGCCTGCCGGGTCGTCGCTCAGGTAGTGCGTGAGCGCCACCAGCGACAGCGCGACCGGTCGGGTGAGGTCCAGGGTGTCGGCGGCCCGGAGCAGCAGCGCGTCGACGTCGCGGACGTCGGCGTGCGCGTACCGGGTGGTGCCCTCCGCCGAACCGTGCAGCAGGGCCTCCGCGTGCCGCAGCACGATCGGGTCGTTGTCCGCGTACACGACCTTGGACTCGGGGGCCACGCCCTGCGCCACCTGGTGCAGGTTGGGCTGGGTGGGGATGCCGGTGCCGATGTCGAGGAACTGGCGTATCCCGGCCTCGGCGGCCGTGCGGACGGCCCGCTGCATGAACCGGCGGTTGGCCCGCGCCCCGCGCAGCACCGTGCCGTCCACGGCGAGGATCCTGCGGGCCAGTTCCTCGTCCACGGGGTAGTTGTCCTTGCCGCCCAGCCACCAGTCGTAGACGCGGGCCGGATGCGGCCTGCTGGTGTCGATGCGGGCGGGTGCCTGCTCGGCCTCGGATCCGGTCATGCGGGTCTGCTCCTCGTGGACTCGGAGGGATGCTCGGGGTGACGGGGGGCGTGCTCAGAGGCTTGCGCGGGCGTCCCGCAGGATCTTCTTGGTGTGCTGCGCGGACGCGGCGTGCGTCGTCATGTGGTCGAGGACCTCCAGGTGCGCGGAGACCTCCTTGCGGTCGTCGAGGTACAGAGCACCGGTCAGGTACTCCGTGACGACCATGTCGGGCAGTTCGGGCTCGGCGAAGCGGAACAGGGAGAAGGGCGCGGACGTACCCGGATGCGGGCCGGCCGCGAACTCGGAGACCTGCAAGGTGATCCGGTCGCGCTCGGCGAACTCCATCAGCCTGTCGAGCTGTCCGGCCATGACGGCGGCGTCCACGCTCACCGGACGGCGCAGCACCGTCTCGTCCATCACCACCCACAGATGGGGCGGGTCGGCGGCCTCCAGCAGCCGCTGGCGCGCGAGCCGCAGCGCCACATGCCGCTCGATCGACTCCGGGGTCGTCTGCCCGACCGTCCCGGCCTCCAGCACGGCGCGCGCATAGCCGTCCGTCTGGAGCAGCCCGGGCACGAAGTGCGGCTCGTACGAGCGGATCAGCCGGGCCGCGCCCTCCAGGCTCACGTACAGGCTGAACCACTCCGGCAGTACGTCGTGGTAGCGCTGCCACCAGCCGGGCCGGTTCGCCTCCTCGGTGAGCGAGACGAACGCCTCGGCCTCCTCGTCGCCGACGCCGTAGGTCTCCAACAGCACCTGTACATAGGGGACTTTCAGCGCGACGTCGGCCGTCTCCATGCGCCGCACGGTCGCCGGGGCCACGCGCAGGGCGCGGGCGGCCTCCTCGCGGCCGAGGCCCGCCGCCTCACGCAACTCCTGCAGCCGTCTGCCCAGTACCACCTGGCCCACCGTGGGTGCGGGCCGTCGCTCACTCACCCCACGTCTCCCCTACGCGTCGAGGCACGCGGGTCAGTGTGCCACGTTCAGGCCTCGTTGCCACAGGAACGGAGTCGAACGTTCATCTGAAAACCTCGGCTGATCGGTCATCAGTCGATCAGCGAGTGGAGGTACTTGACCGTGGCCGGGTCCGCCGGGAGGAACGTCTCGACGGCCAGCTCGGCGACCGTCACGTCCATGGGGGTGTTGAAGGTGGAGACGGACGAGATGAAGGAGAGCACCCGCCCCTCGTGCTCGATCAGCATCGGCAGCGCGAAGTGCGCCACAGGCTCCTCCGGTTCGTCCGCCGCCCCGCCCTGCGCCGCCCGCCCGCCCTCCGCCACCGGGTACGCGGCGACCTCCTCGTACAACTCCCGCAGCGGTGCCGAGCGGTACAGCGCGATCTGCCGCTCCATCTGCGCGAGCAGGTGACCGCGCCACTCACGCAGGTTGCGGATACGCGGTGCGAGACCCTGCGGATGGAGGGTGAGGCGCATCGCGTTGAGCGGGGGCGCGAGCAACGACTCGGGGACGCCGTCCAGCAGCATCGTGATCCCCCGGTTGGCCGCCACCACGTCGTACCGCGCGTCCATCACCAGCGCCGGATAAGGCTCGTAGCCCTGGAGCAGCCGCTCCAGACCCGCGCGCAGCGCGTCCAGCGCCGGGTCGTCCAGCGGGGTCTGCGGGTAGCGCGGGGCGTAGCCGGCCGCCAGGAGCAGCGCGTTGCGCTCACGCACGGGCACCTCGAGGTGCCCGGCGAGCCGCAGCAGCATGTCCTCGCTGGGCCGGGACCGGCCCGTCTCGACGAAACTGATGTGCCGGGCCGAGGATTCGGCGCGCAGTGCCAGCTCCAGCTGACTCATCCGCCGCCGCTCCCGCCAGGCCCGCAGCAACGGGCCGGCGCCCCGGCCGGCGGGGGCGGCGGAAGAGGCGTGCGAACCGGTCGGGACAATGGTCATACGCACGACCGTAGTTGAGGAGAGCTTGGATGAACGACCGGCGGAAGTCCTCCCTGGAGTCGACGGCGGTGTACCGCGCCCGGGTGCGCGGCTGCCTCCTCGGCGGAGCACTCGGTGACGCCCTCGGCTACGCGGTCGAGTTCTCCTCCCTCGACCAGATCCGCGCCGCCCACGGACCGAGGGGCCTGACCCGACTCGTGCCCGACGGCGAGGGCGTGGTCGGCCGCGTCAGCGACGACACCCAGATGACCCTGTTCACCGTCGAGGGCCTCCGCACGGCTGCCAGAAGGGCCCGGCTCAAGGGGATCACCGGGGCGGAGACCGCCCTGGTGCGCCAGGCGTACGGACGCTGGCTCGAGACCCAGCAGCGGCCGGGACCCGCCGACGGCGTCGAGGGCGGCCTCCTCGCCGAGCGCTGGCTGTACGCCCGCCGCGCCCCGGGCAACGCCTGCCTGTCCGGGCTCGCCCAGCATCACGTGCCCGACCCGTGGGCCGAGCTGACCGGGGCACCCGGGCCGGTCAATCCCGGCTCCAAGGGCTGCGGCACCGTGATGCGCTCGGCGCCCTTCGGCCTCGCCCACCCCTCCGCCGACATCGCCTTCGGCATGGCCGCCCGTTGCGCCCAGACGACCCACGGCCACCCGACCGGCTACTACGCGGCCGGAGCGCTGGCCGCGATCGTGGCGTACCTGACGCGGGGGGAGTCCGTGGAGGGCGCCACTCTGCGCGCCCTGCGGCTGCTCGGCCGCCACCCGGGCCACGAGGAGACCTCCGCGGCCCTGAACCAGGCCCTCGATCTGGCCGCCGGGCCTGATCCGGGCCCCGAGAAGGTGGAGCGGCTGGGCGCCGGCTGGGTCGCCGAGGAGGCCCTCGCCATCGGGGTCTACGCGGCGCTGGCCACGCACCGGGTGGAGGACGCCCTGCTCCTGTCCGTGAACCACTCCGGCGACAGCGACTCCACGGGCTCGATCTGCGGCAACATCCTGGGCGCGCGGCACGGCGACGCGGGGCTGCCGCACGAGTGGCTGGAGCAGGTGGAGGGCCGCGCCGTGATCGCCGCGCTGGCGGACGACCTGGCGGCCGAGTGCCTCCACGACTGAACCGGGAGGCGCCCTTCTGACCAGGGCCGTCGCGGCTTTCCTGTGGCACGCTGGACAGGTGTGCGCCATCAGGAAGGGAGCCGTGCCATGGCCGTCGAACCGCTGTCGCAGAAGGAGATCGAGGACCGTCTGTCCGACCTGCCCGGCTGGTCCCTGGACGGCGACCGCCTCACCCGTGCCTACCGGCTCGACTCCCATTTCGCCGCGGCCTGCCTGGTCGTCCACGTCGCGCGGATCCAGGACGAGCTCGATCACCACTCCGAGCTCACGCTCGGCTACCGCACGGTGTCCCTCGCCGTGAACACCCACAGCGCGGGCGGCTCCGTCACCGGCCTCGACGTCGAACTCGCCCGCCGGGTGGAGGCCGTGGCCCCCGCGCACGGAGCGAGCTGACCCGCGCCCACCGGTGCCTGCCGTGCCGACCCGTGCCGACCCGTCCGACGGCGGGAGAGGACGGCACGGGTGGGACTGGACCGGACCGCACGGGCGATACGTGACTGTAGGAGCAGGGGTGCGGCGGTCGAGGAACGGGGAGCGCGGGTGCTGGACTACGACGAGGAAGCCGAACGCTACGACGCCTGGCGCGGCGGCGAGCCCAGGGCGGCGGCCGCCGCGGAGGGCGTCCTCGGTCTCGTACCGGACCGGGCGCGCAGTCTGCTCGACGTTGCCTGCGGCACCGGCATCGTCACCCGGCGTCTCGCGGCCGCCCGGCCCGGCCTGCGGGTGACGGGACTCGACCGGGCGCCCGCCATGGCCCGACACGCCGCCGACCGGTTGCCCGGAGCGGTCGTCCTCGCCGACGGCCGCCGACTCCCCTTCCGCGGCGGGGAGTTCGACGCCGTGACCAGCGTGTGGCTGTTGCACCTCGTCGAGGACGTCGCGGACGCGCGGGGCATCGTGGCCGAGTGCGCGCGGGTGTTACGGCCCGGCGGGGTGTACGTCACCACCGTCGACAAGGGCGCCTCGCACAACGTGGGCAGCGACATCGATGTCGTGCTGTCCTCGCGCCCGCAGCGGCCGGCCTCCGACACCGCGGCCCTTGTGGCGTCGTACGCCGTCGAAGCCGGCCTGGTGCCGGCCGGGCAGGCCCGTTTCGCCGGGCGGGGGCAGGGCCGCAGCCCGCGCCGGGCCATCGCGGACCTGCGGCGCGGCTGGTTCGTCACCCTGCCGCCGGGTCACCCCGAGGCCGACGGGTTCGCCGACCGCCTCGCGGCCCTGCCCGACCAGGACCGGCCCCGCCCGGACCCCGCGTTCACCCTGAGGGCGTTTCGGAAACCGGTTCCCGGCCCGCTTCCGGGCGAGTGAAGTCCATGACCCAGTTGGTCAGCCAGGTCTCCCCGCCGTCCAGCGAGAAGGCCTGCTCCCAGCGGGCGGAGGTGTCGCACACCCCCGACCAGACGAACCGGGCCCGCACGTCCTTGCCGTCGTGCGTGTCGTCGCCGTAGAACACACCACGGTCGCGCCGGCCACCGCGCCTTTCGCCGGCATCGGCGTCGGCGTCGGCATGGGCGTCGGTGTCGGTGTCGGTGTCGGCGAAGCCGCCGATCATCGGGGGGAACAGCCTCCCGCTCCGGCTGGACGACCAGTTCAGCGACCACCGACCGCTCGCCGGGTCGAAGAGCCTCAGCGTCAGCCCCTTCGTGCCGAGGTGCGGCATGTCGATCTCGTCGATGTTCGCGGCCCCGTCGAACAGCGGCCGGCAGCGGGCCGTGGACGGGAACTCCTCCCAGTCGCTGTCGGGGTCGAGGAACTCGGTGCGCCGACGGTGGTGGACCTCCCACGCACCGTGCAGGAAGTCGAAGTCGTGCGGGCCGCTCATGAGCGGTCTCCCGTCGTTCCCTCGGCCAGGGAATCCGTCAAGTAGGCCTCGATATCGGGTACTTCGGGTGGGCGACGGGCCAGTACATGCCGTACCCACGCGTCCCGTTCGTGCAGGATCGGCGGCAGTTCCCAGACACAGCCGATCCAGGGCCGGTCGATCGTGACGAAGTGGCTCGGGTCGTCGTCCGGGCAGTCGAGCACCGGCTGGCCCGCGGCCGCGCCCCGGAAGTGCAGGACGTTGTCCCACACCCAGCTGTAGGCGTTGAGGTAGGCGCCGTCGTCGCCACCCCGGTGCAGTACGACGAAGGTGGCGGGCGGTGTCCCGTCCGGCGCCGGCAGCAGCTCGGGAAGGATCGCGTACGCCGCCCGCTGCACCTCGGGTGCGATGCCCGCCGGGTCGGAGGTGACGTGGTAGCGCTTGATCCACCGTCCCGCCACCTCGATCGGCGGGTGCACCGTCAGCAGTTTCTCCGCGAACGGGGGCGTGGTGGAGGGGGCGGGGGGACGAGGACCGTGGGAAACAGAGGTCATGGGCAGGACGCTAGGCCGACTTCACTGACATCCTGTGTCAGTGAAGTCCAGCCGACTCGTGTCGATCCTGCTGCTGCTCCAGACCCGGGGCCGGATGACGGCCGCCCAGCTCGCGGAGGAGCTGGAGGTGTCGGTGCGCACCGTCTACCGGGACGTGGAGGCACTGGGCGCGGCGGGCGTCCCGCTGTACGGCGACGCCGGTCATGCCGGCGGCTACCGCCTGCTCGACGGTTACCGCACCCGCCTGACGGGACTGACCGCCGACGAGGCGGAGGCGCTGTTCCTCGCCGGGGTCCCCGGTCCGGCCGCTCAGCTGGGCCTCGGTCCGGTCCTGGCCGCAGCACAGCTCAAGGTGCGAGCCGCGCTGCCGCCGGAACTACGCGTGCACGCGGACCGGATCAGCGGGCGCTTCCACCTGGACGCGCCCGGCTGGTACACGGACGCGGGGGCCGACGAGGTGCCGTATCTGGCGGCGGTCGCCGACGCGGTGTGGAACAACAGGATCCTGCATATCGAATACCGTCGCTGGCGGGAGCCCACCGACGTCGAACGCCGGCTGGAGCCCTACGGCCTGGTCCTGAAGGCGGGACGCTGGTACGTCGTCGCCGGCCCCGGCCCGCGTACCTTCCGCGTCGACCAGATCCTCCGGCTGACTCCTTCCGAGGAGGTGTTCACCCGGCCGGACGACTTCGACCTGGCCGCCCACTGGACGGCGTACCAACGGGGTTTCCACCAGCGGTTGTACCAGGACAGGGCGGAGGCGGTGGTGCGACTGGCGCCGGGGGCGACCCTCATCCGTGCGGTGCGGCTCGACGGGCCCGCCGGGGCGGACGGCTGGACGGTGGCCAGGGTCCCCATCGAGTCCGTCGAGCACGCCCACGCCGAATTCCTGCGCCTGGGCACGGACATCGAGGTGCTCCAGCCGCCGGAACTGCGTGAGCGGATCGCCCGGACGGTGACAGAACTGGCGGCGCGGTACGGCAACTCCCCTGTCCGCGGCGGCAACTGAGAGGCGGAACCCATCCGTCCCTCCCAGGAGGTACGTCTCGTGCAGCAACCGCACCCGCACCCGCATTCCCGTCCGCACCCGGAGCCTCGTCCGCACGCGGATCCCCCTCCGCGCAAGCGACGCAGGCGACGGGCCGTCCTCTCCGCGCTGGCCGCCACCACGGCCCTGGTCGCCGCCGGACTGACCACGCTCGGCGCCGGCATGTCCCCCACGCTCGAACTCACTCGCGCGGGAGGGGCCCCCATGGCCGCCACCGCCCGTCAGGTGGAGGCCCTCGACCGGGGGGTCGTCAGCGTGCACACCGACAGCGGCAACCTGGTCAGCTGGCGCTGGCTCGGCACCGACCCCGACAGCGTCTCCTTCAACGTCTACCGGGCCGGCGCCAAGGTCAACCCGGCCCCGGTCACCGGCTCCACGAACTACTTCCACGCCGGCGCCCCGTCCCAGGCCGACTACACCGTCCGCGCGATCGTGAACGGCGTCGAACAGGCCGACTCCGTCCACGCGATCCAGTTCCGCACCGGCTACAAGGACGTCCCCATCACCCCGCCGGCCGGCGGCACGACCCCCGACGGCGTCGCCTACACCTACGAGGCCAACGACGCCTCCGTCGGCGACCTGGACGGCGACGGCGCCCTGGACATCGTCCTGAAGTGGCAGCCGACCAACGCCAAGGACAACTCCCAGTCGGGCTACACCGGCAACACGGTCGTCGACGGCCTCAAGCTCGACGGCACCCGCCTGTGGCGCGTCGACCTCGGCCGCAACATCCGCTCCGGCGCCCACTACACACAGTTCCAGGTGTACGACTACGACGGCGACGGCAAGGCCGAGATCGCCATGAAGACGGCCGACGGCACGGTGGACGGCACGGGCACGGTCATCGGCACTTCCTCCGCCGACTACCGCAACTCCAGCGGCTATGTGCTGTCCGGCCCCGAGTACCTGACCATGTTCAACGGCCAGAGCGGCAAGGCGATGAGCTCCGTCGACTACGTCCCGGCCCGCGGCACGGTCTCGTCCTGGGGCGACTCGTACGGCAACCGCGTCGACCGCTTCCTCGCGGGAACCGCTTACCTGGACGGTTCCCGACCCTCGCTGATCATGGCGCGCGGTTACTACACGCGTACCGTGATCGCCGCCTGGGACTGGCGGAACGGCGCCTTCACCCGCCGCTGGACCTTCGACACCAACTCCTCCACCAACACCGGCAAGGGGTACGACGGCCAGGGCTCGCACAGCCTCTCCGTCGGGGACGTGGACGGCGACGGCAAGGACGAGATCGTCTACGGCGCGATGGCGGTAGACGACAACGGAAACGGCCTGTGGACCACGAAGACGGGACACGGCGACGCCCAGCACCTCGGCGACCTCGACCCGTCGCAGGCCGGCCTCGAGTACTTCAAGGTCTCGGAGTCGACCGGCCAGCCCGCCGAGCTGTACATCGATCCGGCGAACGGCACGATCGACTGGCAGCTCGCCGCCTGCTGCGACAACGGCCGCGGAGTCGCCGGCGACATCTGGGCGGGCAACGACGGCGCCGAGGTCTGGTCGGCCTCCGACACCTCGGTCCGTGACGAGGCGGGAGCGACGAAGGGCCGGGAACCGTCCTCCGTCAACTTCCTCTCCTGGTGGGACGCCGACCCCGTCCGTGAGCTCCTCGACGGCACCCACATCGACAAGTACGGCACCTCCTCGGACACCCGCCTCCTGACCGGCTCGGGCGTCCACTCCAACAACAGCACCAAGGCCACCCCGTCGCTGTCCGGCGACATCCTCGGCGACTGGCGCGAAGAGGTCGTCTGGCCGACCACCGACAACACGGCCCTGCGCATCTACTCGACGCCGTACGAGACGACGACACGCATCACGACCCTGCTGCACGACACGATGTACCGCACCGGCCTGGCCTGGCAGAACACGGCGTACAACCAACCGCCGCACCCGAGCTACTTCCTCGGCAACGGAATGCAGACGGCACCCCGCCCGACGGTCTACACCCCCTGAGCGGACGAGGGGTGCGCGCACCGGTCCCCGGGGCGCGCACCCACGGCTCTCAGCTCACCGTGCAGCTCTGGTCACCCAGCTTGAACGCCGCCGGTTTCGTGTTCGACCCCGACCAACTGCCCGTGAAGCCGAAACTGACGGACGAGCCGGCCGCCACGTTGGCGTTCCAGCTGACGTTCTTCGCCGTCACCGTCGAACCCGCCTGGGTGTAGTCGGCGTTCCACAGCTGGGAAACGGTCTGGCCGTTCGGGAAGGCCCAGTTGAGGCTCCAGCCGGACCAGGCGCTCGTGCCCGTGTTGGCGAGCTTGACGTCCGCCTGGAAACCGCCCGACCACTGGTTGGTGACGGTGTACGTCACCGCGCAGGCGCCGGTCGGCGTGGGGTCCGTCGGGTCGGTGGGATCCGTGCCCCCGCCGCCCGTGTCGGAGGTGTCGCCGTAGATCACACCCCGGCCGTTCGTCGAGACGTAGACCCGTCCGTACACCCTCGGGTCACCCGTGATCGCCCCGCCCGTCCAGCCCCACTGGTGGGCATCGTCGTTGACCCGGGTCCAGGTCACGCCCTTGTCCGTCGAGCGGAAGATGCCCCGGACGCCGGCGATCTTCGCGCTGGTGTACAGGGTCTGGTACGACGCGCCCGTCGCCGCCTTGCCGAACCCGATGGTGTCGGCCTGCTCGACCCCCGACAGCTTGCTGAAGGTCGCGCCGGAATCGGTGGAGTGCCACAGCCCGTACGCCCCGTCGCTCGCCCCGCCCGCCAGCCAGACATCGCCCTTCGTGCCCGGCAGCGCCTTGAAACGCACGCTGTCCCCACTGGGCAGACCGGTCGCCGCGGACCCGGTGAAGGTCGCGCCGCCGTCCGAACTCACGTAGAACTTGCCCGACTTGAAGCCGTAGAAGGTCTTGGGGCCGACCCGGTCGGACTCGACGATCGCGCCGGCCGGGATCCCGCTCGACGCCTGCCACGAGGTGCCGAAACCGGTGGTGTACTGCACCCCGGCGCCCGCCGGGCTCCACACGAAGCGGCCGCCGTCCGCCGCCGCGGCGACCGTGCCGCCCCCGCTGACCCCCGAAGGGTCCGTCCCGGCGAACCAGTTGGCGCCGTTGTCCGTCGAGAACGCCACATGCGGACCCGTGTCCAGGTTGCCGACGCGCACCACGGTGTTCGGGTTCGTCTCGGCGTAGTCCAGGCTCGTCGTCGACGTGAAGTTCGGGGAGGTGAACATCATCGGCGGAACCTTCGTCAGGTCCGTGTGGCGGAAGCCGCCGATGTCGCCCAGCGCGCTGAGCAGGGGAGCGCCGGACGGCGGAGAGGCGATGTCCAGCACCGCCGTCTCCTCCAGCCCCTGCACCATCGGCTTGATGGTGAACTGGCCCCCGCTGTCCCAGTTGGCCAGGTTCTCCGTGCCGTAGATCGTCGCGCCGGTGCCGTACATCATGCGGCCGGAGTTGAACGGGTCGATCTCCAACGCCTCGGTCATCCAGCCGAGTTTGGGCGTCTGCTCCGGTGGCGACGGGTTGGCGCCCCAGGTCAGCCACGGGGACGACGAGACGTCCATCGTGTACCGGTTCGCGCGGTTGGGGTACGACGTGTAGTCCCACGCCTTCGTCCAGGTGCCGCCGCTGTCCGTCGAGCGGAAGATCTGGGTGTCCGGCCACCAGGAACTGTAGGCGGTGGCCATGACGGTGCCGGGCTTCTGCCGGTCGATCGTCAGCCCACTGAAGCCGTAGTACGTGTCGGCCTCCGCCACCGGGCTGATGTCCGTCCAGGTGCCGGTCGCCGTCGCGTACCGCCACAGCCTGCCCTTGCCGCCGTCGTACGGCCCGCCCTTGTCGCTGTACGCGAGGTACAGATAGCCGTTGACGGTGTCCAGTACACCCTTGTGCGCCAGATATCCCGTCGGCTGTCCGGCCAGCCGCGTCCAGGTCGCGCCCGCGTCCGTCGACCGGTACACCGCGTTGTCCTTGTCCGCCACGCCGACGTAGATCGTCTTCGTCGCGGCGCCGGACGCCCCCGTGGACTCGTCGAAGGTGACCCAGACGACGCCCTGGTTGTCGGAGGCGTACCCGCTGGTGTCGGTCGGATCCTGCTGGTAGTTCCCGACGTTGGGGAAGCTCGTCACCTGCGACCAGGTGACTCCCGAGTCCGTCGACCGCCACAGGCCCTTGCCGCTCGGCGCGCCCAGATACAGCACGCTGTTCCTGTTCGGGTCGACCGCCAGACGCTCGCCCATCCCGCGGCCGGGCATGTTGCCGCCGAGCTTGTAGGGCAGATCCGTCTTCTGCCAGCTCGCGCCCCGGTCGGCGGAGCGCAGCACGGCCCCGTTGCCCGGATCCCAGCTGTTGGTGTACGTGCCGACCGCCGCGTACACCTTGTTCGGGTCGACGGAGTCGGAGGCCAGGCTCACCACTCCCGTGTGCCCCCAGTCCGCCCAGCCGACCGAGTCCAGCAGGGGCGTCCAGGTCTTGCTCGACTCCTGCCAGCGGTACGCGCCGCCGATGTCGGTGCGCGCGTAGGCGAGGTTCTTCTCCTTGCGGTTGAAGACGATGCCGGGCACGAAGCCGCCGCCGTCGATCCGGGCGTTCTTCCAGGTGTACGACTCTGCGGCGAGCGTCGTTCGCGGGCTGCCGTCCGCGGCCAGTACGGGCGGACTGCCCGCGATCAGGCCGGCGGCCAGCGCCAGAACGGCGGTGAGGATACGGGTTCTTCGCACGGTGGGGGTCCTTCCTCGCGAAGCCATGTGTGCGGGGGGATACGGGACGTGCGACTGCCGGGCGGCCCCCTGTGCGGGTGGGGGCCGCCCGGCCTGGGCCCCGCCGTCAGGTGACGGGGCCACGTACGCGGAACCTTCGAGCCACTCCGGCGAGGGGCGGGTGTCACCCCGCGCCCCGAGCCCCGAAGGGGCGACCAGGGGCGCGGGGAACTGCGCGACCAGTCACATCCGGCCCGCAGACGAACCCCGCCGTACCCGCGGAGCGCTCAGCGGGGGCCTATTCGAGAAGCTCCGCGTACGAGCCCATGGCCAGGGCGATGTCCGCCTGGGCCCAGAAGCGGTGGTACGTGAACACGGGCGCGGCTCCGCCCGCGAGATAGCCCTCGATCTTCGACCAGGCCGGGTCGTTCTTGTAGAAGGACCGCAGCGAGGCGAAGGTCGAGGAGGAGTTGATCGCGTCGCCGTTCGGCATCTTGCCGCTGAAGGTGCTCGGGACGTACACGCCGTCGTCGAAGCGGTTGTAGTCGGCGCGGGTCTCCGGCACCGCGATGCCGAGGGCGTCCTGGTTGTTGGCCCACATACCGTCCAGGAGAGCCTTCGCGGTCGTCTTCGCCTCCGTGTCACCGGACCTGGCGGCGTAGTACGTCAGGGTCTTGGCGTACGCGGCGGCCACGCCGACGTCATTGGTGTAGTCGGCGACGGTGACGTGAAGACCCGTGTTGGCGCCGGGACTTGACGCGTTCCAGGTGTCGGGCTGGCCCGACCACTGGAGCGTGGAGGGGATCAGGAAGGTGCCGTCCGGGTTGATCGTGGTCTTGGACAGCGCCCAGTCGACCCACTTGTCGAGGACCGCCTTGGCGCTCGCGTTCCCCGTCTGCTGGTAGTACTCGGCGACCCGCTCCATGGACCACGCCTGGAAGCCGAACCACTGGTTGGACGGCGGGTCGTGGTAGACGGGCTGCTGGTCGTAGTACATGCCGTAGAAGGTCGACGTGCCGGTCGGGGGAGTCGCGTAGCGGCCCGCCCAGCTGTTCGTCGCCCCGCCCGCGATGGCGCCTTCGCTGGACTGCAGCCAGCGGTAGAACTCCAGCTGCCGGGTCAACGACTTCGCCCAGTCCGCCTGACCCGTCGCCGACTTGGGCTTCAGGTCGGCGTAACTGCTGAGCGCGTAGGCGGCCAGCGGGTTCTGGTAGCCGCCGTGGGTGTGACTGGACCCGATGCGCCAGGCCCAGCCGGCGCTGGTGTCCGTGGCGCCGCCCCAGGCGTAGTACCAGGACATCAGGTAGTGCGAGGCGTCCTTGCCGGTGCCGGCCGCGCAGGCGGTCGGTCCGACGCAGTTGCCGATCTTCTTGAAGTACTTGTCGTACATCGAGTAGCGCAGGTAGTCGCCCATCTTCGCGGCCTTGCCGACGGTCGCGGAGACGTCACTGCCCTTGCCCTGGGCCTCGGCCCAGATGTCCGCCCAGTACGCGGCCTGCACGGCCCGCGCGTCGGCGTCCGGGGCGTTGGTGAACTTCCACTGCTTGGCGTAGGACGCGTCGCCGGTGAACAGGTCCAGATACCCGTTCGTGCCGCCGTACTTGAAGGCGTCGCAGGTCGGCTGCGGCACGGTCTCCCACACCGATTCCTGCGAACCGCGCTGGAAGGTGTTGATGTACGACGGGCCGGTGTCGGCCGGGCCGGCCTCGCACTTGCCGGGCGCGTTGCCGTAGCCGTAGGTGTTGTCGACGTCCTGAAGCCAGTGCATACCGTAGACGTCGTCCGTACCGTACGCGGTCTTCAGTTCACCGGCTATGGGATCCGATCCCACGGACACCCCGGTGTCCAGCTTCGCCGGATACTCGTTCGGAGTGTCCAGCTCCGGCGCGTACGTCGCCGGCTTGGCGGCGTTGTAGAACGAGTTGGTCGGCTGGTCGGCGTGGGTGGGGATCATGTACTTCTCCATGATGTCCCAGGCGCCGTTGAACTTGGTCCAGTCGCCGGTGATCTTCCCGTACATCGCCTGAAGCCACAGCAGGTAGCTGTAGGCCTCGGAGGTCGTCTCGTGTCCCTGGTCAGGGGCTTCGACGATCAGTGTCTCGACCGAGTGGTACGGGATGCCCTCGGGGGAGAAGTAACCGCTTGCCGGGTTGGTGATCTTGCCGTAGAGCTCCAGGAACCGGGCGTCGTACGCCTTGGTGCCCGCGATCTCGGTGGCCGTGACCGAGGCCTTCGCGTGCCCGGTGGCCGTCGACTCGAAGGTCGCGGCGCCCGTGCCGGAGGCGTTGGCTGTGACGGTCACGTTCTGCGCGGTGCTCCAGTTCGACGGCGTGAAGGTCAGGCTCGCGCCGCCCGTCACCGTCAGGCCCGTGTTGCCGGTGGTGCGGGCGGTCGTGACGGTCACATTGGCCGACGGCTGGGTCGACAGCTTCAGTGAGTAGGTGCCCGTCTTGCCCTGCTGCACGGCAAGCTGGTTGGTCGAGGCCACCACGGCCGGTCCCGAGACGACCGTGATGCCGACCGGGGTCGACGACGCCGAAGCGCCCAGGCTGTCGTACGCCTTGGCGACCAAGGAGTGACTGCCCACGGACAACCCGGTGGCGGACAGGGTGTACGGGGAGCTCGTGTCCGTACCCAGCAGGGTCGTGTCGTCATAGAACTCGATCTTGCTGATGGTGGCGCTGTCGGCGGCCGCGGCGGTCGCCGCGAGCGGCACCGCGTTCCCCTGCGTGTAGACGGCGCCCGCGGTCGGGCTGGTCAGCACGGTGACCGGCGGCTGGTGAGCGCCGACGCAGGTGGTGCCGTTGACCGCGAAGCTCGCGGGAGCGGCGTTCGTCCCGCTGTAGGTGAACTGCGCGCCCGTGCTGACGGCGGCGCCGGCGGCGACCGTCCCGTTGTACGAGGCGTTGTTCACCGTGATCTGCTGACCGGACTGCGTCCAGCTGCCGTTCCATCCGTTCGTCAGCTTCTGGTTGCCCGCGTAGGAGTACGTCAGGGCCCAGCCGCTGATCGGGTCGGTGCCCCGGTTGGTGAGGGTCAGGTCTGCGGTGAACCCTGAACCCCAGTCATTGGTCTTGTAGTCCACGCTGCACTGAAGTGCGGCTGCCTGTGCGGGAGTTGTGCTCGTACTCAGCATGGCGAGGGGGAGCGCGAGGGCCGCCAGGGCGGCGGTCCACAGGCGCCGCGCCCCGCGGCGTCTGCGTGAGGGATCCATGGTGCTGGTTCCTCCTTGCGGCTCGGAGAAGTGGGGGGAGGAGCAACAAGCCTTGAACCAGTGGGAGCGCTCCCATAGTGGGGATGGGGGTCGGAGCGGTCAAGGTGCTTGAAGAGTCGAAAAGATTCGACGAGGGATGTTGAGGGAAAGTCAGTGACGCCTCTGTTCTTTGCCAGCACTTGGCGCTAGCTTCGAGGCACCAGTGGGAGCGGTTCCATCAGTCGACGCGTCTGTTCACGATGCGCCCGATCTGCAAGGAGTCGCTCATGCGACACCCCCCGCGTTCAGTACTTTTAGCCGTCGCCGGCACGGTCGCCCTCGTTGCGGGCGCCCTGTTGCCTGTCGTCACGGCGCAGGGAGCCGTGCCCGCGTGCACGGTCGAGTACTCGGTCACCGGCCAGTGGGACGCCGGCTTCCAGGGCGCCGTGAGGATCACCAACAACACGACGGCCCTGAGCAGTTGGAACCTCACCTTCGACTTCGCGGACGGCCAGAAGGTCACCCAGGGCTGGAGCGCCAAGTGGTCCCAGTCCGGCACCACCGTCACCGCCGCGAACGAGAGCTGGAACGGCTCCCTGGGCACCGGCGCAAGCGTCAGCGCGGGCTTCATCGCCTCCACCTCGAAGACGAACACCGTACCGACGGCGTTCAAGCTCAACGGCACGACCTGCAACGCCGACACCGCACCGACCCCCACGCCCACCCCCACCACGCCACCCACGACGGACCCGCCGGACACCGGTGACGGGCCGCCCGTGCTGCGCGTCTCGGGAAACAAGCTCGTGGACGCCGACGGAAACACCCGTCGTCTGCTCGGCGTGAACCGCTCCGGCGGCGAGTTCATGTGCGTACAGGGGCGCGGCATCTGGGACGGTCCGGTCGACGACGCAGCCGTCGAGGCGATCGCCGACTGGAACGTCGACACCGTGCGCATCCCGCTCAACGAGGAGTGCTGGCTGGGCCTGTCGAACATCAACTCCGCCTACGGCGGAACCAACTACGTCAACGCCGTCAAGGACCTGGTGACCCGCGTCGAGGCGCACGGCATGACGCCGATCGTCGAACTGCACTGGAACTACGGTCAGTACACGGGCAATTCGGCCGGCTGCTCCGATGTCCACGCCAGCTGCCAGAAGCCGATGCCCGACATGCAGTACACCCCGTCGTTCTGGACCTCGGTGGCCAACACCTTCAAGAACGACCAGGCCGTCGTGTTCGACCTGTTCAACGAGCCCTACCCGGACCGCGCCACCTCCACGACCACCCAGGCGTGGCAGTGCTGGCGGGACGGCGGCACCTGCCCCGGCATCGGGTACGAGGTCGCCGGTATGCAGGATCTCGTCGACGCGGTACGCGCGACCGGCGCCAGGAACGTGATCCTGGCCGGCGGGCTCGCGTACTCCAACGACCTGAGCCAGTGGCTGACGTACAAGCCCTCCGACCCGACCGGCAATCTCGCCGCCGCGTACCACGTCTACAACTTCAACACCTGCGCGAACGAGAGCTGCTGGAACTCCACCCTCGCCCCCGTCGCCGCCCAAGTGCCGCTCGTGGCAGGGGAGATCGGGGAGAACACCTGCTCCCACGGATTCGTCGATCAGGTCATGAAGTGGTTCGACGACCGCGGTCTGTCGTACCTGGGCTGGACCTGGAACACCTGGGACTGCTCCACCGGTCCGTCTCTGATCTCCGGCTACGACGGAACGCCCACGGCGTACGGCGCCGGCCTGCGCGACCACCTGCGCGCACTCGACGGATAGGCGCCACCGGACCGATCAGCCGGGTCGATCGACCGGGCCGGAACCCGGGCCGCTCCCGCCGGCTGAGGGTCCGTCAGAACCGCCGAACGAACGGAACGGACAACACCCGCAACCGAGAAGGAAACCCGCACTCATGAGCCGTAGCAGAACAGCGGTACTCGCCGCGCTGGCGCTGGTCGCCGGCGCCTCCGGGACGGCGCTCGCGGTCGTCCCCGGCGATCCGGGCATCGCCGCGATCCCGTGCAGCGTCGACTACAAGGTGCAGAACGACTGGGGCACCGGCTTCACCGCCGCCGTCACCGTCACCAACAACTCGGCCGCGAAGTCGAGTTGGTCGGTGAAGTGGGCGTACGCCGGTACCCAGAAGGTCACCAACGGGTGGAACGCGAAGATCACCCAGTCCGGTACGGCCGTCACCGCCAACAACGAGACCTACAACGGGACGCTCGCGACCGGAGGTTCGGTCAGCTTCGGATTCCAGGGCACCTACAGCGGGACCAACGCGATTCCCACCGCGTTCACCCTCGACGGCGTGACCTGCAACGTCGACAGCGGCACCGGCGGGCCCACCGACCCGGGCCCGACCGACCCCGGCACCCCGTCCACCAAGGTCGACAACCCCTACTCCGGCGCCAAGGTGTACGTGAACCCCGAATGGTCGGCGAAGGCCGCCGCCGAGACGGGTGGCAGCCGTATCTCCAGCCAGCCGACCGGCGTCTGGCTGGACCGTATCGCCGCCATCAACGGCGTGAACGGCGGCATGGGTCTGCGCGCCCACCTCGACGCGGCCCTCGCCCAGAAGGGCAGCGGTCAGGAAGTCGTCCAGCTGGTCGTCTACGACCTTCCCGGACGTGACTGCGCCGCCCTCGCCTCCAACGGCGAGCTCGGCCCGACGGAGATCGACAAGTACAAGACGCAGTTCATCGACCCGATCGCGACGATCCTCGCCGACAGCAAGTACGCCGGCCTGCGGATCGTCACCACCATCGAGATCGACTCGCTGCCCAACCTCGTCACCAACACCGGCAGCCGGCCCACCGCCACCGCCGCCTGCGACACCATGAAGGCCAACGGCAACTACGTGAAGGGCGTCGGCTACGCGCTGGACAAGCTCGGCGCGATCCCCAACGTCTACAACTACATCGACGCCGGTCACCACGGCTGGCTCGGCTGGGACGACAACTTCGCCCCGTCCGCCCAGCTCTTCTACCAGGCGGCCACCGCCGAGGGCGCGACCGTCGACGACGTGCACGGCTTCATCACCAACACGGCGAACTACAGCGCCCTGAAGGAGAACAACTTCACCATCAACGACTCCGTGGCCGGCAAGTCGGTGCGCGAGTCCAAGTGGGTGGACTGGAACCGGTACGTCGACGAGCAGTCGTACGCCCAGGCCTTCCGTAACCAACTGGTCACCGCGGGCTTCAGGTCGACCATCGGCATGCTGATCGACACCTCCCGCAACGGCTGGGGCGGCACCGCCCGGCCCGCCGGAGCGGGCGCCACGACCAGCGTGGACACCTACGTCGACGGCGGCCGCTACGACCGCCGCATCCACATCGGCAACTGGTGCAACCAGTCCGGCGCCGGTCTCGGCGAGCGCCCGCAGGCGGCTCCGGCCGCCGGGATCGACGCGTATGTGTGGATGAAGCCGCCGGGCGAGTCCGACGGCTCCAGCTCCGCCATCCCGAACGACGAGGGCAAGGGCTTCGATCAGATGTGCGACCCGACGTACACGGGCAACCCGCGCAACGGCAACAGCCTGTCGGGCGCCCTGGCGAACGCGCCGCTGTCCGGGCACTGGTTCTCGGCCCAGTTCCAGCAGCTGATGCAGAACGCGTACCCGCCGCTGTAGGGCTGCGGGGCCGTAGGCCGGCGGACCGGCGGGAGAGCCGGTCCGCACGGCGGTGAGGTGCGACGAGGGTTGATCCGTCGGGGTCGGTGGTCAGTACTCCCGGGCCGGACCGACCCCGGTGGACGCCGGTCGCGAACCCCACCTGCGAGCAGTTCCTGTCCGGCCGTTCCCGTTCCTCGGGAGCGGCCGGTCAGGCACGATCCGGCTTGCCGCGGGTGCCCCGTTTTTTGCCGCACCGGCAACAAAGACGGCCCAGGACCGGAGCGTCGGCGCACGCTGACGGCACACCGGACGAGAGGCTGACACCATGGCGCACCACCCGCACGAGTCCCACGGCGACCAGCACACCCCGGGCCAGGGCCACACCCCCGGCCATGCGCACGGCCACGGCCACGGCACCGACATCGACTGGGCCGAGATGGCCCCGCACCTCGAAGCCCAGGCGGAACTCTTCACGCCCCTGTACGAGCGGGCCCTGGCCTGGCTCGGGAAGGAGGTGACCGAGCCCGGGCTGATCGTGGACGTGGGCAGTGGCCCCGGGGTCGTCTCCTGTCTGTTCGCCGAGACGTTCCCCGGTGCGCGGATCACGGCCGTCGACGGTTCCGCGCCGCTGCTGGAGCGGGCGCGGCAGCGCGCCGACCGGCTCGGGTACGGCGACCGGTTCGACACCCTGACCGGCGAACTGCCGGATGTGCTCACCGAGTTGGACTACCCGGCCGATCTGCTGTGGGCCGGCCGCAGTCTGCACCACCTGGGCGACCAGCGCGCCGCCCTGGCCGCCTTCGCGGAACGCCTCGCGCCCGGCGGCACATTGGCGATCATGGAGGGCGGTCTGCCGGCCCGGTTCCTGCCGCGAGACCTCGGCTTCGGGCGACCCGGGCTGGAGGCACGGCTCGACACCCTGCAGGAGGAGTGGTTCGCGCGGATGAGGGCCGAACTGCCCGGCTCGGTCGAGGAGGCGGAGGACTGGGCGGCGCTGCTCGGCGCGGCCGGCCTGAAGCACGCCCGCACCCGCAGCTTCCTGCTCGATCTGCCGGCGCCCGCCTCCGACCGGGCCCGCGCCCATGTCGCCGCGTCCCTCTCGCGGTCACGGGACGTCTTCGGGGACGCCCTCGGCCCCGACGACCGCGCCACGCTGGACCGGCTTCTCGACCTGCAGGACGAGGCGGGAGTGCACCGCAGGGCGGACGTGTTCGTGCTCGCGGCGCACACCGTGCACACGGCGGTGAAGCCTGTCCGGTAGACGGACCGGTGGGCCAAGTCGGCCTGACGGGGGTTGACTTGGAGAGCGCTCCAAGTGATGGACTGCGTGCCGCGCGACGTACGTCGGGCTACGGGCTACGGGTAACGGGCTGCGCAACGCAGCAGTCGGCGTACACGGCCGGCACGCGCAGCCGACGCAATGGGGGGCACACCATGAGCAACGTATCGGGCACTTCGGATTCCCGGGTCGCACTGATCACCGGCGGCGGCAGCGGCATCGGCGCCGCCGTCGCGCGGCAGCTGCTGGACGCCGGGTACCGGGTCACGGTCACCGGCCGCGGCGAGGAGCGGCTGCGCGCCTTCGCCGCGGGACTCGGTGAGCCGAAGGAGCTGCTGACGGTGGCCGGGAACGCCGCCGACTACGACTGCGTACAGTCGGCGGTCGACCGTACGCTCGAGGAATACGGTCGACTGGACACGGTCGTCGCCAATGCGGGGACCGCCACCCACGACTCGGTCGCCGAGGGCGACCCGGCCGGGTGGACCGACATGGTCCTGACGAACGTACTCGGTCCCGCGCTCCTCATCCGGGCGTCGATCGACGCGCTCAAGGAGACCCGGGGCCGGATCGTGCTGGTCGGCAGTGTCGCCGGCTTCGTGCCCACCCCGGGCAACATCTACGGGGCGACGAAGTGGGCGGTGACCGGCCTCGCGGAGAACACCCGCCGCCAGGTCACCGAGTGGGGTGTCGGCGTGACGCTGATCGCGCCCGGCCGGGTGGAGACGCCCTTCTGGGACAGCTACGGCAGCCTGCCGCCCGGGCAGCTGCTGACCGCCGACCAGATCGCCGACTCCGTCGTGTGGGCCATCGGGCAGCCGGCCGGCGTCGACATCAACACCGTCGTCGTACGGCCGATCGGCCAGCCCAACTGACGAGCCTGCCGACGCGTCGAGGGCGCCCCCGGTCAGGGGGCGCCCTCGGCACGTGCGGGGAACCTCAGCCGACGTCGAACGTCGCCGGGTCCGGACCGATGCGGCGGTCCTCGTTGAGGGCGCTGATCGCCGCCAGGTCCTCGGTGTCCAGGCTGAAGTCGAACACGTCAATGTTCTCCTTGATCCGCGACGGCGTCACGGACTTCGGGATCACGACGTTGCCGAGCTGCAGATGCCAGCGCAGCACGACCTGGGCCGGGGTGCGGTTGTGCTTCTGGGCGATGGCCACGACCGCCGGGACCTCGAGGAGGCCCTTGCCCTGGCCGAGCGGGGACCAGGCCTCGGTGGCGATGCCCTGCTCCGCGTGGAACGCGCGCGAGGCGTGCTGCTGGAGGTGCGGGTGCAGCTCGATCTGGTTGACGGCCGGGATGACCGACGTCTCCGCGATCAGCCGCTCCAGATGCTCCGGCAGGAAGTTGGACACGCCTATGGCCCGCACCCGGCCGTCCGCGAGGAGCTTCTCGAACGCCTTGTACGAGTCCACGTAGCCGTCGCGCGAGGGCAGCGGCCAGTGGATGAGGTACAGGTCCAGGTAGTCCAGGCCGAGCTTCTCCAGCGAGGTGTCGAACGCGCGGAGCGTCGAGTCGTACCCCTGGTCGCTGTTCCAGAGCTTGGTGGTGACGAAGATGTCCTTGCGGGGCACGCCGGAGGAGGTGATGGCCTTGCCGGTGCCCTCCTCGTTGCCGTAGATCGCCGCTGTGTCGATGCTGCGGTACCCGGCCTCCAGCGCGGTGGAGACCGCCTGCTCCGCCTCGTCGTCCGGCACCTGCCAGACACCGAAGCCCAGCTGGGGCATCTCCACGCCGTTGTTGAGGATGATCGGGGGGACCTTGCTGCTCACGAGCTCTTGATCCTTCGGTTGTCCGTCAGTGTGGTACTCCCATCGTCAACGAACACGGCGAGTGATGCATTCCTGACCCCCGAATTCGTCTCGGGAGCGCCGCCGCAGGAACCCGCCTCGGGAGCCCGTCTCGGGAGGTTGTCGGAAACGTGTTTCACGGCCGCCGTCGGAGACCTCACGAGCGGTACAGCGCGTCGACCTCGTTCGCGTAAGCGTTTTCGATGGCCTTGCGCTTCAGCTTCAGTGACGGAGTCAGCAGTCCGTGCTCCTCCGTGAACGGCTGGGCCAGAATGCGGAAGGTGCGGATCGACTCGGCCTTCGAGACCAGCGTGTTGGCCGCGACGACGGATCGGCGCACCTCCGCCTCCAGGTCCGGGTCGCTCACCAGCTCGACCGGCGTCAGCTGCGGTTTGTTGCGCATCTGGAGCCAGTGCTCGACGGCCTCCTGGTCGAGGGTGACCAGGGCGGCCACGAACGGCCGGTCGTTGCCGACGACGATGCACTGGTTGACCAGCGGATGATCACGCACCCGCTCCTCGAGCAGCCCCGGCGAGACGCTCTTTCCGCCGGAGGTCACCAGGATCTCCTTCTTGCGGCCGGTAATGGTGAGGTAACCGTCTTCGTCGAGTGATCCCAGGTCGCCGGTGGCCAGCCAGCCGTCGTGCAGGGTCTCGTCGGTGGCCTTGGGGTTGTTGAGATAGCCCTGGAACACGTTTCCGCCGCGCAGCCAGATCTCGCTGTCGTCCGCGATGTGCACGGTCATGCCGGGGATGGCCTGGCCGACCGTGCCGTACCTGGTGCGTCCGGGCGGGTTGGCGGTCGCGGCCGCCGTCGTCTCGGTCAGGCCGTAGCCCTCGTAGATCTGCACGCCCGCGCCGGCGAAGAACAGGCCGAGCTTGCGGTCCATGGCCGAGCCGCCGGACATCGCGTGCCGCACCCGGCCGCCCATCGCCGCGCGCACCTTGGAGTAGACGAGCTTGTCGAACAGCTGGTGCTGCATGCGCAGCCCCGCCGACGGGCCGGGCCCGATGCCCCATGCCTTCGCCTCGACCGCTTCGGCGTAGTTCACGGCCACGTCGACCGCCTTCGCGAACGGTCCGGCCTTGCCTTCCCGCTCCGCCTTGCGGCGGGCCGCGTTGAAGACCTTCTCGAAGATGTACGGCACGGCCAGGAAGAACGAGGGTCTGAAAGCGGCCAGGTCGGGAAGCAGGGCGGCCGCGTGCAGCTGAGGCTGGTGGCCGAACCGGACCTTGCCGCGGATCGCGGCGATCTGCACCATCCGGCCGAAGACGTGCGCGAGCGGCAGGAACAGCAGGGTCGCCGCCTCGTCGCCCTTCTTGGAGTGGAACACCGGCTCCCAGCGCTCGATGACGGTGTCCGCCTCGAACATGAAGTTGCCGTGCGAGATGACACAGCCCTTGGGCCGGCCCGTCGTACCCGAGGTGTAGATGATCGTCGCGGTCGAGTCTGGGGTAACCGCTTCCCGGTGCCGGTGCACCACGTCGTCCTCGATGCCGGCGCCGGCCTCGTACAGCTCCTGCACGCAGCCCGAGTCCAGTTGCCACAGCTGCCGCAGCCGGGGGAGACGGTCGATGACGGTGGCGATCGTCATCGCGTGGTCCTCGTGCTCGACGACCGCGGCCGTGCACTCGGAGTCGTAGAGCATCCAGAAACACTGCTCGGCCGAGGAGGTCGAGTAGACCGGCACCACCTGGGCGCCGATCGTCCACAGGGCGAAGTCGAAGAGCGTCCACTCGTAGCGGGTGCGGGACATGATCGCGACACGGTCGCCGAAGCGGATGCCCTGCGCGAGCAGACCCTTGGCGAGGGCGAGGACCTCGTCGCGGAACTCGCCTGCGGTCACGTCCCGCCACTCGCCCCCCTCGTCCTTGCGGCCGAGAGCGACGTACTGCGGGTCCTCCTGGGCGTGCCGGAAGACGACGTCGGCCAGACCGCCCACCGGCGGTGCCAACGCCAACGGAGGGTTGGTGAACTCGCGCAAACCCGCACCCCGCTTCTCATGGCCGCACAGCGCCGTGAAAGCTACCCCACCAATCGACGGGAGGGGAGGGGTGCGGAAAACGAGGGATGCTCTCGTCTGCGCTGGTCAGTGCCGGAAAATGGGCTCACATGGGGAAGGGTCGGACAGAAAACTGACGGAAGAGTAAGTTTCGGCACCGTAATCTCCACCGAATCTGCCCGTACCGATTACCCTGCCCGCCCTTCCGGGGCCGGTCGCGGCCCGCGCCGCTCAGCCCCTGCGCTGAGCCCCTGCGCTCGACCTCCGGTCTCGACCCCTGCTCGCGAGACCACGGGCGGCGGCGCCGTCACGGCTGGGGGGCCGCCCCTTCTTTCGGCAGCGCGGCCGTGTCCGTTTCCGGCGCTTCGGCCGCGGCCTCTCGCTGCGGCCTGACCAGGACGAGGACGAGCGCCGCGGCGACCATGCCCGCGCAGCCCGCCGCCACCAGCGCCGTGTCGAGCCCGGAGGCGAACGCGGCCCGCAGGGTGTGCTCGGAGAACGTGCCCCGCAGCGCACCGGCGCCACCGCCCGCCAGCGCGTGGGAAGCGTCGTGCGGGAGGGTGTCGGTCATCCGGGAGGTCACCACGGTGCCGAAGACGGCGACGCCGAGCGCGTACCCGAGCTGCCGTACGGTGTTCACGGCCCCGCCCGCCATCCCGGCCCGCGCCGGTTCCACCGCGGCCAGCGCGGCCCCGGCGACGGTAGGAGCGACGAAACCGGTTCCTATGCCCACCAGCACGAACCCGGGGACCAGTGCCGTCCAGTCCGAGCCGGCGCCGAGCACGGCCTGGCAGAAACAGCCCGCTCCGATCAGCAGCAGCCCGCCGCCGATGGTCAGCCGGGCGGGAACGCCGTGGAACCGCTTACCCACCACGACCGCCGTGACCATGGCCGCCATGGTCATCGGCAGCAGCGTGAGTCCACCGCGCACCGGACTCATCCCCAGCAGCGTCTGCATCCAGATGGACAGGTACGGCGTCACCCCGAACGCCACGCCGTTGAAGGCGAGAGCGCCCACCATCACCCCCACGAACGCGGGCCGGCGCAACAGCGACAGATCGAGCAGCGGATGTGCCGCCCGCCGCTCCGCCAGCACGAAGCACACCAGCGCGAGCGCGGCGAGCCCGAACGAGGTGAGCGTCGCCGACGCCGTCCAGCCGTCCTCACCGGCCCGTACGACGGCGTACGCGGTCCCGCCCGCGAAGACCGCGAAGGTCGCCGTGCCCGCCCAGTCCACCCGCATCCCGCGCGGCCCCCTGGACTCCGGCACCGCCTTCAGCGTCAGCCACACCGCGACCACGCTCACCGGCAGGTTCACGTAGAAGATCCATCGCCAGCCGGGCCCCTCGGTCAGCAGCCCGCCCAGCACCGGCCCGACCGCGGCGGCCGCGCCGCTCACCGCGCCCCACACCCCGAGCGCGGCCGACCGCTGCCGGCCCTGGTAGACGGAGCCGAGCAACGGCAACGTCGTCGCCAGCATCGCTGCCGCCCCCACCCCCTGCAGGGCCCGGGCGGCGACGAGGGTGTCCGGCCCGCTCGCCAGCCCGCACAGCAGCGAGGCCACCGCGAAGACCACCACCCCCACCACGTGCACCCGGCGGCGCCCCAGGATGTCGGCGGTGGCCCCCGCCCCCAGCAGCAGCGCGGCCAGCGCGAGCGCGTACCCGTCGACGACCCACTGCAGATCGCTCAGCGAGGCGTGCAACGCCCGCGCCATGTCCGGCAGCGCCACGATCACGATCGTCACGTCCAGCAACAACATGAACGTCCCCAGGCACACCGCTGTCAGCGGCCCCCATGTGCGCATGTCCCACTCCTCGATGTCCTCTGCGATGACTGTCCAGCGCTCCGTACGATGGACGAGACGCGGCCGATCACCGTGGTGTCCGGTGTTCTGTCGACGGAATCCGACGGGGAAAGGTCGGTGGAGATGGAATTCCACGCCCAAGGCAAGCTGGACGGACTGGACCTTCAGCTGCTCTCGGCGCTGGAGGTGGACGGACGGGCCTCCTTCAGCAGACTCGGCGGCGTCCTGGGCGTCTCCGACCAGACGGTCGCGCGCCGCTATCGCAGGCTCAGCGCCGAGGCTGGTCTGAGGGTCGTGGCCGTCCGGGACGCGGAACGCCTCGGCCAGGACCAGTGGATGCTGCGGCTGCGCTGCGTTCCCGACAGCGCCACGGTCATCGCCGACGCGCTCGCCAAACGCCCCGACACCTACTGGATCGGCCTGGGCTCCGGCGGCACCGAGATCGTCTGCATGACCCGGCCCCGCCACCCCGGCGACCACGACGACCTGCTCCTCGGCAAGCTCCCGCGCACCCCGAGCGTCGTGGAGATCCGCGCCCAGCAACTCCTCCACCGCTTCTACGGCGGGCCGACCGGCTGGATGCGGAAGTTCGGCACACTGGACGAGGAGCAGATCGCCGTCCTCACCCCGCGCCACGACGCGAACGCGACGACGGGACCGGCCCGTATCGAGGCCGAGGACGAACCCCTGCTCGCCGTCCTGGAACGCGACGGCCGCGCCACCTACCCCGAACTCCAACGTGCCACCGGCCGCTCCGAGTCCGCCGTCAAGCGCCGCCTCGCTGCTCTGCTCGCCTCGGGCGCGGTCTACATCGACGTCGAGTACCACTCCGAGTGCCTCGGCTACCCCCTGGCCGCCGTCCTGTGGATCACCACGGCGCCCTCCGCCATGCACACGGTCGGAGAAGCGCTCGCCACCCACGACGAGATCGCCTTCGCCTCGGCCACGGCCGGCCCCTCCCACATCGTCGTCACCGCGGTGGTCCGGGACACGGCGGGCCTCTATGCCTACCTCAGCGGGCCTCTGGGTCGCCTGGAGGGCGTCCAGCACGTGGAGGCGACGCCGTTCATGCGGCGGGTGAAGCAGCTGACGTACCAGCATGCTGGCCGGTAGCCGGTAGCCGGTAGCCGGTAGCCGGTAGCCGGTAGCCGGTAGCCGGTAGCCGGTAGCCGGTAGCCGGTAGCCGGTAGGCGGTAGGCGGTAGGCGGTCGGCGGTCGGCGGTAGGCGGTCGGCGGTCGGCGGTAGGCGGTAGGCGGTCGGCGGTCGGCTAGGGGTGGTCTGCCGGTCGTTCAGCCTGCTCCGCCTCCCGGCAGGTCGAGTCGTCGGCCGGGTCCTGCCGCCCGTCGGTGCAGCCGGTCGCCGCCCGCCAGGATCGCCGCCGCCAGCGCGTCCGCGGCGCCCTGGGCCGAAGTGCGTCTGCGTCCGTGCACCAGCACGAAGTCGACCTGCCCCAGTTCCGGCAGTCCGGCCCGTTCCGGGATCCGCACCAGGCCCGGCGGGATCAGGCCTCGCGAGTGGGCCATCACGCCGAGGCCGGCCCGGGCCGCCGCGATGAGGCCGTTGAGGCTGCCACTCGTGCATACGATCCGCCAGGGCCGCCCCTGCCGCTCCAGCGCCTCCAGGGCCAGGGCCCGGGTGATGCCGGGAGGCGGGAACACGATGAGGGGGACCGGACGGTCGGCGTCCAGCCTCAGCCGCTCCGCGCCGATCCACACCAGCCCGTCGTGCCACACCAATTCCCCTCGGGGATCCTCGGGGCGTCTCTTGGCGAGCACCAGGTCCAGTTTTCCGGCGGCGAGTTGCTCGTGCAGGGTGCCCGACAGTTCCACGGTCAGTTCGAGGTCGACCTCGGGATGGTCGTAGCGGAAGCCTTCCAGGATCTCCGGGAGCCGGGTGAGGACGAAGTCCTCGGAGGCGCCGAAGCGCAGTCGGCCGCGCAGCCGGGTCCCGGTGAAGAACGCCGAGGCCTGCTCGTGGATGTCCAGGAGCCGGCGCGCGAACCCGAGCATCGCCTCGCCGTCCTCCGTCAGCTCCACGGAGTGGGTGTCCCGGGTGAACAGCGCCCGCCCGGTCGCGTCCTCGAGGCGTCGTACGTGCTGGCTGACCGTCGACTGACGCAGTCCGAGCCGCCGCGCGGCCTGCGTGAAGCTCAGCGTCTGGGCGACGGCCAGGAAAGTACGCAGATGGGAGGGCTCGTACACGCCCGCCACAGTAGCCTCTCGAAGGTTTGTTATCGCAATTCATGATGACAGTGAGAGCGGTATACCGGATTCCCGATCACGATACGGAGGAGGACGATGGGGAGGGGTTCCTCGAGCCCGGACGTCAGCCCATCGAACAGCACGTGGAGCACCGTGAAACGCCTGCACTGGCCGAGTCGGATGCCGGTCGACCCCTACATCCTGCTGCTGCTCGGCACCGTCGGGTTCGCGGCGCTGCTCCCGGCGCGGGGTGCCGCCGCCGACGTGGCCTCGGGCGCCTCCACGGCCGCGATCGCTTTCCTCTTCTTCCTCTACGGCGCCCGGCTCTCCACCCGTGAGGCGCTGGACGGGCTGAAGCACTGGCGGCTCCACGTGACCGTCCTGGCCTGCACCTTCCTGGTCTTCCCGCTGCTCGGCCTGGCCGCGCGCGGCCTCGTCCCGGTGTTCCTCACCCAGCCGCTCTACCAGGGGCTGCTCTTCCTCACCCTGGTGCCGTCGACGATTCAGTCGTCCATCGCCTTCACCTCCATCGCCCGGGGCAACGTGCCGGCCGCGATCTGCGCCGGCTCCTTCTCCTCGCTGGTCGGCATCGTCGTCACCCCGCTGCTCGCGGCAGCCCTGCTCGGCAGCAGCGGTGGCGGCTTCGCCGCGGACTCGCTGATCGAGATCGTGGTGCAGCTGCTCGTACCGTTCGTCGCCGGTCAGCTGCTGCGGCGCTGGATCGGCGGGTTCGTCACCCGGCACAAGAAGGTGCTCGGACTCGTCGACCGAGGCTCGATCCTCCTGGTCGTCTACACGGCGTTCAGCGAGGGCATGGTCCAGGGCATCTGGCACCAGGTGAGCGCCGTACGGCTGGGTGGGCTGCTCATCGTGGAGGCCGTTCTGCTCGCCGTGATGCTCGTCCTGACCTGGTACGGCGGCAAGGCGCTGCGGTTCGACCGCGAGGATCGCATCGCCATCCAGTTCGCGGGCTCGAAGAAGTCCCTCGCCTCCGGGCTGCCGATGGCGAGCGTCCTGTTCGGCGCGCATGCGTCCCTGGCGGTGCTGCCGCTGATGCTCTTCCACCAGATGCAGCTGATGGTGTGCGCGGTCATCGCCAAACGCCGGGCGAGGGACCCGCTGGAGGCATCGCGGGAACCTGCCGACGAGAAGGCGGCGGCCGCGGCGTGAGATCGTCGCCGGTCGCCGGTCGCCGGTCGCCGGTCGCCGGTCGCCGGTCGCCTGTAGACAGTCGGCTGCGGTCCGCGGATGGTCGCGGGGCGACCGTATGCAATGTGCGTTCGACTCCGTCCTGGCTTCCGTCCACCGCCGACCATCGACCGGCTGATCCGGATATCCGGCACGGAGGGCTGACGACGGATAACGTTCCGTCATGAACGCAGCTTTCCCACTCGTCCCCGCGCGCAGCGCCCTCGTCCTCGTCGACCTGATGGACCGCATCGTCGCGTTGCCCCTGGAGCCCCACAAGGGAACCGAAGTACTGACTGTCGTGCAGGAGTTGGCGGCGGCGTTCCGCTCGGTCGGCGCGCCCGTCGTCCTCGTCCGCGTCGAGCGTCCCGGCGTCGCCGAGCAGCCACCCGGCAGCGGACTGGTCCAAGGGCTGTACCAGGAGGGCGACGTGGAGATCGTCAAGCGGACGATCGGCGCCTTCCAGGGGACCGGCCTGGACGATCGACTCCGCGAACACGGCGTGACGACCCTCGTGTTCGGCGGTATCGCCACCAACCTCGGCGTCGAGTCCACCGCCCGTGCCGCCGGCGATCTCGGTTACGACCTGGTCTTCGTCGAGGACGCGATGTCCGCGCTCACGGGAGCCGAACACGAGGCTTCGGTGAAGCTGGACTTCCCTCGGCTCGGGACCGTGGCGCGCGCGACCGACGTGCGGTTCACGAGCGGCTGAGGCGGGGCCCCTGCGGCGCAGGGGGCGCTCCCCGCCGGTCGGGGCCCCGCCGCCGTGCCGCGGGGAACCGGGTCAGCCCTGGGCGGCCGCGGTCCGCAGGGTGATGCGGTCCTCACCCGCGTACACGTTCATGGAACTGCCCCGCAGGAAGCCCACCAGTGTCAGTCCGGTCTCCGCGGCCAGATCCACGGCCAGGGAGGAGGGCGCCGAGACCGCCGCGAGCATCGGGATGCCCGCCATCACGGCCTTCTGCGCCAGTTCGAACGAGGCCCGGCCCGACACCAGCAGGATCGTCCGCGACAGGGGCAGCTCCCCGTTCTGGAGGGCACGGCCGACCAGCTTGTCGACGGCGTTGTGCCGTCCCACGTCCTCGCGTACGTCCAGCAGCTCGCCGTCCTCGGAGAAGAGCGCCGCCGCGTGGAGCCCCCCGGTCCGGTCGAAGACCCGCTGGGCCGCGCGAAGCCGGTCGGGGAGGCTCGTGAGCAGTTCGGGTGCGATCCGGAGCGGGGGAGTGTCGGCGATGGGCCAGCGGGCCGTCGTGCGGACCGCGTCCAGGCTCGCCTTGCCGCACAGGCCGCAGGAGGAGGTGGTGTAGACGTTCCGCTCGAGGGTGATGTCGGGCATCGTCACGTCGGGGGCCGTCCGGACGTCCACCACGTTGTAGCTGTTGCCCCCGTCGACCGTCGCGCCCGCGCAGTAGACGATGTTCAGCAGATCGGATGCGGCGGCCAGTACGCCTTCGCTGACCAGGAAGCCGGCCGCCAGCGCGAAGTCGTCACCGGGTGTGCGCATGGTGATGGCCAGCGGCTTGCCGTTGAGCCGGATCTCCAGTGGCTCCTCGGCGACCAGGGTGTCCGGCCGGGCGGAGACCACCCCGTCCCTGATGCGGACCACCTTGCGTCGTTCGGTGACTCGTCCCATGTCGTGATCAGCCCCGGTTCTGTACGTGCTGGTAGCCGAAGCGGCCCTTGATGCAGAGATTCCCGTGGGTCACGGGGTTGTCGTGCGGTGAGGTGACCTTCACGATCTCATTGTCCTGCACATGGAGCGTGAGGTTGCAGCCCACCCCGCAGTAGGCGCATACGGTCGTGGTCTGCGTCTGTGCCGATTCGTCCCAGTTTCCGGCCGTCCGCCGGTCGTACTCGGACTTGAACGACAGCGCTCCGGTCGGGCACACCTCGATGCAGTTGCCGCAGTACACGCACGCCGAGTCGGTGAGCGGAGCGTCGTGCTCGACGGCGATCCGGGCGTCGAAACCACGCCCCGAGACGGAGATCGCGAAGGTGTTCTGCCACTGGTCACCGCAGGCGTCCACGCACTTGTAGCAGAGGATGCACTTGTCGTAATCGCGTACATAGAGATTGTTGTCGATCTTCGGTTCCTCGTTCAGCCGGGCCGCGTCGGGGCCGAAACGGTCCGGCTTCGCTTCGTACTCCTTGATCCATTCCGCAACCATCGGTGTCGTGGACAGGTCGACCGAGGACGCCAGCAGCTCGAGCACGATTCTGCGGCTGTGCCGGGCCCGCTCGGTGTCGGTACGGACCTCCATACCGGGCTCCGCCCTGCGCGAGCAGGCCGGCACCAGGGTCCGGGAGCCCTCGACCTCCACCACGCAGACCCGGCAGGCGTTCTTCGGGGTGAGCGTGTCGCCCTGGCACAGGGTCGGGACGTCCTTCCCGGCGGCCCGGCAGGCGTCGAGGATCGTCGATCCCTCGGGCGCCCTGGCCTCCTGTCCGTCGATCGTGAACTCCACCAGCCGACGCGGCACTCCCAGCGGTATCGCGGTCATACGGCGGCTCCTGTGCGGACGGTCGCGGTCATTCGTACGCCCCCAGACGGTCGATGGCGGATTCCACGGCGTTCCACGCGGTCTGGCCCAGTCCGCAGATCGAGGCGTCCCGCATGGCGCGGCCGACCTCGCGCAGCAGGGCGATGTCGTCGGCGGCGTCGGCGCCGGTCCGCTCCACGATCCGGTGCAACGCCTCCTCCTGCCGCACGGTCCCGACCCGGCAGGGCACGCACTGCCCGCACGACTCGTCCCGGAAGAACTCGGCGATGCGCAACAGCAGTCGGGGCATCGGCACGGTGTCGTCGAAGGCCATCACCACTCCCGAACCGAGCGTCGTGCCCGCCTCCCGGGTGCCCTCGAACGTCAGCGGGACGTCCAGTTCGTCGGGCCGTACGAAGCCGCCGGCCGCGCCACCGAGCAGTACGGCACGCAGGCCCGCGCCGACCCCGGCGAGAGCGAGGAGTTCGCCCAGCGTCGCGCCGAAGGGGAGTTCGTACACGCCGGGTCGCTCGACGGTGCCCGACACGCAGAACAGCTTGGGCCCGGTGGATCGGGACGTGCCGATCGCCGCGTAGGCCGGTGCGCCCATGGTGAGGATCGGCAGGACGTTGACCAGTGTCTCCACGTTGTTCTCGACCGTCGGCCTGCCGAACAGGCCCTTCTCCACGGGGAAGGGCGGTTTCGAGCGGGGCTCGCCCCGGTACCCCTCGATGGAGTTGAACAGGGCCGTCTCCTCGCCGCAGATGTACGCGCCGGCGCCCCGCCGGATCTCGATGTCGAAGGCGTAGCCCTGGCCGAGGATGTCGTCGCCGAGCAGACCACGGGCGCGTGCACGGGCGACCGCGTGTTCCATACGGTGCAAGGCGCGCGGATACTCGCCGCGGAGGTACAGGTACCCCTTGTGCGCGCCGACCGCGTACGCGGCAACCGTCATCGCCTCCACCAGCGCGTACGGGTCGCCCTCCATCAGTACGCGGTCCTTGAAGGTGCCCGGCTCGGACTCGTCCGCGTTGCACACCAGGTAGTGCGGACGGTCGGGCTGGGCCGCCGTGGCCTGCCACTTGCGGCCGGTGGGGAAGGCGGCGCCGCCCCGCCCGAGCAGACCGGAGTCGGTGACCTCGCGGATGACCGCGGCGGGACCGAGCGCGAAGGCGCGGCGCAGGGCCGTGTAGCCGCCGTGGGCCCGGTAGTCGTCGAGCGAGGTCGGGTCGACCACGCCGACCCGGTTCAGCAGGATCAGCGACGGGTCCCCGGCCTGGGGCACCGCGCTCGCCGCCGGCCGTTCCCCGGGCGCCGAGCCGGGGGCGCTCGCGGCGAGTACGGCCGCCTCGACGCTCGTCGGCGCCGACACCGCCGTACGCACCGGATCACCCGCCTTGACCGCGAGCGCGGCCGGGGCGCGCTCGCACAGGCCGAGGCAGGGGCTGCGCTCGACGGCCACGCCACTGCCCGCGCCCAGGCGTGACTCGATCCCGGCACACAGCGCGGGGGCGCCCGCGGCGGCGCAGGCGAGGTCCGTGCACACGTGGAGCACGGTGGCCGGCCGTGGCGCGACCGAGAACATCGCGTAGAAGGTGGCGACGCCGTAGGCCTCCGCCGGGGGCACGGTCAGGCGGCGGCACAGGTAGCCGAGTGCGCCCTCGCTGATCCAGCCGATGCGGTCGTTGATCGCGTGCAGCCCCGGCAGCAGCAGGTCGCGGCGGTCCCGGGCCTCGTGTCCGCCCCGCGCCCACCGCAGATCCGCGTCGGAACGGTCGGCGCCCTCCCACGAGGACTCCGGTGGGCCGAACAGGGCGTCCACGGCCGCGCGTTCGTCGTCCGTCGGTTTGCTGTCGCCGAAGTGCAGGTCCACGACATCACCTCACGTAGGTCGGGGCCGGGAGCTTCTCGATCCGGATCGCCGACGCCTTGAACTCCGCGGTCCCCGCGATCGGGCAGTTCGCCTCGATCGTCAGCTGGTTGGTGTCCACCTCGTCGGGAAAGTGCATGGTCATGAAGGCGAGCCCGGGCCGCAGCGCGGTGTCGATCCACACCGGCGCCACCACGGATCCGCGCCGTGAGCTCACCCGCACCTCCTCGCCGACGACGATCCCGTAGTGCTCCGCGTCCTCCGGGCACAGCTCGACGTACTCGCCGCGTCGTAGCGGGGAGGCGAAACTCCCGCTCTGCACACCGGTGTTGTAGGAGTCGAGTCGTCGCCCGGTCGTCAGCCGGATCGGGTACTCCTCGTCCGTGAGGTCGACCGGCGGGTCGTGCTGGACGATCCCGAACGGCGCGCGCCTCCCACGCCGTTGTGGCTCCTTCTCCCACAACCGGGCATGCAGATAAGCGGGTTCGATGCCCTCGGTGCTCGGGCACGGCCACTGGATGCCCTGATGCTGCTCCAGCCGCTCGTACGTCATCCCGTAGTGCGCCGGGGACACCGACCTGAGCTCGTTCCACACGGCCTCGGCGTCCGCGTACTTCCACGCGTGGCCGAGCCGGGTCGCCAGGTCGCAGAGGATGTCGATGTCCTCGCGCGCCTCGCCGGGCGGCGTCACGGCGCGCCGCACCCGCTGAACTCGCCGTTCGCTGTTGGTCGTCGTGCCGTCGGTCTCCGCCCAGCCGGCCGTGGCGGGCAGCACCACGTCCGCCAGCTCGGCGGTCCTGGTGAGGAAGATGTCCTGCACGACGAGGAAGTCGAGGGACCGCATACGGCGTACGGCCTGCTCGCTGTCCGCCTCCGACTGGGCGGGGTTCTCGCCGATGCAGTAGACCGCCTTCAGCGAGCCCTCCTCCATCGCCTCGAACATCTCCGTGAGGTTCAGCCCGTAGTCCGGCTGGATGACGGTGTCCCAGGCCGACTCGAACCTCAGCCGGGCATCGGGGTCGAGGATGTCCTGGAACCCGGGGAGGCGGTTGGGGATCGCGCCCATGTCGCCGCCGCCCTGGACGTTGTTCTGCCCGCGCAGGGGCTGGAGGCCGGAACCGTAGCGGCCCACGTGCCCGGTCAGCAGCGAGAGATTGATGAGCGCGCGCACGTTGTCCGTGCCGTTGTGGTGCTCGGTGATGCCGAGGGTCCAGCACAGTTGGGCACGCTCGGCGCGGGCGTAGGCATGCGCCAACTCCCTTGTGGCGGCAGCCGGTACGCCCGTCACCTTCTCCGCCAGGGACAGTGTCCAGGGCTCCACGAGAGCCCGGTACGCCTCGAAGTCGCCGGTCGCCCGTTCCACGAACGCCTCGTTGGCGAGGCCCGCGTGGATGATCTCGCGGCCGATCGCGTGCGCCATCGGGATGTCCGTGCCGACGTTGAGGCCGAGCCAGCTGTCCGCCCACTCGGCGGTGGACGTCCGGCGTGGGTCGACCGCGTACATCCGGGCGCCGTTCCGCACCCCCTTGAGAACATGCTGGAAGAAGATCGGATGCGCGAACCGCGCGTTGGACCCCCACATCACGATGACGTCGGTGTGCTCGATCTCCTCGTACGACGACGTCCCGCCGCCGGAGCCGAAGGCGGCCGACAGGCCGGCGACGCTCGGCGCGTGACAGGTCCGGTTGCACGAGTCGACGTTGTTGGTGCCCATGACGACCCGGGCGAACTTCTGCGCCACGTAGTTCATCTCATTGGTCGCGCGGGCGCAGGAGAACAGGCCGAACGCGTCACGGTTGCGCTGGAGGCCCCGCGCGGTGCGTTCCAGCGCCTCTTCCCAGCTCGCCTCGCGAAACGGTTCGTCGCGGGAGTCCCTGATGAGCGGTCGGGTGAGCCGGGTGTAGGTCTTCGGAGTCCGGTCGCGTTTCCTCATGCGTGCTCCCCAGCGATCATGCGGCGCTCCTCAGCGCGAGCAGGTCCGAGATGGCGTGCACGGTGCGCAGGGTGGGCACGTGCACGCCGGTGATCTCCGCCAGCTCGACGACCGCCGCCAGGAGTACGTCGAGTTCGAGCGGCTTGCCGCGCTCCAGGTCCTGGAGCGTGGAGGTGCGGTGGTCGCCGACCTTCTCCGCGCCCGCGAGCCGGCGCTCGATGGAGACGCCCACCTCGCAGCCCAGCGCCTCGGCGACCGCGAGCGTCTCGCGCATCATCGTCTCGATGACCTGGCGGGTACCGCCGTGCAGGCACATCTGCCGCATGGTGGCGCGGGCCAGGGCGCTGATCGGATTGAAGGAGATGTTGCCCAGCAGCTTGAGCCAGATGTCGTTGCGCAGGGCCGGTTCCACCGGGCATTTCAGCCCGCCGGCCTGCATGGCCTCGCTGAAGGCCAGACAGCGGGCCGAGACACCGCGGTCGGGTTCGCCGACGGAGAACCGCGTTCCTTCCAAGTGCCGTACGACGCCCGGACCTTCGAGTTCGGTGGCCGCGTAGACCACACAGCCGACGGCCCGTTCGGGCGCGAGCACCGCACTGACCGCGCCGCCCGGGTCCACACTCTCGACCCGCAGTCCGTCGTAAGGCCCGTCGTGGCGGTGGAAGTACCACCAGGGGATGCCGTTCTGCGCGGCGACCACCGCGGTGGAGTCGTGCAGCAGGGGCTCGATCAGCGGCCCGCACGCCGCGTACGAGTTGGCCTTGAGGCCCAGGAAGACGAAGTCGACCGGGCCGATCTCGCCCGGGTCGTCGGTGGCGTGGGCGCGGGCGGTGAAGTCGCCGCGCGGACTGAGCACCCGCACCCCGTCCCGCCTCATGGCCGCGAGATGCGGTCCACGGGCGACGAGATGCACGTCGGCGCCGGCGCGGTGAAGCGCTGCACCGACGTAGGCGCCGATCGCACCGGCGCCGAGGACTGCGACTTTCATTGCGAGGGAGCTCCGTTCGGTCGAGGGTACCGAGGAACTGTCGAATCCTGTCGACGAAATATTGTCTACAGTATGGAAGTGGGGGCGGCAAGGGTTCGCGCAGCGTCCGAGGGGCTTCCCGGCGACCCCCGGGTGGGTGCCCGGGGGCGGCGCCGAGACGAATGAGGGGCTGTAACGGCCTCGCAAGCGGTTACGGAAACCGGTCGGTCCGACCGTTCGGCGCATCCTGGATACCGTTCACCGCATACGGTCGACGCGCCGCCTTTTCAACGCCCGCGCCGGTTCCTACCGTCCAGGACTCATGAGTCCCCCTGTCGCACCGGCCGGCTGGAGCCGCTGGCTCGTCCCCCCCGCCGCTCTCTCGGTCCATCTCTCCATCGGCCAGGCCTACGCCTGGTCCGTGTTCAAGCCGCCGCTGGAATCCGCGCTCGGCCTCAGCGGCACCGAGAGCGCGCTCCCGTTCCAGCTCGCCATCGTCATGCTCGGCCTCTCCGCCGCCTTCGGCGGCACACTCGTCGAGCGCAACGGGCCGCGTTGGGCGATGACCGTCGCCCTGGTCTGCTTCTCCTCCGGCTTCCTGATCTCCGCGCTCGGGGCCGCCACCGAGCAGTACTGGCTGATCGTTCTCGGCTACGGCTTCGTCGGCGGAATCGGCCTCGGCATCGGTTACATCTCGCCCGTCTCCACCTTGATCAAGTGGTTCCCGGACCGGCCCGGTATGGCCACCGGAATCGCCATCATGGGCTTCGGCGGCGGCGCGCTCATCGCCTCGCCCTGGTCGGCGCAGATGCTGGAGTCGTTCGGATCCGACAGCTCCGGCATCGCCCTCGCGTTTCTCGTACACGGACTTTCGTATGCGGTATTCATGACGCTGGGTGTCCTGCTGGTGCGGGTACCGCGTGGCACGCAGCCGGTCGCGGGCGGACCCGGCGCCGTCGAGGGCGTGCAGGTCTCGGCGAGCAGGGCCGTACGCACTCCGCAGTTCTGGTGCCTGTGGGTCGTGCTCTGCATGAACGTGACCGCGGGCATCGGCATCCTGGAGAAGGCCGCCCCGATGATCACGGACTTCTTCGCCGACACCTCCACCCCGGTGTCGGTGTCCGCGGCCGCGGGCTTCGTCGCCCTGCTGTCCGCGGCGAACATGGCGGGCCGGATCGGCTGGTCGTCGACCTCCGACCTGATCGGACGCAAGAACATATACCGGGTGTACCTGGGCGTCGGCGCCCTGATGTACGCCCTCATCGCGCTGATCGGTGACTCGTCGAAACCCCTGTTCGTGCTGTGCGCGCTGGTGATCCTCTCCTTCTACGGCGGCGGCTTCGCGACGATCCCCGCCTATCTCAAGGACCTGTTCGGGGCCTACCAGGTCGGCGCGATCCACGGCCGGCTGCTCACCGCCTGGTCCACCGCAGGCGTGCTCGGTCCGCTGATCGTCAACTGGATCGCCGACCGGCAGGAGGACGCCGGGAAGCACGGCTCGTCCCTGTACACCCTGTCCCTGTTCATCATGATCGGACTGCTGGCCGTCGGCTTCGTCGCCAATGAGCTCGTCCGGCCGGTCCACGCCCGCCACCACCACGTCCCCGCCCCGAGGGAGGCCGCTGATGTCGAACGACAGCAGCCCGAGTCCGCAGCCTGACCGGCGGCCGCTGATCGCCTTCGCCTGGCTGTGGGTGGGGGCGCCGCTCGCCTACGGGCTGTACGAGCTGGTACAGAAGGCGACGCAGCTGTTCACCAAGTAACCCGGTAGCGGTGTTGCTCGGGGGGCGGGTGTTCGGCGGGTACGCGTTCGGCGGTTGCTCGGGCGTCCGAGGGCTATGGGGAAGCCGACAACCCCGGAACCGGTTTCCTGTCGCTTCACGCGCCCCCGTACCCGTGAGTCACTGATCAGACTGGTGGATCCCGCTACCCAAGGCAACGAGGGGACCCCCCAATGAACGGCTCGCGCATCGCCGCCGTCGGCCACTACCAGCCCGCCAAGGTGCTCACCAACGAGGATCTGGCGGGCCTGGTCGACACCAGTGACGAGTGGATCAGGAGCCGGGTGGGCATCCGCACGCGCCACATCGCCGGCCCCGACGAGCCCGTGGACGAGCTGGCCGCGCACGCCGCCGCCAAGGCGCTCGCGGCGGCCGGCCTGGCGCCGAGTGACATCGACCTGGTGCTGGTCGCCACCTCCACGGCCGTCGACCGCTCGCCGAACATGGCCGCCCGGGTCGCCGCCCGCCTCGGCATCCCGCGGCCTGCCGCGATGGACCTCAACGTCGTCTGCGCCGGTTTCACCCACGCGCTGGCCACCGCCGACCACACCGTCCGCGCGGGCGCAGCGACCCGTGCCCTGGTCATCGGCGCCGACAAGATGTCCGAGGTGACCGACTGGAGCGACCGCACGACCTGCGTGCTCGTGGGCGACGGAGCGGGCGCCGCCGTGATCGAGGCCTGTCCCGACGGCGTGGAGCCCGGCATCTCACCGGTGCTGTGGGGCTCGCTGCCCGAGATGGGGCACGCGGTGCGCATCGAGGGACAGCCGGCACGGTTCGCGCAGGAGGGGCAGAGCGTCTACCGCTGGGCCACCACTCAGCTGCCGCCGTTGGCGCGACAGGCCTGCGAGCGGGCGGGCCTCACCCCCGCGGACCTCGCCGCCGTCGTTCTGCACCAGGCGAACCTGCGCATCATCGAACCCCTCGCGCAGAAGATCGGCGCCGTCAACGCGGTGGTCGCGCGTGACGTCACCGAATCGGGTAACACCTCCGCCGCCAGCATCCCGCTCGCCTTCTCCAAGCTCGTCGAGCAGGGCGCCGTCTCCACGGGGGACCCGGTACTGCTGTTCGGCTTCGGCGGCAACCTGTCATACGCGGGGCAGGTCGTGCGCTGCCCGTGAGCTGGGACGGGGCCCGGCCGTGGGTGGATCTGTGCGGGTGGGGCGCGTCGTAGTGTGACGCGATCGACTGTGCCCGGCTCTGGCTACTGTGCGCCGTAGACTGTAGACGAAAGACAATCGATACTCGGCTGTGGACAGTCGATCGGCTGCGGACGGCCGAGTATGTCAATCGATATGTGGCTTTCCGGTTGCAGTTGCCCGGTGTTGCCCAGGAGGGGGACCGACCGATGTTGTCGACAGGACTGCCGCAGGGCGCGGTGCCCAAACTCGAACGCCCCGGACCGCTGCGCGACCGCGTCTACGAGGCACTGCTCGAACTCATCACCACCCGCGCCCTCCAGCCCGGCCAGCATCTCGTGGAGAGCGAACTCGCCACGCACCTCGGTGTCTCACGGCAGCCGGTGCGCGAGGCGCTCCAGCGGCTGAACACCGAGGGCTGGGTGGACCTCCGGCCCGCCCAGGGCGCGTTCGTGCACGAGCCGACCGAGGACGAGGCGGACCAACTCCTCACCGTGCGCACGCTGTTGGAGGCGGAGGCCGCGCGGCTCGCCGCTGCTCACGCGGACAAGGCCGGCATCGAGGCCCTGGACGAGATCCTGGCCCAGGGCATGCTGGCCGTGGCCGGTGACGACGTGGACACCGCGGTCGCCCTGAACGCCCGCTTCCACGCGAAGGTCATCGAGCTCGCGGGCAACGCGGTACTCGCCGAGCTCGCGGCCCAGGTGGACCGTCGGGTGCGCTGGTACTACACGCCGATCGCCCGGCAGCGCGGCAACCAGTCCTGGATCGAGCACCGCGACCTGATCGCCGCCATCGCCGCCCACGACGAGCAGTTGGCCACCCGGCTGATGCGTGAGCACACCGAGCACACCCGGCGCTCGTACCACGACCGCCCCAAGTCCTGAGCCCTCTCGGGACACCTGCCTCATCGGGCCTCGACCGGTTTCGGGTGCGTCGGTTCCGCTCTTTGTCCTGTGAGTGGAGAAAGTTGATGGCAATCCGTGCACAGCTTCTTCCCAGGTTCGGCAGGCGCTGCTACGTTCCCTTCGAAAGCCCGACACTGGTGGCCGAACTGAGGCGGGGAGGGGCTCGTGAGACGTATGACGGCACGACCCGCGAACGCCCACCAGGCCCGTCTGCTCAAGCTGTTGCGGGACGGCGGCCCCAACTCCCGTGCCCAACTGGGTGATCGGATCGACCTGTCACGGTCCAAGCTGGCTGTGGAGGTGGACCGGCTTCTGGAGACGGGGCTGGTCGTGGCCGACGGACTCGCCGCCTCGCGCGGTGGCCGCCGCTCGCACAACGTCCGGCTCAACCCGGGGCTGCGCTTCCTCGGCGTCGACATCGGCGCGACCTCGGTCGACGTCGCCGTCACCAACGCCGAACTGGAGACCCTCGGACACCTCAACCAGCCCCTCGACGTACGTGAGGGGCCGGTCGCGGTTTTCGAGCAAGTCCTGTCCATGGCCGCGAAGTTGAGGGCGACGGGACTCGCCGAGGGCTTCGACGGCGCCGGCATCGGCGTACCCGGGCCGGTCCGTTTCCCCGAAGGCGTACCGGTGGCGCCTCCGATCATGCCCGGCTGGGACGGCTTCCCCGTGCGGGAGGCGCTCAGCCAGGAGCTGGGCTGCCCGGTGATGGTCGACAACGACGTGAACCTCATGGCGATGGGGGAGCAGCACGCGGGCGTCGCCCGCACCGTCGCCGACTTCCTCTGCGTCAAGATCGGCACCGGGATCGGCTGCGGCATCGTCGTCGGCGGCCATGTCTACCGCGGAACGACCGGCAGCGCGGGCGACATCGGGCATATCCAGGCCGTGCCCGACGGCCGCCCGTGCGCCTGCGGCAACCGGGGTTGTCTGGAGGCCTACTTCAGCGGCGCGGCCCTGGCCCGTGACGCCGTGGAGGCGGCCCAGCAGGGCCTCTCGGCGGAACTCGCGGCACGACTGGCGACGAACGGCGGCCTCACCGCCGTCGATGTCGCCGCCGCGGCGGCCGCGGGAGACGCCATCTCCCTGGAGATGATCCGCGAGGGCGGCAACCGCGTCGGCCAGGTCATCGCCGGACTCGTCTCTTTCTTCAACCCCGGCCTGGTGGTGATCGGCGGCGGGGTGACCGGCCTCGGTCACACCCTGCTCGCCGCGATCCGTACCCAGGTGTACCGCCAGTCGCTGCCCCTGGCGACCGGCAACCTGCCCATCGTTCTGGGGGAGTTGGGCCCCACCGCCGGTGTCATCGGCGCGGCCCGGCTGATCAGCGACCACCTGTTCTCACCCGCGTAAGCCGCAACCCGACACGGTCTCACCAGCACAGTGTGCCGCTCCGCCCTGCCCTGCCCCGTTATGCCCTGCTCTGTTCTGCCCTGCCTCGTCCCGCTCCACCCTGCCCTGCTCTGCCCTGAGAACAACGACTTGTTCTGCCCTGACTCCGGCCCGCACGTCCGCCGAGGGGAATCCACATGGCAACAGAACCACCCCTGCTCAGCATGTCCGGCATCACCAAGTCCTTCCCCGGAGTACGGGCGTTGGACGGAGTCGACCTCGCCGTCCAGGCCGGTGAGGTGCACTGCCTGCTCGGCCAGAACGGTGCCGGGAAGTCCACCCTCATCAAGGTCCTGGCCGGCGCCCACCAGCCGGACGACGGCGTCATCCGCTGGCAGGGCGGCCCCGTCACCCTGCGCTCTCCGATCGCCGCCATGCGCCTCGGCATCGCCACCATCTACCAGGAGCTCGACCTGGTGGAGCACTTGTCGGTGGCCGAGAACGTGCACCTGGGACATGAACCGACGGCCGCCGGATTCGTCGTACGGGGCAAAGTGGCGCGCGCCGCAACGGGCGCTCTGCTGAAGCGACTCGGGCATCCCGAGATCGACCCTGCCCGGCTGGTGGGGGAGTTGTCGGCGGCGCAGCGGCAGATCGTCTCCATGGCGCGGGCGCTCTCCCACGACGTGCGGCTCATCGTGATGGACGAACCGTCCGCCGCGCTCGACCCCGACGAGGTCGCGAACCTGTTCCGTATCGTCGGCGACCTGACCGCCGACGGCGTGGCCGTCGTCTACATCTCGCACCGGCTGGAGGAGATCCGCCGCATCGGCGACCGTGTGACGGTACTGAAGGACGGCCGCGCGGTGGCGGGCGGGCTCCCGGCGAAGACGACACCGACCCGCGAGGTCGTCGCGTTGATGACGGGACGCAACGTCGAGTACGTCTTCCCCGAACGGCCGGGAGACGCGGTCGCCGCCACGGACGGCGTCGGGGGCGGGGCCGGTGCGGGGCCCGCGAGCGGGACGCCGGTGCTCGAGGTGCGGGGGCTCGCCAGAGAGGGTGAGTTCGCCGCCCTCGATCTGACCGTACGGCCCGGGGAGATCGTAGGGCTCGCCGGACTGGTCGGCTCGGGACGTTCGGAGATCCTGGAGACGATCTACGGGGCACGGAAACCGAGCACCGGTCAAGTCCTCGTCGACGGGCGGACGTTGCGGCCCGGCAGCGTGCGGGCGGCCGTGCGGGCAGGGCTCGGGCTCGCCCCCGAGGAACGCAAGGCGCAGGCCCTGCTGATGCTGGAGTCCGTCACCCGTAACGTCTCCGTCTCCTCCATGTCCCGTTTCTCGCGCGGGGGTTGGATCGACCGGCGGGCCGAGCGGGGCGCGGCACGGGCCGCGACGCGTGAGCTGTCGCTGCGCCCCGACCTTCCGTCCGCCCCCGTGCGCACACTGTCCGGCGGCAACCAGCAGAAGGCGGTCCTGGCCCGCTGGCTGCTGCGGGGCTGCCGGGTCCTGCTCCTCGACGAGCCGACGCGCGGCGTCGACGTCGGCGCCCGGGCCGAACTGTATGCGGTCGTCCGTCGACTGGCCGACGAAGGCCTCGCCGTGCTGCTGGTCTCCAGCGAGGTGCCCGAGGTGCTCGGCCTCGCCGACCGCGTGCTGGTGCTCCGCGAAGGCCACGTCGTCCATACGGCGCCGGCCCGTGAGCTGGACGAACACCGCGTACTCGATCTCGTCATGGAAGGAAGCCCGGCGTCATGACGCAGCCCGTCTCCCCACCGCGGGACAGCACCGACAAGGTGCCGCAGATCCCGCTCCCCGCCTGGCGCACCGTAGTGGCCCGCGCGGACGTCCGTACCCTCTCCCTGCTCGGTGTGCTCGCCGCGCTCATCGTGATCGGCGGGATCACCAAACCGGACGAGTTCCTCGACACCCGCAACCTGCAACTCGTCCTCACCCAGGGGTCCGTGATCGGCGTCGTCACCGTCGGCATGACCTTCGTCATCACCTCCGGGGGCATCGACCTCTCGGTCGGTGCGATCGTCGCGCTGGCCTCGGTGTGGGCGACCACGGTCGCCACCCAGGAATACGGTTTCGCGGGCATCCTCTTCACGGCGATGCTCGTCGGACTGGGCTGCGGCCTGGTCAACGGTCTGCTCATCGCCTACGGCGGGATGGTGCCGTTCATCGCGACGCTCGCCATGCTGGCCTCCGCCCGCGGACTGGCCCTGCAGATCACGGACGGCCGGACGCAGATCGTGACCGTGGACGGCGTCCTCGACCTGGGCGAGCGCGACGCATACGTGCTCGGCGTCCCGCCGCTGGTGATTGTCTTCGCGATCGTGACGGTCATCGGCTGGTTGGTGCTCAACCGCACCACGTTCGGTCGCCGGACGGTCGCCGTCGGCGGCAACGCGGAGGCCGCCCGGCTCGCCGGCATCGACGTACGCCGCCAGCGGCTGTACCTCTACCTGCTGTCCGGCCTGTGCTGCGGCATCGCCGCCTTCCTGCTGATCATCCTGTCCGGCTCGGGACAGAACACCAACGGCAACCTCTACGAACTCGACGCCATCGCGGCCGCGATCATCGGCGGCACGCTGCTCACCGGGGGGCGCGGCACCATCACCGGCTCCGTGCTCGGCGTACTGATCTTCACCACGATCACCAACATCTTCGCCCTGAACAACCTGCAGAGCGACGTCCAGCAGATCGCCAAGGGCGCGATCATCGTCGCCGCCGTGCTGGTCCAGCGCCGTACCGCGAGCACGACCTGAGGAAAGGGTTCACCGTCATGCCAGAGCCGACACCGTTCACGAACCGCTTCACCAGTCGCAGAGGAATGCTCTTCGGGGCCGCCGCCGTCTCGGCCGGCACCCTCCTCGTGGGTTGCACCAGCAACGACTCCAAGGATGAGGAGCCGGCCGCGAACGACCGGCCGGCCGCCGACGACAAGCCCGGCAAGCAGGTCACCATCGGCTTCGCCGGACCGCAGGCCGACCACGGCTGGCTCAACGCCATCAACGACAACGCGGAGAGCCGCGCGAAGAAGTACTCCGACGTGACGCTGGAGATCACCGAGGGCTCGAACGACACCGCCCAGCAGATCGGCCAGATCGAGACCCTCATCAACAAGAAGGTCGACGTCCTGGTCGTCCTGCCCGCCGACGGCAAGGCCCTCACCCAGGTCGGCCTGAAGGCCATGCGCGCCGGCATCCCCGTAGTCAACCTCGACCGGATCTTCAACACGCCCCAGGCGTACCGGTGTTGGGTCGGTGGCGACAACTACGGAATGGGTCTCAGCGCCGGGCACTACATCGGGGAGAAACTCAAGGGCACGTCCGACGCCCGTGTGATCGAGCTGGCCGGGCTGGACAACCTGGAGCTCACCAAGCAGCGCACCCAGGGCTTCGACGACGCCCTGAAGAACTACCCCAACATCAAGAAGGTCGCCCGGCAGGCCGCCGAGTTCACGGTCGAGTCGGGGCAGGCCAAGATGGCCCAACTGCTCCAGGCGCAGCCCAAGTTCGACGCGCTGTGGAACCACGACGACGACCAGGGCGTGGGCGCGCTGCGCGCCATCGAACAGGCCGGACGTGACGACTTCCTGATGGTCGGCGGCGCGGGTGCCCTTGCCGCCTTCCAGGCGATCAAGCAGGACAACGGAGTCCTGAAGGCAACCGTTCTCTACCCGCCGACCATGGCCGCCTCCGCCATCGACCTCGCCCGCGCGCTAGGCCAGGGCAAGGGCGTCGGCGGTCTCGCCGAGTACGAGATCCCCGCCTCGATCACCCTCTACTCGGCGGTCGTCGACAAGACCAACGTCGACCAGTACATGTCCACCGGCTTCAAGTAGGGGCGTGCTCTGTCCGGGGGCGACGGGTGGCCCGAACCGCAGGCGTGGCGCACGAGCCACCGACTTCCGTCCCGCACGCCCCGGCCCTCGACCCCCGGCCCCCGGCTTCCGGCTCCGCGAGGCGCGCTGTCGCAGTCGTCGGCTCGAGAGGGATGGGCTTGCGCCTGCGTGCCCGGGCGAGCCCCGTCCGAGCCGAACCCGTCCGCCGGGCGGGAGCGGCCCGTCCGGCGGCACCGGCTCCCCCTGGGCGTCCGCCGGACGGCCCGGGCCCTCGGGCCCGGCGGCGTCCCACCCCACCGTGCCACGACGACGAGGAGGACAACCGTATGGAACAGCCGCAGCAGTCAGCGGGACCGGAGGCGGGCAAGCAGCCGCTCCGGGTGGGGATGGTCGGTTACGCGTTCATGGGCGCCGCCCACTCCCAGGGCTGGCGCACCGCGGGCCGCGTCTTCGATCTTCCCCGCCGTCCGGTCCTCGCCGTGATCTGCGGCCGCGACCCCTCCGCCGTGCGGGCGGCGGCCGACCGGCACGGCTGGGCGGCGACCGAGACCGACTGGCGTGCTCTGATCGCCCGGGACGACGTCGACCTCGTCGACATCTGCACCCCCGGCGACTCCCACGCCGAGATCGCCGTGGCGGCGCTGGCCGCGGGGAAACACGTCCTCTGCGAGAAGCCCCTCGCGAACACCGTGGAGGAGGCGGAGACCATGCACCGCGCCGCCGAAGCCGCCCACGCACGGGGCCAGGTGGCGATGGTCGGCTTCAACTACCGCAGGGTCCCGGCCACCGCGCTGGCCCGGCGGATGGTGACCGAAGGCCGGCTGGGCACCCTGCGACACGTACGTGTGACGTACCTTCAGGACTGGCTCGTCGACCGCGAGTTCCCGCTGACCTGGCGACTGCGCAGGGATCTGGCCGGCTCCGGCTCGCTCGGCGACCTCGGCGCGCACATCGTGGACCTCGCGCAACACCTGGCGGGGGAGCGGCTCGCGGGAGTCTCCGCGATCACCGAGACCTTCGTACGGCAGCGGCCGTTGCCCGGTGGCCCGACGAGCGGCCTGAGCGCGTCCGCCGCCGACGGCACCGGCACGGTCACCGTCGACGACGCCGCCCTGTTCACCGGCCGCTTCGCCTCCGGCGCGCTCGCGTCCTTCGAGGCGACCCGGTTCGCCACGGGCCGGAAGAACGCCCTGCGCCTCGAACTCAACGGTGAACGGGGCTCGTTGGCCTTCGATCTGGAGCGCCTCAACGAACTCTGGTTCCACGACGCCACCGAACCCGGCACGCATGCCGGCTTCCGCCGCATCCTCGTCACCGAACCCGACCACCCCTACCTGAACGCCTGGTGGCCGCCGGGCCACGGGCTGGGCTACGAGCACACCTTCGTCCACCAGGCCCGCGACCTGGTGCACGCCGTCGCCGAGGGCAGCCGCCCCGAACCCTCCTTCGCCGACGGACTCCAGGTCCAGCGCGTCCTGGCCGCGGTCGAGGAGAGCGCCGAGAAGAACTCCGTCTACACCCCGATAGCGGACTGAGGACCGAGGAGGGCCTGGAGCATGCCGCGTACGTTCACACTCTTCACCGGCCAGTGGGCCGACCTGCCCCTGGAAGAGGTCTGCCGCCTCGCCCGCGACTTCGGTTACGACGGGCTGGAACTCGCTTGCTGGGGCGACCACTTCGAGGTCGACAAGGCACTCGCGGATCCCGGATACGTGGAGTCCCGCCACCAACTCCTCGACAAATACGGGCTGAAGTGCTGGGCCGTCTCCAACCACCTGGTGGGGCAGGCGGTCTGTGACGCCATCATCGACGAACGCCACCGGGCCATCCTGCCCGCCCGCATCTGGGGCGACGGCGAACCGGAGGGCGTCCGGCGGCGAGCAGCCGCCGAGATCGCCGACACCGCCAGGGCCGCGGCCGCCTTCGGCGTCGACACGGTGATCGGCTTCACCGGCTCCGCCATCTGGCATCTGGTCGCCATGTTCCCGCCCGCGCCCGAGTCGATGATCGAGCGGGGCTACGAGGACTTCGCCGAACGCTGGAACCCCATCCTCGACGTCTTCGACGCGCAGGGAGTGCGGTTCGCGCACGAGGTCCACCCCAGCGAGATCGCCTACGACTACTGGACGACCGTACGCACCTTGGACGCGGTCGACCGGCGACCGGCCTTCGGCCTCAACTTCGACCCGAGCCACTTCGTGTGGCAGGACCTCGACCCGGTCGGCTTCCTCTGGGACTTCCGCGACCGCATCTACCACGTGGACTGCAAGGAGGCCCGCAAGCGTCTGGACGGCCGCAACGGACGTCTCGGCTCCCACCTGCCCTGGGGCGACCCGCGTCGCGGCTGGGACTTCGTCTCCGCCGGCCATGGCGACGTCCCCTGGGAGGACGTCTTCCGCATGCTGCGCTCCATCGACTACCAGGGCCCGATCTCCGTGGAGTGGGAGGACGCCGGTATGGACCGGCTCCAGGGCGCTCCCGAGGCCCTGGCCCGCCTCCGGGCCTACGACTTCAGGCCGCCGTCAGCGTCCTTCGACGCGGCGTTCGGCAACTGAGCCGGCCGATCGAACCGAGGCGACCGAGCTCCCCACAGGCTCACCTGACTGTTCATCCGTCACCGGGATGACGGCGCATCCCGGCGTTCGCGCACCCGCCCGTACAACCAGCCCCACTCTGGAGGCATCCGTGCACGGGAACGACCCCACCACCGCCACCCGCAGAGCCGAGACCCACAGACGGCGTCCATCGCTGCGCAGAGCCGTCGCCCTTCTGAGCGGCGCTCTGCTGGCCGGCGCGTCGCTCACCCTCGCCGCACCCCAGGTCGGCGCAGCCGTCGCCGACCCGGTGGCGGCGGCAGCCGGGGACTTTCAGCAGGTCACCCTCGCCAAGGGCGAGGCCGAGGTGGGCGAGCCCATGTCGCTCGCCGTGCTGCCCGACCGCTCCGTCCTGCACACCTCGCGCGACGGCGAACTCCGGCTCACCGACGCCGCGGGCAACACACGACTGGCGGGCAAGCTCGACGTCTACTCCCACGACGAGGAAGGCCTCCAAGGCATAGGAGTGGACCCGGAGTTCGCGGCCAACCGCTACATCTACCTGTACTACGCACCGCCGTTGAACACCCCGGCGGGCGACGCCCCCGAGACCGGGACGGCGGCCGACTTCGCTCCCTTCGACGGTGTCAACCGGCTCTCCCGCTTCGTGCTCGGCACGGACGGGACACTCGACGTCTCGAGCGAGACGAAGATCCTCGACGTACCCGCCTCGCGCGGCCTGTGCTGCCACGTCGGCGGCGACATCGACTTCGACGCGGCGGGGAACCTCTACCTCTCCACCGGCGACGACAGCAACCCCTTCCAGTCGGACGGCTTCACGCCCATCGACGGGCGCGACGACCGCAACCCCGCCTTCGACGCCCGCCGTTCCTCCGGCAACACCAACGACCTGCGCGGCAAGATCCTGCGCATCACGGTGAACGCCGACGGCTCGTACACCGTCCCGGACGGCAATCTGTTCGCGCCCGGCACGGACAGGACGCGGCCCGAGATCTACGCGATGGGTTTCCGCAACCCCTTCCGCTTCAGCGTCGACAAGGCCACCGGCATCCTCTACGTCGGCGACTACGGCCCCGATGCCGGTGCGGCCGACCCGGCACGAGGGCCGGCCGGACAGGTCGAGTTCGCACGTGTCACCGGGCCCGGCAACTTCGGGTGGCCGTTCTGCACCGGCGACAACGATCCCTATGTCGCATACGATTTCGCGACGGGTGTATCCGGCGCGCCCTTCGACTGCGCCGCCCCGAAGAACACCTCACCCCACAACACCGGCCTCACCGACCTCCCTCCGGCCCAGCCCGCGTGGATTCCGTACGACGGCCCGTCCGTACCCGAGTTCGGCGACGGTTCCGAGTCCCCGATGGGCGGTCCCGTCTACCACTACGACGCCTCGCTCGACTCGCCGGTGAAGTTCCCGGAGGCGTACGACGGGAACTTCTTCGCCGGGGAGTTCGGCCGACGCTGGATCAAGCGCGTCGTCAGCGACGCGGGCGGCGCCGTGCAGTCGATCAACGCCGTCCCGTGGACCGGCACCCAGGTGATGGACATGGCGTTCGGGCCGGACGGGGCGCTGTACGTCCTCGACTACGGCACCGCCTGGTTCGGCGGTGACGAGCACTCCGGTCTGTACCGCATCGAGAACGCCACCGACGGCCACTCCCCGGTCGCCCAGGCCGCGGCCGACCGCACCTCGGGACAGGCTCCTCTGAAGGTGCGTTTCTCCTCCGGTGGAACGACCGATCAGGACGGCGACGCGCTCACCTACGCCTGGGACTTCGGCGACGGAGGCACCTCGACGGCGGCCGACCACACGCACAGGTACAAGAAGAACGGCACGTACACCGCGACCCTGACCGCAGAGGACGGCTCCGGCCGTACCGGCAGCGCGAGCGTGCGGATCGTGGTCGGGAACACGGCGCCGAAGGTGGTGCTGGAAGCGCCGAAGGACGGCCAGTTGTTCAGTTTCGGTGACGCGATCCCGTTCAAGGTGAAGGTCACCGACCCGGAGGACGGCAGGGCGATCGACTGCTCCAAGGTCGAGGTCACCTTCATCCTCGGCCACGACAGTCACGGCCACCCGGTGACTTCGGCAAACGGTTGCACGGGCACCCTCCAGACCAGCGCCGACGGCGGCCACGACGAGGACGCCAACATCTTCGGAGTCCTCGACGCCCAGTACACCGACGGCGGAGGCGGCGGCCAGGCCCCGCTCACCTCGCACGACCAGAGCGTCCTTCAGCCCCGCCACCGGCAGGCCGAGCACTTCGGCGACTCGTCCGGCATCACGGTCATCACCAAGGACACCGCCCACGGCGGCAGGACGGTCGGCGACATCGACAACGGCGACTGGATCTCCTTCACGCCGTACGTCCTCGGCAACGCCAAGAAGGTCACGGCACGAGTCTCCTCGGGCGGTGCGGGCGGAACGCTGGAGATCCGCGCCGGATCACCGACCGGCACCCTGCTCGGCAAGGCCACCGTCCCGGTGACCGGCGGCTGGGAGACCTTCCAGGACGTCAGCACCGACCTGTCCCGTGCCCCGCGCGGCACCACCACGCTCCACCTCGTCTTCAAGGGCGGCTCCGGCGCTCTCTTCGACGTGGACGACTTCACCTTCACGACCGGCTGAGAGGAGGGCACGTGATGCGTACAACCCACCGACTGGCCACCGTTGTCGTGGGCGCGGCACTGCTCCTGGGCAGTGTCTCCGGCCCGGCCGCCTCGCACCCCGGAAACAGCGGGAAACGCGTACTGGTCTTCTCCAAGACGGCCGGATTCCGGCACGACTCGATCCCGGACGGCGTCGCCGCGGTGCGGGAGCTCGGCGCCACGGACGGCTTCGGAGTCGACGCCACCGAAGACGCGAGCGCGTTCACGCCGGGGAACCTGCGGCGCTACGACGCCGTCGTCTTCCTCTCGACGACCGGGGATGTCCTGGACGCCGCTCAACAAGCGGCTTTCGAGGGCTACATCCGGCATGGCGGCGGCTATGTGGGGGTCCACGCGGCGGCCGACACCGAGTACGACTGGGAGTTCTACGGCGGCCTCGCCGGAGCCTGGTTCCAGTCGCACCCGGCGATCCAGCCGGCGACGGTCGACGTCGAGGACCGGGCCCACCCGGCGACCTCGGGACTCGCCCGCACCTGGAACCGCACCGACGAGTGGTACAACTACCGCTCCAACCCGCGCGAGCGGGCCCACGTCCTGGCCTCGCTCGACGAGCAGTCGTACTCGGGCGGCACCATGAACGGCGACCATCCGATCGCCTGGTGCCAGAACTACCAGGGCGGCCGCGCCTTCTACACCGGGGGCGGTCACACGAAGGAGTCCTACGCGGATCCGGCGTTCCGCGGACACCTCCTGGGTGGGATACTGTATGCGATCTCCGATGCGCAGGCCGACTGCCGACCGGAGAACGGATACCGTCCACTCTTCGACGGCACGTCCCTGGACGGCTGGCAGCAGGCCGGGCCCGGCTCCTTCACCCTCTCCGACGACGGCACGCTGACGTCGACGGGCGGAATGGGTCTGCTCTGGTACGCCGGCCGGAGCTTCGGGGCGTACTCCGTCAAGCTCGACTGGAGGACCACGGCCGCCGGTCCGGGCGACCTCGGTGACGACAACTCCGGTGTGTTCGTGGGCTTCCCGCCCTCGGACGACCCGTGGTCCGCCGTGAACAACGGCTACGAGATCCAGATCGACGCCACCGACGTCCCGGAGAAGACCACCGGCTCGGTCTACGGCTTCCGGTCCGCCGACCTGAAGAAGCGGGACCGTGCGCTGAACCCGCCGGGGGAGTGGAACACGTACGAGATCCGGGTGGAGGGCGAACGTCTTCGCCTCTGGCTCAACGGCGTGAAGATCAACGACTTCACCAACACCGACCCGGCGCGGAGTCTGCGCGACGGACACATCGGCCTGCAGAACCACGGAGCCGACGACCAGGTGTCCTTCCGCGACGTCCGGATCAAGGAACTGCCCGGCCAGGGCGACTGAACGGCGGCGGGCGGGGGACGCCGGACCCCCGCCCGCCGTCACCACCCACCCGCACCCCTGCCCGCTGCCACCACCCCCACCCATCGCGGCAGCGCGCCGAACTGCCGAGCAGGGCAGACCCGTTCGCCCCTCCCTGCCCCTCCTTCCCCTCCTTCCTCTCCCCTCTCTCTTTCGCTGTCTTCCGCTCTCTTCTGTTCCCTTCCTCCCGCCTCGTTCTCCGGGGTTCGCGCACGACAAGGAGGCTGCCCATGTCCGCGTCCCTTTCCCGTCCCCCGCGCGTCGGCGTCTGGCTGATCGGGGCCCGAGGTTCCGTGGCCACCACCGTGGTCGCGGGATGCGCCGCCGTCACGGCCGGCCTGCACCCGCCGACGGGTCTGGTCACCGAGACGCCCGCCTTCGCCGACAGCGGCCTGCCCACCTTGTCGTCCCTCGTCTTCGGGGGACACGACACAACCGACTGCCCGCTGCCCAAACGCGCCGAGCAACTCGCCGCCGGAGGAGTGCTCCCGGCAGGCCTCCCCGCGGTGGTCGAGGCCGAACTCGTAGCCGCCGAAGGGGAGATCAGGCCCGGAGGCCCGGCTCCGGGAGACACCCGCAGCGACGAGCGGCTGGTCGGCGAGTTCGCCGCCGACATACGCGACTTCGTACGCCGGTGCGGTCTCGCGCGTGCGGTGGTGGTGAACGTGGCCTCGACCGAACCGGCGGCGACCGGCTCGGCGCTGCCGCCGAGCTCCCTCTACGCGGCCGCCGCCCTGCGCGCCGACTGCCCGTACGTCAACTTCACCCCGTCCACGGGATTGCACCACCCGGCGCTGGTCTCCGTGGCGGAGTCGAGCGGGCTGCCGTACGCCGGCCGTGACGGCAAGACCGGGCAGACGCTGCTGCGTTCCGTCCTGGGGCCGATGTTCGCCCAGCGGGCGCTGGCCGTCCGAGCCTGGTCCGGCACCAACCTTCTGGGCGGCGGTGACGGGGCCGCACTGGCCGACCCGGCCGCCGCCGAGGCGAAGAACGCGGGCAAGGAACGCGTCCTCGCCGACACTCTCGGCACCACCCCCGAGGGCCAGGTCCATATCGACGACGTCCCGGTACTGGGGGACTGGAAGACCGCCTGGGACCATGTCGCCTTCGACGGCTTCCTGGGCGCCCGCATGATCCTCCAGACCATCTGGCAGGGCTGCGACTCCGCGCTGGCGGCACCTCTCGTCCTCGACCTGGCCCGCCTCACCGCCCGGGCCCACGAAGTCGGACTGTCCGGCCCGCTCACCGAACTCGCCTTCTTCTTCAAGGACCCCGTCGGCGACGCCTCGTCGGCCTTGGCGGAGCAGCACGCGCAACTGGAGCGGTTCGCTCGCCGACTGAAGGACCACCGGGATGCGGGTGGCGAGGGCGACGGACGTGACGAGGAGGGCGAGAGGGGCGGGACGGGCGAGAGAGGCGAGAGAGGTGAGTGGGGTGAGAGGGGCGAACGAGAAGCGCCTGGGCGGCCCGATCGCGCGACGAGGTCATGCGGGGAGACGGGATGAGCGAGGGCGGGGCGGTGCGTGGAGCTGACGGGCGGACTGACGGGGAGGCGGAGGCGGAGGCCGAGACGGGTGCGTCGGGCGGTGGCGCGGCTGCGGAGACCGGTACGCCGGGCGGGCGGGCGGCTGCCGAGACCGGCACGTCGGGCGGGCCGACGGCTGAGGTGGCAGGTGCCTCGGGGAGGAACCGCGTTCGCGTGCGGGCCTGGGCCGAACTGCTGCGGCTGCCCGCCCTGTTCACGGTGCCCGGCGACGCGCTGGCGGGCGCCGCCGCACTCACCGCGCGCCCCGACCGCCGGACCCTGTTCGCCATCGGCTCCTCCCTCTGCCTCTACGAGGCCGGCATGGTTCTCAACGACTGGGCGGACCGTGCGGAGGACGCCGCCGAACGCCCCCACCGTCCTCTCCCCTCCGGCCGCGTGAGCCCCACCGCCGCTTTCACGGCGGCCTGCGCCTTCACCGTCGCCGGTCTCGCCCTGGCCGGTCGGGCAGGCCGCCCGGCCCTTACGGTCGCGGCTCCGCTCGCGGCCACCGTCTGGTCCTACGACCTGGTCTGGAAGCACACGCCCGCAGGCCCGTTCGCCATGGCCGCCGCCCGCGGCCTGGACCTCCTCCTCGGCGCCGCTGCCACCACAGGACGCGTGCGCCCGGCCCTTCCCTCCGCCGCACTCCTGGCCACGCACACGCTCGCGCTCACGGCCCTGTCCCGCCAGGAGACCCGTGAGGGCACGCCGTCGGCAGCCCTGGCAGCACTGGCCACGACAGGCACACTGACCTGGCTCTTGCAGCGCCGACCGTCCTCCGGACCGCCACCGAACCGACGGTCGACTGACGGGCAGCTACGCAGGCAGCATCGTGGGTGGCCAGGGCCAGGGCCAGGGCCAGGGCCAGGGCCAGGGCCAGGGCCAGGGCCAGGGCCAGGGCCAGGGCCAAGGCCAAGGCCAAGGCCAAGGCCAAGGCCAGGGCCAAGGTCAGGGCCAAGGTCAGGGTCAGGGTCAGGGTCAGGGTCAGAACGAGGGTCGAGGCCAGGACCCCCGTACCGCTCGCCCGCGCCGCTGACCGCCGCGCTCGCCGCCGCTTATGCCGCCGCCACGGCCCGCCCCTACCTGCACGCCTCCCTCAATCCGTCACCTCCGCTGACCCAACAAGCCGTCGGCGCCGGCATCCGCGCCACCATTCCCCTCCAAGCCGCTCTCATCGCCCGCTCCGGAGCAACTGCCACCCCCGCCGCCACGGCCACCGCGCTGCTCACAGCCGCCCTGGCCCCGGTCGCCCGGAGACTCGCGAGGCGGGTGAGCGTCACGTGAACCTCGGACCCACGAGCCGCGAAGGCGTCCCCGAGGGGAAGGCCTCCGTCACGATCACCCCGCACCCCCGCCCGCCCTCGTCCTCGGGCTCGTCCTCGGGCTCACCATCGCCTTCGCCTTTGCCCCCGCTCCGCTTCGGCTATGGCACCAACGGCCTCGCCGATCTCCGCCTCGACGACGCCCTGGCCCTGCTCGCCGACCTCGGCTACGACGGTGTCGGACTGACGCTCGACCACATGCACCTCGACCCGTTCGCCCCGGACCTCGCCGCCCGCACCGGACATCTCGCGCGCCGACTCGACGCACTCGGGCTGGACGTCACCGTCGAGACCGGCGCCCGCTATGTCCTGGACGCGCGCCGCAAGCACGGCCCCTCGCTCCTCGACCCGGAACCGGACGCTCGCGCCCGCCGCGTCGACCTGCTGCTCCGCGCCGTCCAGATCGCCGGTGACCTCGGCGCGCACGCCGTCCACTGCTTCAGCGGGACCCTTCCGCCGGGTACGGCACCGGAGGCCGCATGGCAGCGCCTCGCCGAGACCCTCGCCCCCGTCCTGGACACCGCCGCGTCCGCGGGCATCCCCCTCGCCATCGAACCCGAACCCGGCCACCTCCTGGCGACCCTCGCGGACTTCCACCGCCTCCGCCGGGCCCTGGACGATCCGGCGTCCCTCGGACTCACGCTCGACATCGGCCACTGTCAGTGCCTGGAGCCACTCGCGCCCGCCGACTGCGTGCGCGCCGCGGCCCCCTGGCTGCGACACGTGCAGATCGAGGACATGCGCCGTGATGTCCACGAACACCTTCCGTTCGGGGACGGCGAGATCGACTTCCCGCCCGTCCTCGCCGCTCTGGCCGACACCGGCTACGGCGGGCTGACGGTGGTCGAACTGCCCCGCCACTCCCACGCCGGCCCCCACCACGCCCAAGCATCCCTCCCGTTTCTCCGTCGGGCGGCGGCATCCGCCCAGGTCACCGTCACCGACCACGTCGATCCGCAGTCGCCTTCCTCCACAATCCCGACCGGCGTGCCGACTCCCATCCCGACCGCCGGTCCGACGTCGGTCCCGCCCGGCGTTCCGACCTCAGTTCCGCCCGCCCGCGTTGCCGCAGCTCCTTCCGACCGGCAGCGGGCTCCTGTCCTCGCCCCACTCCCGAGCCGCCCGTCCCGGACGGCGAACCTGCCCGTCGCGCCACCTGGCGAGCCCTCCGCCACCCCGGAAGGGAGCACCCGATGACCCATCCCCACGCCGCCCCGGCGACCCCGGAAGCGGAACGCGAGGGCACCACCCCGGCCCGCACTCCCCTCGACGCCCTGCGCAGCCACCTCGACACCCACCTCGAGGCGTCCGCTCGCGTCTGGTTCCGTCGGGCTCTCGACGACGCCGCCGCCCACCCGGGCACCCATGGCCCCATCTCGGTGTGGGAGTTGCGTCTTGCCGAGGCCGGGCGCCGTTGCGGCAGCCGTTACGCCGACGCCGCCCGCGTGCTCATCCTCCGCGCGGCCCGCGCCGACCCGGCGGCCCTGGCCCGCGTGTACTACCAGGGCACCGCCGAAGAGCGCCGCGCGGTCCTGCACGCGCTGCCCCATCTCGTGTCCGGACCCGACGCCCTCCCGTTGGTCGAGGACGCCCTGCGCACCCATGACACCCGGCTCCTCGCGGCCGCCGTCGGCCCCTACGCCGCCCGTCACCTCGACGCGCACGCCTGGCGCCACGCCGTCCTGAAGTGCCTCTTCGCCGGGGTGCCCGTCGACGAGGTGGCGGGCCTCGAACAGCGCGCTCGCGGCGACGTCGAACTCGCCCGCATGCTCGTCGACTACGCCGCCGAACGCACCACCGCGGGCCGACCCGTACCCCGGGACCTGCGACGCGTCCTGACTCTGACCGATCTGCCCGATCTGCCTGACCTGGCCGATCTGACGGCACCGACGGCTCTGACGGCACCGACGGCTCTGACCTCGACCGACTCGGGCGCACCCGCCCCGGACCTCCACCGCACGGACCCCCCTGGCCCGGACGGTCCCCACCGCCCGGCCCACCCCCACGGCAAGGAGTCCTGATGCGCATCTTCGACCCCCACATCCACATGACCTCGCGCACCACCGACGACTACGAGGCGATGCACGCGGCCGGTGTCCGCGCCGTCGTCGAGCCGTCCTTCTGGCTCGGGCAGCCCCGTACCTCGACCGCCTCCTTCCTCGACTACTTCGACTCCCTTCTCGGCTGGGAACCCTTCCGGGCCGCGCAGTACAGCATCGCCCATCACTGCGCGCTCGCCCTCAACCCCAAGGAGGCCAACGACCCGCGATGTGTCGGGGTCCTGGAGGAGCTGCCGCGCTATCTCGTCAAGGACCACGTCGTGGCCGTCGGTGAGATCGGCTACGACTCGATGACGCCGGCCGAGGACAACGCCCTGGCCGCCCAGCTCCAGCTCGCCGCCGACCACGCCCTGCCGGCCCTGGTGCACACCCCGCACCGCGACAAGCTCGCCGGACTGCGCCGCACACTCGACGTCGTCCGTGAATCCGCCCTGCCCGCGGACCGGGTCCTGCTCGACCACCTCAACGAGAACACCGTGAAGGAGGCGAAGGCCGCCGGCTGCTGGCTGGGCTTCTCCGTCTATCCCGACACCAAGATGGACGAGACCCGCATGATCGGGATCCTCCGTCTGTACGGGCCGGAGAAGGTTCTGGTGAACTCCGCCGCGGACTGGGGCAGGAGCGACCCGCTCAAGACCCGAAGAGTCGCCGACCTGATGCTCGCGGAGGGCTTCACCGAGGACGACGTCGATCTCGTCCTGTGGCGCAACCCGGTCGCCTTCTACGGTCTCAGCGGCCGCCTGGCCCTCGAGGTGATCAGCCCCGATCCCACTCACGAGGGCAATTCCCTCCTGCGCGGCGGGGAGTGACCGATGCGCTTCCGGCACCCCGACGGCACCACCGTTCACCTCGCCTACTGCACCAACGTCCACCCCGCCGAAACCCTCGACGGAGTCCTCACGCAACTCCGCGACCACTGCGAACCCGTGCGGCGCCGCCTCGGCCGCGACCGGCTCGGTGTCGGGCTGTGGCTCGCCAGGGATGCCGCCCGCGCTCTCGACACCGACCCGTCGGCCCTGCGGGGCCTGCGCACCGCACTCGACCGACGTGGCCTCGAGGTCGTCACCCTCAATGGCTTCCCGTACGAGGGGTTCGGTGCCGAGGAGGTCAAGTACCGTGTGTACAAGCCCGATTGGGCGGACGGGGGGCGCCTCGAACACACCACCGCACTGGCCCGTGTCCTCGCCGGACTCCTCCCCGACGACGTCACCGAGGGCACCATCTCCACCCTCCCGCTCGGCTGGCGCACCGACTGGAGCGATGCCCGCGCCGAGACGGCCCACTCCGCTCTGCGCACCCTCGCCGAGCGCCTGGACGCGCTGGAGGAGCTGACCGGCCGCTCCGTCCGGGTCGGTCTGGAACCGGAACCCGGCTGCACCGTCGAGACCACCGCCGACGCCCTCGCCCCGCTCGCGGCCGTAGGGCATCCCCGTATCGGTGTCTGTGTCGACACCTGCCATCTCGCCACCTCCTTCGAAGACCCGCACTCCGCACTGGACGCGCTCGCCGAAGCCCGCGTCCCCGTCGTCAAATCCCAGCTTTCCGCCGCCCTGCACGCCGAACACCCCCGTCTCCCCGCCGTCCGTGAAGCCCTCACCGCGTTCGACGAACCCCGCTTCCTGCACCAGACCCGCACTCTCACCGCCACCGGCCTGCACGGCACCGACGACCTCGGTGAGGCCCTCGCCGGCACCGCTCTGCCCGACACCGGACCTTGGCGCGCCCACTTCCACGTCCCGCTGCACGCGGCCCCCGCCCCGCCCCTCACCTCCACGCTCCCCGTACTCAAGGCCGCGCTGGCCCGCCTGGTCGGGGGCCCGCACCCGCTGACCCGCCACCTCGAGGTCGAGACCTACACCTGGCAGGCCCTCCCGCCCGAGCTGCGGCCCCGCGCCCGAGCCCAGCTCGCCGACGGCATCGCAGCCGAACTCGCCCTGGCACGCGACCTCTTGACCGACCTCGGCCTCAAGGAGCTCCCATGAGCAGCCCGGCATCCGCCGGCACCGGGCCCCAGGACCGGCCCGGACCTCACGCCCAGGTGCCCACCCCCGAGGCTCCTGTACCCCTCCTCGTCCTCGACGTCGTCGGCCTCACCCCCCGGCTGCTCGCTCACATGCCCCACCTCAAGGCCCTCGCGCAGGCGGGTTCCCTCGCACCGCTCGGGACCGTCCTGCCGGCCGTCACCTGTGCGGCGCAGTCCACCTTCCTGACCGGGACGCTTCCGGCGGAGCACGGCATCGTCGGCAACGGCTGGTATTTCCGTGAGCTCGGGGACGTACTGCTGTGGCGGCAGCACAACGGTCTTGTCGCGGGTGACAAGTTGTGGGACGCCGCGCGTCGGGCGTACCCGGGTTATACGGTCGCCAACATCTGCTGGTGGTACGCCATGGGCGCGGACACCGACTACACGGTCACGCCGCGTCCGAT